>NZ_CP121648.1:4760000-5087500 GCF_029714205.1 Methylobacterium sp. CB376 | reverse complement strand
GTCCACGTCGCAGACATGGACCCGCGCGCCCTCCTCGCGGAAGGCGAGGGCGATCTCCAGGCCGATGCCGCCGGCCCCGGCCGTCACCAGGACCCGAAGGCCCGCCACACCCATCTCCATCATTCCCTCCTCTCCTCGGGCAGCCGCCCGCTGCCCGCGATGAACGCCGCCGCGCCCTCGACGTCGGCGACGAGCGCGGCGCGCGCCGCCGCCCCGTCCCGGGCGCGAATCGCCGCGACCAGCGCCGCGTGGTGGCGCTCCGCCGCCCCTTCGGCGAGGCGCTGGCCCGAGACCCGCATGTCCAGGTTCAGCACCGGGCCGACGCGCAGCCACAGCCCCTCGATGATCGCCAGGAGCGTCGGCATCCGCGCCGCCGCGTAGACGGCGAAATGCAGGTCCTTGTTCGCCCGCACCGCCCGCTCGAAATTCGGCGAGGCCGCGCGGGCCTCGGCGCGGAAGAGCGCGTCCTGCAGGGCGACGGCCGCGAGATCGGCCTCCGTGCGGGCGCGGGCCGCCTCCTCGGCGGCGAAGCCCTCGACGACGACGCGCACCCGCGTCAGCTCGCGGAACTGCCCCGCATCCATCAGCGGCACCCGCACGGAGCGGTTCGGGAGCACCTCCAGCGCCCGGTCGGCGGCGAGCCGCGACACCGCCTCGCGCACCGGCATCATCGAGGTGCCGAGTTCGGCGGCGACGCGGCGCAGGGACAGCCGCTCGCCCGGCGCGAGTTCCCCGGCGATCAGGAGCCCGCGCAGCTCGGCGTAGACGCGGTCGCCCAGCGTCGCGCGCTCCATTCGGCCGATCCTGGCGATGGCCCCGTCCACGGCGTCGCGCTCCTCCGGCGGGTTTCGGCGCCCGCCCGCTGGCCGGCATCTCGACAGGCACCCGGTTTGATGGCAGCCTAAGTGTGATCACAGATCACGGCAAGCCACGCGACCGTGACGGATTGCTAGGGCAGGGGACGAGACCCATGACGCAGGGCATGAAGCCGACGCGCCGCCTCCTCGTGCAGGGAGGCTTGGCGGCGGGCGCGGCGCTCGCGATGCCGGCCATCGGGCGGGCGCAGGAGGGGCCGATCCGCATCGGTCACCTGACGCCGCGCACGGGCTTCCTCGGGCCGCTCGGCGAGTACGCCGTGATGGCGGCCCAGCTCGCCACCGAGGAGATCAACGCCGCGGGCGGCATCAACGGCCGCCGGATCGAACTCCTCACCGAGGATTCGGTGAATCCCCAGACCGCCTCCAGCAAGGCCGAGCGCTACGTCGAGCGCGACAAGGTCGCGGCCATCGTCGGCGAGATCTCCTCCGCCTCGGCCCTCGCCATCGGGCAGGTGGCGCAGCGCGGTCGCACCCCCTTCTTCAACACCGGGGCGAACTCCGACGCGCTGCGCGGCCAGGATTGCAAGCGCTTCATGTTCCACATCGAGGGCGCCAACTCGATGTACGTGAAGGCGGTCGGCCGCTCGCTGGTCCAGGAGGGGCTGGTGAAGGGCAAGCGCTGGTACTCGCTCACCGCCGACTACGCCTTCGGGCACGACCTCCTGCGCGTCGCCAAGGGGTTCATGCAGGGCAACGGCGGCAGCTTCGCCGCGGACGAGCTCGTGCCGACCGACGCCACCGACTTCTCCGCCTACCTGATCAAGATCCGGCAGGCCAAACCCGACCTCGTGATCTCGAACCTCGCCGGCAACCAGATCACCAACTTCCTCAAGCAGTACGCCGAGTACGGACTGCCCTTCCCGATCGCGGGCTTCGGCTTCGACACCGCGCTCGCCTGGGGCGCGGGCGCGGGCAACTTCGCCGGCACCTGGCCCTGCCTGTGGCACCACAAGGTCGACACGCCCTCCGCCAAGGCCTTCGTGGCCGCCTTCACCAAGAAGTACGGCAAGCCGCCCGAGAACCAGGCCTGGGGCGACTACAACGGCATCCGCATCGTCGCCCAGGCGATCCGCGAGGCGAAGTCGACCGAGGGGCCGGCCCTGGTCTCCTACCTGGAGGGCGGCGCCAAGTTCGACGTGCAGAAGCCGCGCCCCGGCTATTTCCGCGCCCGCGACCACCAGCTGATCAGCGAGATGTACGCGATCACCGCGCTGCCGGCCGACAAGGTCAAGGACAAGTGGGACATCTTCTCGTCCTCGCCGGCCCTGCCGGGGCCGAACGAGGACCTGGAGGTGCTGGCCCCGACCGCCGAGGAGGCCGCCTGCAAGATGGAGGGGTGACGCGAAGTCCGGAACAGGGCTCTCGGCATTCGCACCGGGAGCCCGCGCGGCCGAGCGACGCTCCGCCCCGGCGAAGCCGCTTGCCGCATCGCGAGGCGATCAGCCGGACATCGCGTGAGGCGCGCGCCTCCGCCCCGGCGGCCGGGATCCCGTCCCGGCCGCTCCGCAACCCCGTCCCTCCGACCGGACACGTCCCGTGATGCTCCTCACCCTCGCCGTCGAGCAGGTCGTGAACGGCCTGTTCCTGGGAGCGATCTACCTCCTGATCGCGCTCGGCCTGTCGCTGATCTTCAGCCTCGGCGGCATCGTGAACCTCGCGCACGGGGCGTTCTTCGCCGTCGGCGCCTACCTCACCATCGTGCTCTCGCCGAGCCTCGGCTTCTCCGGCGCGATCCTCGCCGCGCCGCTCCTCGTCGGGATCATCGGCCTCGCGGCCGAGCGGCTGCTCTTCCGCCGCTTCTACCGCTCCGACCCGATCCTCTCGCTCCTCCTGACCTTCGGCCTCGCCATGGTGGCCGAGCAGGCCCTGCGCATGATCTTCGGCGCGCCGCCGCTGCCCTACGGGATCCCGCAGGCGCTGCGCGGACAGGTCTTCCTGGGCGACTTCATCCTCTCCCGCTACCGGCTGACCATCCTCGCCGCCGTGGTGGCGGCGGTCGCCGCCGTCTGGTTCCTCCTGCAGCGCACCACCTTCGGGCGCGTGGTGCGGGCCGGGGTGCAGAATCCCGACATGGTCGCGGCGCTCGGCATCTCGCTCAAGCCCTACATGGCGGCGGTGGTGTTCATCAGCGTCGCGCTCGCGGGGCTCGCGGGCGTGATGCTGGCGCCGATCACGGGCGTGCACCCGGCCATGGGCGCGGAGGTGCTCACCGGCGCCTTCGTGGTCGTGGTGATCGGCGGCCTCGGCTCGTTCTGGGGCGTGGTCGTGGCGGCCCTGATCGTCGGCGTGGTGCGCGGCCTGATGGTCCTCGTCTATCCGGGCTTCGCCGAGGCCGCGATCTACGCGCTCATGGCCCTCATCCTGCTCGTCCGGCCGCGCGGCCTGTTCGGCGAGCGCATCCTGCGCTTCGAGTAGGGACCGCCCGATGACCCGCACCGATCGGCTCGCGCTCCCCCTCCTGGCGCTCGCCCTCGTCGTCCTGCCGCTCGGCCTGCAGGGGCTCGGCCTCACCCTGACCACGGCCACCGACGTGGTGGTCTTCGCGGTGGCCTGCCTGGGCCTCAACATCCTGGTCGGGCAGACCGGCCTCGTCTCCTTCGGGCACGGCGCCTTCTTAGGCCTCGGCGCCTACGCGGCGGCGATCAGCCAGCGCGCCCTCTTCCCCGGCGGCCTCGTCGCGCCGGCCGTCTTCGCCCTCGCCTTCGTGGCCCTCGCCGCCCTCCTCGTCGGCCTGCTGATCCTGCGCCGCCGGGGCGTCTACTTCTCGCTGCTGACGCTGGCCCTCTCGGCGCTGACCTTCACGGTGGCCTATCGCTGGACGGCGCTGACCGGGGGCGAGAGCGGCTTCGGCGGCGTGGTGCGGCCCTCCCTGCTCGGCATCGACCTCGACGCCCCGGCGACGTGGTACGCCTGCGTGGCGGTCGTCGGCTTCGCGGTGCTCTGCGGGCTCGCGCGGCTGCGCCGCTCGGCGGTCGGCAGCGTGCTGGAGGCGATCCGCGAGAACGAGCAGCGGGCCCGCTTCCTCGGCTACCCCACCGCCCGCTACAAGCTCCTCGCCTTCACGATCTCGGCGGCGGTGACGGGCCTCGCGGGCGTGCTCGAGGTCTTCACCCACCGCTTCGCCTCGGCCGAGCCGCTCGGCACCGCCTTCTCGGGCGAACTCCTCGCCATGGTGGTGATCGGGGGCATGCGCAGCCTCGCCGGCCCGGCGATCGGCGCGCTGTTCTTCATCCTGTTTCGGGAACTGCTCTCGATCTGGACCGGCGACTGGCTGTTCTGGTTCGGCCTCCTGTTCATCGGCTTCATCCTGTTCTCGCCGGACGGGCTCGTCGGCATCGGCCGGCGGGTGCTGCGCCTGATCCGGCCGGCCCCGAGCGAGGACGCCGCGATGGCCGGCCGGCGGGCCGGCGCCCCCGAGAACCTGCCCGGCTTCCTGCGCCCGGACGGGGCGGTCGCGGGCGCGATCCTGCGGGCGAGCGGCATCGCCAAGCGCTTCGGCGGCATCCGGGCGGTGGAGGACGTCTCGATCGCGGTGCGCGACCGGACGCTGCACGCCCTGATCGGCCCGAACGGCGCCGGCAAGACCACGGCCTTCAACCTGATCTCCGGGATGTTCCGGCCCGATGCCGGCGACGTGACCCTGGAGGAGCGCTCGATCGCGGGGCTCGCCCCCGAGCGGATCTGCCGGGCCGGCCTCGGCCGCTCCTTCCAGATCACCAACCTGTTTCCGGCGCTGAGCGTCGAGGAGAATGTCCGCCTCGCGGTCCAGAGCCGGCATCCCGGCCGCTTCAATCCCTGGCGCGACGCCCGCCGGGACCGGGCGGTGGCCGCGGAGACGGCCGAGATCCTGCGCTGGCTCGGCCTCGCGGGGCTGGAGCGGACGGAGGCCGGCTCCCTCTCCTACGGCGGCCAGCGCCTCCTCGACATGGGAGTGGCGCTCGCCACCAAGCCCCGCGTGCTCCTCCTCGACGAGCCGCTCGCCGGCCTCGCGGCGGCCGAGCGCGGGCGCATCGGCGACATCATCAAGCGGGTCTCGACGGAGGTGCCGGTCTTGATGGTCGAGCACGACATCGACCGGGTCTTCCAGATCGCCGACGCCGTCACGGTGATGAACGAGGGCCGCGTCCTCGTCGACGGCACCGTCGAGGAGGCCCGCACCAGCCCGGCGGTGCAGGAGGTTTATATCGGCTCGGGCACCGCCGCGATCGCCGCCAAGCCCCGCCCGAGCGCCGCGGGCGGAGGCACGCTCCTCTCCCTTGATCAGGTCGACACGTTCTACGGCAAGAGCCACATCCTCAACGGCGTCACCTTCGCGGTGCACGAGAACGAGATCGTGGCGCTGCTCGGCCGCAACGGCGCCGGCAAGTCGACCTGCCTCAAGACGGTCACCGGGATCGCGCCCCACGCCGCCGGCCGGATCCGCCTCGCCGGCGAGAGCCTCGACGGGCGCTCGGCCGCCGCCATCGCCCGGGCCGGCATCGGCTACGTGCCGCAGGGCAGGGGGCTCTTCGCGGGCATGAGCGTCGCGGAGAATCTCGAACTCGGCCGGCTGCGGCGGCGCACCGGGCACGGCGTGCACTGGGACGAGGAGCGCATCCTCGCCTATTTCCCGCGCCTGCGCGAGCGCTGGCGCACCCCCGCCGACTACCTGTCGGGCGGCGAGCAGCAGATGGTGGCGGTGGCCCGCGCCCTCTCGGGCGACACCCGCGTGCTCCTGCTCGACGAGCCCTTCGAGGGCTTGGCGCCGGCGATCGTCGAGAGCCTGTTCGAGACCTTCGACGCCCTGCGCCGCGAGGTCTCGATCGTCATCGTCGACCACAACCTCGACCTCGCCCTGGCGCTCTCCGACCGGACCGTCGCGCTGGAGCGCGGCCGCGTCATGCATGTCGGCCCGTCGCGCGCGCTGCGCGACGACTTGGCCCTGCGCCGCCAGGTGCTGTGGCTGTAACGGGAGATCCTGCCATGCCGAACGTCGCCCTCGTCGGAGCCGGCCTGATCGGCCGCTCCTGGGCCGTGGTCTTCGCCCGGGCCGGGTTCCGGGTCCGCCTCACCGACCGGGATCCGGCCGCGCGCGAGGCCGCGCCGGGCCATATCGAGGCGGCCCTGCGGCAGCTCTCCGCCCACGGCCTCGTCGCGGACGTCCCGGGCGCCCTCGCGCGCGTCAGCTGCCACGCGGCCTTGAACGAGGTGGTGGCGGGGGCCGACCTCGTCCAGGAGAGCGGGCCCGAGACCGTCGAGGCCAAGCGCGCGCTGTTCGCCGAGCTCGACGCGCTCTGCCCGCGCGAGACCATCCTGGCCTCCTCGACCTCGGCGATCGTCGCCTCCCTCTTCACCGAGGGCCTGCCCGGCCGCGGCCGCTGCCTCGTGGCGCACCCGGTCAACCCGCCCCACCTCGTGCCGGTGGTGGAACTCTGCGGCGCGCCCTGGACCGATCCGGCCGCGATCTCCCGCGCCCGCGCCCTCTACGAGGCGGCGGGGCAGGTGCCCGTGACCGTGCACCGCGAGGTGGAGGGCTTCGTCCTCAACCGGCTGCAGGGGGCGCTGCTGTCGGAGGCCTTCCGCCTCGTCGCCGAGGGCGTGGTGAGCCCGGAGGATCTCGACAAGACGGTCTCGGAGGGGCTCGGCCTGCGCTGGTCCTTCCTCGGCCCCTTCGCGACGATCGACCTCAACGCGCCCGGCGGCGTGCCCGACTACGCCGCCCGCTACGGCGGATTCTACCGCCGCCTCGCCGCCGACCCGGCCCCGCCCCAGGTCTGGGAGGCGGAGAGCCTCGCGCGGATCGCGGCCGCTTGGCGAGGCGGTCCCGATCCGGCGAGCCAAGCCGAGCGCGCGCGCCGCCGGGACGCCCGCTTGGCCGCCCTGATGGCGCACAAGCGCGCCCAATCCTGAGATGACCTGCCCGAAAGGACCTGCCATGGCCGCACGCAAAGTCGTCATCACCTGCGCCGTCACCGGGGCGATCCACACGCCCTCGATGTCGCCCCACCTGCCGGTCACGCCCGAGGAGATTGCCGAGGCGGCGATCGGCGCCGCCGAGGCCGGCGCGGCGATCGTCCACCTGCACGCCCGCGACCCGCGCACCGGGAAGCCCGACCAGCGGCCGGAGGCCTTCCGCCCGTTCCTGTCGGTGATCAAGCAGCGCGCGAACTGCGTCATCAACCTGACCACCGGCGGCGCGCCCACCATGGGCATCGAGGAGCGCCTCGCCCCGGCCTCGACGCTCAAGCCCGAAGTCGCCTCCCTCAACATGGGCTCGATGAATTTCGGCCTCTACCCGATGCTGGAGCGCTTCAAGAGCTTCCGGCACGACTGGGAGGAGCCTTACCTGGCCGGCTCCCGCGACCGCATCTTCAAGAACACGTTCGCGGACATCGAGCACATCCTGACCACCTGCGCCGAGAACGGCACCCGCTTCGAGGTGGAGTGCTACGATATCGGCCACCTCTACACGCTCGCCCACTTCGCCGACCGGGGCGTGATCAAGCCCCCGTTCTTCGTGCAGAGCGTGTTCGGGATCCTCGGCGGGATCGGCCCGCACCCGGAGGACGTGCTTCACATGAAGCGCACCGCCGACCGGCTGTTCGGCCGGGATTACCACTGGTCCGTGCTGGGCGCGGGCCGCAACCAATTGCCCATCGCCGCCCAGGCTGCCGCGATGGGTGGCAACGTGCGGGTCGGGCTGGAGGATTCCCTCTGGATCGGACCCGGCAAGCTCGCGCAGTCGAATGCCGAGCAGGTGACGAAGGTGCGCCAGATCATCGAGGGGCTGGGCCTGGAGATCGCCACCCCCGACGACGCCCGCGGCATCCTCGGGCTCAAGGGCGGCGACCGGGTCGGGTTCTGAGCGGGCGGCGGCGGGTCGCGGGCCGGCGCCCGGACCCGCCGCCGGGCATCGGCTCAGAACGTGGCGCGCAGCGTCAGCATCACGTTCCTCGGATCCCCGTAGGTGTTGTAGGTGTTGAGGCCGCCGATCCGCGTGCGATAGACCGTGTCGAGCACGTTGTTGACGGACAGGGTCGCTTTCAGGGTCCGGTTCACCGCGTAGCCGATCTGGAGGTCGAGGACCGCGTAGGGCGGCTGGAAGCGGACCGGAACGCGTCCCTGGTCGGAGGTGGTCGAGGCGGCGACGAGGCCGAGACCGACGAAGACGCCCCGCAGCGGGCCTTCCTGGACGTCGTATTGCGACCACAGCTTCACGCTGTGCTTGGGCAGCCAGTTCGTCAGGCGCGCGCCCGTCCGGGAATCGTCCCTCAACAACTCCGTCCGGGCATAGGTGTAGCCGGCCACGGCCTGCCAGCCCGGGAGAAGCTCGCCCGAGACCTCGACCTCGACGCCCTCGCTCCGCGCCTTGCCGAGGGCGACGGAGTAGTTCGGGTGGGCCGCGTCGTCGAAGGCGCGGTTGACGTCGTCGATCCGGAACAGCGCGGCGGAGGCCTGCAGGCGCCCCTCCAGGGCCTCACCCTTCAGGCCGACCTCGTATTGCGTGCCGACCCGGGGATCGATGACGCCGCTCGGCCATTTCGGATCCGTCTGCGGAAGGAAGATGTCCGCGTAGCTCGCATAGGCGTTGAGCCCGGGCGTGAGTTCGTAGACCAGCGCCCCGTAGGGCGAGGGCCGCGCCGTGGCCGACGTGTCGGTCTCCCAGGGGGTGCCGCGGCTCGGGGCGGCGGCCCGGGAGCGGGCCTCGTAGGAGGAGAGGCGCCCGCCGAGGACGAGCGTGAGCGGGTCGAGAAGGCGCAGCCGCGTCTGGCCGTAGACGCCCCACTGCTCTTGCAGGTTGCGGCTCCCGCGGGTGAACGGGCCGAACGGCTCCGCCACGCCGGCATTCGGGTCGAAGATGTTGCCGTCCACCTGGGGGTAGTTCACGCGCCGGCCGGCCTGCGACCAGGACATGGCGTTCATCCCGAGCAGCACCTCGTGCCGGCGCCCGAACGCCTCGACCGGTCCCTGCACGGAGAGGTCGGCCCCCTCCCGGTCGTAGCTCCAGATGCTCCAGCGCCGCGCATACTTGGCATTGCCGGCCGGATCGGTGCCGGTGACCGGGTACGCGTCCTTGAACGCGAAGTCCTGCAAGCGGCGGACATAGGCGGCTCTGAGCACCCATTCGCCGAACCGGTGCTCGAGTTCGGCCGCGTATTCCTGGGTCGTCCACTGGTTCCTGGCCCAGGCCGGGTAGGGGTTGGTGTCGCGGGGCACGCGCAGGAAGCGCCGGGTCGCGGCATCGGCCGGGAGGCCCGAGAAGGACGGCGAGAGGTCGCCCTGGCGGACGGCCGAGAGCGACAGGGTGGTCCGGGGCGTCAGGTCGATCGAGATCATGCCGGCGCCGAGCCCGCGCGTGCCGTGCCCGTCCCGGAAGGAGGAGTCGCGGTCGGTCCCGGCCAGGATCCCCCGCCAGCGCACGCCGCTCTCCCCGCCGAGCGGCCCCGTGAGGTCGAGTTCGACGCGCTTGTTGGCCCAGGAGCCGTAGCTGGTCGCCAGGGAGGCGCCGAAGGTCTCCCGAGGACGCTTCCTCACGAAATTGACGACGCCGGCGGGCTCACCCTGGCCCAGGAGCAGCCCGGCGGGCCCGCGCAGCACCTCGATCCGGTCGTACAGCACCGTGTCGAGTTGCTGGTAGCCGCTCAGCCCGCCGAGCACCGGAACGCCGTCGGACATCGCCTGCGGGTCGTAGCCGCGGATGAGGTACTGGCTCTGGGACGGCTCGTTCGAGATCCGGGTGACGCCCGTGGCGCGGGCCAGCGCCTCGTCGACCGTGGTCAAGGTCTGGTCCTCGATCTGGCGCCGGGTGACGACCGAGACCGAGTACGGAACGTCGATGCGGCGCACCGGGGCCTTGCCGGCGACGGTGACGGCATCGCTCGTGAAGGAGCCGCTGCCCTCGGTGGTCGCGCCGTCGCGCCAACCGGCGATGATCAATTCCGGCAGCGCCAGGACGTCGGCGGGCGCCGGCCGCGCCGGGGCTTCGGTCCCGGTCGGGCGCGGCGCGGCAAGGGCCGGTGCGCCCGCAGCCGCCAGGGTGAGGAGCGCCGCGCTCCTCAGGATGCGATCGATTGTCATGAGTCTCTCCCGACGGCGCATGGGCGCGTCGCGTGACGGGGCGCGCCGGATCGCGCGGACCGGCACGGATTCGCGAAGGGCGCGCGGGACCGCGGTCACCGGCAGCGCATGCAGTCGGAATCAGACGGGGGCGGGTGGGGCGCGGGCCCGGATCCGGTCGAGGCGCCGCCGCCGCGCCAGCGGGGCGAGGCGGGGGCGTGCAGCGACCCGTCCGGGCGGATGGGGGCAGGGCAGGGCGGGCGCCACCGACGGCGGAGCGAATCCGCCCGCGGCCACGAGTTGGCAGAGGCCGCAGGGATCGCCGTGGAGTGCCGGGGGGGCCTCGGGCCGGTCGCGCGAGGCGCCGGAATGGTGATCCGGACCGCAGATGACGAGGCGCGCGAACGGGTCGAACGTCGCGCGGACGACCGCCGCGGTGGCGCCCCCGGGGGCGATGATCTGAACGATCACCGCCAGCCAGCACAGCAGAGCCGGACCTATTCGCTGGAATATTTTCAGGATGCGACTCAGATGACCCAAGGTCATCTATCACGCCCGGGGAGGCGAGGCCAAGGCCGGCCTGCCGCGCCGCCGGCTCGGCGGCGAAGCTCCCGCTCGGCATCCCCGTGCCGACCGACCTGTGATCCCGAATCCGACGGATTGCTTCGCGAGGCGGATTTGGGCTTCGCTCACGCGCCGCGCGGGCTTGGCAGACGTTGTCCGGACGCGATCGTCCGGACAGCGTGTGACGCGCCGAACGGGGCGGAGGAGAGCGGCGCCGCGCCTCTGCCGGAGCGAAGTCGCGGCCGAAACCCGCGCCGGTCCAACACCGTCGCGTCGCGAGATCCGGCCGCGATCCCAGGCGGCGACCGCGGCAGACCCGGCCCCGTCAACGCGCTCCACCGCTGCCGCGCCAGACGTACCGCGCGACGTTCCACCCGGATATCGTCCAAGCCTCGGATCGGCGCGCCGCCCCGAGACACGTTCCCTGAACATCGCCGAAGAGCACATTGATTAGACTGAACCGTATTGCGGGAGATATCTGTCGCCGAGGCGCTCCCGCCAGACGAAAGAACGGGGTTGACATGCGATAAGTCGGGCGTGCCCGCCCGCGCACTGCGTCAGTCCGGGGATCGCGGCGGCGTGAATAACCGGGCGTTAAGTGTTGTGCGCGACACTCTCGGAGGCGGGCAAACCCGGGCCAACCTCTGGCGCGCCGGATCCGCGAATTCCGGCGCCGGCCGGACGAGGCCCGGGCCGTGCGGGGCTGTTCACGGATCGCGCGCGCCGGTCCGATCACCGGGACATGAGCATGTGGTTCTTCGGCCGTGACAATGCCGCGCTGATCGCGGCGCTCGACCGCTCGCAGGCGGTGATCGCCTTCGCGCCGGACGGGACGATCCTCGACGCCAATGCCCTGTTCCTCACGGCGGTCGGCTACGGGCTGGACGAGATCAAGGGCCGCCACCACCGGCTGTTCGTCGACCCGGCCGAGCAGGACGGGGCCGCCTACCGGGACTTCTGGGCGTCGCTCGCCCGCGGCGAGCCCCATACTGCCGAGGTGCGGCGGCTCGGCAAGGGCGGCCGCGAGATCTGGCTGCAGGCGACCTACACGCCCATCCCGGGCCGCGGCGGCCGCCCGACCAAGGTGGTGAAGGTCGCCACCGACATCACCGAGCGCAAGCGCAGCGACGCGGATTGCCGCGGCAAGATCGAGGCGGTCGAGCGCGCCTGGGCGATGATCGAGTTCGACCTGTCGGGCCGGATCCTGACCGCCAACCCGAATTTCCTGCGCGCGGTCGGCTACGGCCTCGACGAGATCGCCGGGCGCCATCACGAGATCTTCGTCGATCCCCAGGAGCGGGCGGCGCCGGCCTACGCGGCGTTCTGGCAGCGGCTCGGCCGCGGCGAGTTCCACTCCGGCGAGTTCCGCCGCATCGGCAAGGGCGGCCGCGAGATCTGGCTGCAGGCGATCTACAACCCGGTGCTCGACGCGAGCGGCCGGCCCGTCAAGATCGTCAAGTACGCGACCGACACCACCGAGGCGGTGCGGCAGCGCCGCGAGCGCGAGCAGGCGCTGGCGGCGATCGAGGCGAAGCTGTCGGAGATCGACGAGACCATGGCGGGGGTGGCGGCCCAGGTCTCTGGGACCGCGCAGGCGGCCGACGCGACCGCCGCCACTGTGGGGCAGGCGGCGGCGGGAACGCGGGCCGTCGCGGCCTCGATCGAGGGCCTGACGCGCCACGCCGGCGAGGCGCGCCACGCCGGCGACGCCGCCGTGCGCCAGACCGAGGAGGCGCGGGGCATCGTGACCGGCCTGCTTCAGGCGGCCGACCGGATCGGCGACGCGGTGAGCGCGATCCGCGCTGTGGCCGAGCAGACGAACCTGCTCGCGCTCAACGCCACGATCGAGGCGGCGCGGGCCGGCGAGGCGGGGCGGGGCTTCTCGGTGGTCGCCACCGAGGTGAAGGCGCTGGCCGGCCAGTCGTCGCGGGCGGCCGAGGAGATCGGCAGCCTGATCGCCGCGGTCCAGACCTCGACCGGCGAGGCCGTGCGGGTGATCGAGACCATCAGCCAGGCCATCCACCAGATGAGCGCGCTCTCCGGGCGCGTGTCGCAGGCGGTGTCCGAGCAGGCCGACGCCACGCGGGCGGTCACGAGCGGGGTGGAGACGGTGGCGGGGAGCGTGGAGCAGGTGCGCGAGAGCGCCCGGGCCATCGAGGCCGCGGCGGCCGCGGTGGGCGCCTCGATGAGCGAGATGGCCGGGTTCGCGCGCCGGATGGTCTGACGGCGAAGACCCGGACGGTAGCGCCCCATCGATCTCGGGCCTGCCCGAGATCGCCATCACCTCGATCTCGGGCCTGCCCGAGATCGCCATCACCTCGATCTCGGGCCTGCCCGAGATCGCCATCACCTCGATCTCGGGCCTGCCCGAGATCGCCATCACCTCGATCTCGGGCCTGCCCGAGATCGCCATCACCTCGATCTCGGGCAGGCCCGAGATCGACAGCGCCTCCGGT
This sequence comes from Methylobacterium sp. CB376, assembly GCF_029714205.1. Classification (NCBI taxonomy): domain Bacteria; kingdom Pseudomonadati; phylum Pseudomonadota; class Alphaproteobacteria; order Hyphomicrobiales; family Methylobacteriaceae; genus Methylobacterium; species Methylobacterium sp. CB376. Next base: position 5,074,566 of record NZ_CP121648.1, on the reverse strand, counting down.
CCAGCTCGATCTTGCGATGCAGAGGCGGACGCTCGGCGAAGCTTCGGATGCTGCGCCAAAGATCATCGTCGATGACGGGCGCGGAACCGCGCGATCGGGGCGGACCGGCGCCACCGGCCGCGCCGCGCGAATTCGCGGATCTCCTACCCTATTTGGATGATGGAAAGTTTTCCTCCCCGTCTATCCTCGACGCCAACAAGAAGGGGCACTCGAAACTCATGTAGCATGCAATTGAATGGAGCCTCAACATGACGCTTGGTCTCTCGATTCCTGCTGCGGCGGTTTCACTGTTGACGTGCGTCACGGCCTCGGTGGCGATGCCGATGTCCGGCACCTTCACCATCCACCTTGATCGGCAGGAGGCGCGGCCGCTCGGGTCGCCGGATCACCTGCAGATCCAGCAGAGCGGCACGGGCACGAACCAGAGTCCCGGCCAGCCGCTCGACGGCGCCGCCGTCGGGATCAACGAGGTCGCCACGCTCAAGCGCGGCCGCGGACCGGTGCGGGGCACCATCACCTTCACCACCCCCACGGGCACCACAGTCAGCACCTATACCGGCGCGGTCGCGACCGATGCGCAGGGGAGGGTGACCGCGCAGGGCCGCTTCAGGACCAAGGAGGCCGGCGGCGCCTTCAAGGGGCTGCGGGGCAGCGGGACGTTCTCGGTCATGTATACGTCGAAGACCGACGCGGTCTCGCAGTGGTCCGGCACCTTCACGCCGCCCGCCACCATGATGTCGGGCCGGTGAGCCGGGTCACGACGGAACGCGGATATCGACGGGATGTGGCAGCCTGACGAGACGCAGGTCGAGCGGATCTACGAGGCCGCGATCGTGCCGGACCTCTGGCCCGCAATCCTGGAGTCGATCGCCGAGGCGCTCGGGATGGTGGGCGGCGCTCTCGTGACGCTGCCGTCCTCCATCCCGCCCCTCGTCCCCAGGATCGATCCCAGGATCCGCTGGACGACCTCGGCCGCCGTGGCACCGATGTTCCACGCCTTCTTCACGGAGGGCTGGGCCACGCGCTGCACCTGGGTCCAGCGTGGGCGCGCGCTCGGGCACCCGTTCTTCATCTCCGACGACGACATCATGACCCGGGACGAGCTCATGCAGATGCCGAGCTACCCGTTCTATCGCGGCTACGGCGTCGGCTGGGCGGCCGGCCTGTTCATGAGGATCCCCTCGGGCGACGTCTTCACCTTCACCTTCGACCGGCGCTACGAGGACGGACCGGTTCCCGCCGAGACCGTGGCGGCGCTGAACACGCTGCGGCCGCACCTCGCCCGGGCCGCCATGATGGCGGCGCGGCTCGGACTGGAGCGGGCCCGAGCGACGACCGAGACCTTGGCCATTCTCGGGCTGCCCGCGGCCGTGCTGAGCGAGTCCGGCGCCCTGATCGACGCGAACCCGCACATGCGGGCTCGGATGCCGAGCTGCGCGCTCGAAGGAGCCCGCGGGGCCTTCCACCTGCGGGATGCCGGCGCCGATGCGCTCCTGCAGACGGCCCTCGCGGCCATCCGCAACCACGCGCCGGCCGGATCGGCCGTGATGTCGATCCCCGTGCCGCCGGCCGAAGGCCAGCCTCCCGCCGTGGCCCACGTCGTGCCGATCCGCGGGGCGGCCCGCGACCTGTACACACCCGCCGCGAGCCTCGTCGTGCTGACGCCGCTCTGCCAGCGCGATCCACCGCCCGCGGCGGTGATCCAGGGATTGTTCGACCTCACGGCCGCCGAGGCACGGGTCGCGCGCTTCATCGCCCAGGGCCAGACGGTCAGCGACGTGGCCACGAAATCCGGCACCAGCGAAGCCACCGTGCGCACCCAGCTGAAGGCGGTCTTCGCCAAGATCGGGGTCTCGCGACAGGCCGAGCTGGTCAGTCTGCTGGGGAACACGCTCGGCCTGACGCAGGCCCGGGCGTGAGGTCGGGACCGGCGCGGCTGCGGCGCAGCTCCTGCGCCGCGGCCGTGACAGTCTGTCGACCCGCCCGGACCGCATGCAGAACCTCGCCCCGCTGCAGCTCGCGCTCGCTCATCAGGACCCACCCCATGGCGGCCTCCCGCGTCCGCTCCGACAGGGGAGTGTGCCATTCCACCTTTGCACAAGTGGGACATTTTCACTTTGCGCCTACACACCCGATTCGCATAAGCGACGTTATGGAACCGGCAGGCGGAAGCCGGCGAGGCGTCCGGACCCGGCCGAGGGCCGCGCTGGGATGTGTGCCGCGCGCCTCAGGGCGCGGAATCCGCCTTCACGCCGAGGCCGCGCAGCATCGGCACGATGCGCGTGAGCCGCTCGCGCAGGTCGCGGATCGGCTCCTCCGCGCCGCCGAGGGCGCAGACGATCTGCGCCCGCGCCCCGCTCACCTGATCGCGCAGGGCGCGTCCGGTCTCGGTCAGTTCGAGCCGCAGCTGGCGCTCGTTGCCCGGGTCGCGCTGGCGCCGCACGTAGCCGCTCGCCTCGAGGCGCTTGAGCAGCGGCGTCAGCGTCCCGGCATCGAGCTGCAGCCGGCGCCCGATCTCCTTGAGGTTCACCCCGTCCCGCTCCCAGAGCACGAGCAGCACGAGGTACTGCGGATAGGTGAGGCCGAAGGGCTCCAGCATCGGCTTGTAGGCGGCCGTGAAGGCGTGGGCGGCCGCGTAGACGGCGAAGCAGAGCTGGTGGTCGAGGTGCAGGGAAGCGGGGTCGCTCATCGGGAACCTTGAGGGAGACGCGGCCGTCGGGTTGAATTGCAGGCGAACGGCTTTTGCCCTAACGGCCATTGCCCCAGAAGTCGACCCCGGATCGCCGCGGCCGGTCGAGGGCGCGACGCGGCCCCCGCCGAGGCAGCCCCACGCATCGGCGCGCGCCGGTGCGACGACGCCCCGTCGGACTCCGTTGAGAATCATGCCGTCGAGGTCGAGAATCGGCGCATTCGCACTTTCCCCAAGCTTATCGGAACGCAGGCCCGTGCCCTGTAGCCTCGCCGACAATGGGATTGATTTTGAATTTCGCGGGAACGCTGCCCGCTAACTCCTGTTATTGCGGCGACGGTCCGTCGCAAGGCGGGCGACGCGGAGGAATCGATGCTGCTCCAGACCTGCCATGGCCGCCGTGCCGCGCTCGCCCTGGCCTCGGGATGCCTCCTGCTCGGCATGGTGGCCCACGTGCGGGCCGGCGACGAGGACGGGTTCGGCAGTCTGTTCCAGCGCCTGTTCGCGCCGCCGCCGAGCGCGGCCCCGCAAGTCGAGCCGGTCCCGGTCGGGCAGCCCCTGCCAGCGCCCGTGCGGGCGCGGCGCGCGCCGCGTCCGGCCCTGCCGGTGGCGCGCCGCCTGCCGCCGAAGGCCGCCGTCGCGGCCGCCGCGGCCGCCGCGCGGGCCCATCCGCGGACGCGCTACGCGGCCCTGCCGCGGCCGGAGGCGGTCGAGAAGCGGCGGGCGGCAGTCGAGAAGCGGCCGGTCGCGGAGGATGCGCGGGCCGCGGCGCTCGCCAAGGCGGGCGATCCGAGTGCCGCCCTGATGCGCGACACCACCCTGCGCCCGGGCGACATCGTCGTCACCGCGGCGGGCGCCCGGGTCTTCACGGGCAGGCCCGGGGACCGGCACCGGGCGGGGGATTTCGAGGACGCGACGCGCTCCCGGCGGCTCGACGGCAAGACGAGGCGCCTCGTCAGCGCCATGGTGGCCCCGGCCGGCGCCGTTCCGGCGGCCGAGGCGCACCGCCTCCTCGCGCGGCTGCAGCGGGAGCGGGCGGTGCAGGAGACGGCCGAGCCCGTCGCGCGGGCGACCGCCTCCCTGGTGCGGGTCGTCTATCCGGCCGCGGAGATCTACAACGCGGCCGGCCGAGGGCCCTGAACCGAGGCCCCTCCCCGGCCGCGCCGGTGTCCCAGGCGCGGCCGTTGGCGCTGCGGCGAGACCCGCGACACGTCATCCTGAATCCGCTTGATCCCTTCGGGATAGCGGATGTCGGCTTCGCTCAGGCGCCACGCGGGCTCGTGATCCGGGATCCGCTCGGATCGACCGGATCGCGGATCAGGCATCCTGGTCGCGCAGGTTAAGGATCAGGCGACGGACTTCCCGCGACAGGTCTTCGGTCCTGTCTTTAAGATCCGTCCCGATCTTGCCGGTGCGACATCGGCAGAAGGCACGCCGCTCACCTTGCATCAGGCGGAACCCAGGCGGATCCGGGGCTCCGGCTTGCCGCGGGCACCGGGCGCGACCAGGAAGGTCTGTCCGCCGAGGGGATCCGCCGCCCGGGCTGCGGCGTCGAGCCCCTGGAAGGCGGAGGTGACGAGCAGCCGGTCGAGGCGCGCGCCGACGAAGGCCGGACAGCTCGGCTGGAGCGCCGGGATCGCGACGCTGCGCAGGAGCGTGCCCTGCGGCGAGAACGCGTCGACCCGCGCCCCGCCCCAGCGGGCGATCCACAGGCATCCCTGCGCGTCGGTGACCGCCCCGTCGAGCCCGGCCGGGTCGTCGTGGCGCAGGACGAGGGCGGGTGCGCCCTCGGGCAGGCCGGTCGCCGCGTCGAGGGGCACCCGGTGCAGTTCCCCCGCGCCCGTATCGGCGAAGTAGCCGGCGCTGCCGTCGGGCGAGAAGCAGATGGCGTTCGGGATCCGCAGCCCGGAGAACAGCCGCAAGACCCGCCCCGCCTGGAAGGCGTAGATCGCGCCCGCCCCCGGCTCGGCCTCCCGGCCCATGGTGCTGAACCAGAAGGTGCCGCTCGGATGGACGCGGGCGTCGTTGGAGCGGGTGCGCGGATCGTCCGCCTCCACGGGGGCGAGCAGCGTGAGGCGCCCGTCCGGCGCGCGCAGGTGCAGGCCGTCCTCGGCCGCCAGCACGTGGCGCCCGTCGCCCACTGCCGCGAGGGCGCTCGCCATCACCGGCAGGCTGTGCACCCTGACGTCCCCGCCCGTGGGCCCGGCATCGAGAGGGCGCGACGCGTCGGGCGGGTCCGGCACATCGGAGAGGCCTCGCGCCTCGGAGAGGCCTCGCGCCTCGGAGAGGCCTCGCGCCTCGAAGAGGCGCCTGGATAGGATGTCGAACCACCACGCGGTGCCGGTCTCGGCCTCGTAGGTCACCCCCTCGCCCAGGTGACAGGGCGTGGCGTCGAAGACGCGGGCGGCGCCTTCGGGTGCGGCGGGGAGCGGCCCGCCCGCGGCCTCGCCGCCCATCACCAGCCCCCGAAGGCCGCGACCGTGCGGCGCCGCCCGATCATGAAGGCGTCCGCCACCAGGCCGAGGGGGGCGAGGTCGGCCTCGCTCTCGCGGCGGGAGACCAGGTCGCGGAAGCGGCGGTAGAGGCCGCGATACTCCGCCTCCGGAGCGGTCGGGATCGGAACGCCGTCGAGGCTCAGCCGCGCCCCGCCGCCCGAGACAAGCAGGAGCCCGCGCTCCGTCGCGAACCGGATGTCCCAGGTCTGCGGCCCGGCCTGCAGGAAGTCGAACTCCGCCCGGATCGGCAGGCCCGCCGCGTCGGCGAGGTCGAGCGCGGCGGCGATCGGCGCCTGCCGGTCGGCCGGGAAGGCGAGGTCCGCCCCGGTCACCTGGACCGGCCGGGGCAGGAGATGGGTGACGAGCGACAGGGCGTTGATGCCCGGGTCGAACACCCCGAGGCCGCCCGGCTCCAGGATCCAGTCCTGGCCCGGATGCCAGACCCGGATGTCCTCGCGCCAATCGACGCGCACCGCGCGGATCGGGCGGTCCCGCAGCGCGGCCCGGGCCGGCTCGACCGCGGGGGCGAAGCGGGAATGCCACGCGCAGAACAGGCTGAGGCCGGCCGCGCGGGCCTGCGCGGCCAGCGGCAGGATCTCGCCCAGGGTCGCCGCGGGCGGCTTCTCCAGGAGGACGTGCTTGCCCGCCGCCAGCGCCGCGGCGGCGAGCGCCCCGCGCCCGCGCGGCGGCGTGCAGAGGGCGACCGCGTCGAAGGGAGGCCCGGATTCGAGCAGCGCCGCCAGGGTCGGCGCGTGGGGCAGGTTCTCCAGGCCGGCGCCGGGGCCGGCGGTGGCGGCGAGGTCCAGGCCGGGCGTCGCGGCGATCGCCGGCAGGTGCTGGTCGCGGGCGATCTTGCCGAGCCCGACGAGGGCGATCCGCAGGGAGGTGGGGGACGATGTCAAGGCGGGCTCCGCGTCCTGGCCCGGCGGGCGACCGGCGAGCGGGTGAGGCCGTAGCGGATGACGGCCGCCATGGCGACGGCCGCTCTCGCGGGATCGCGCGGGATTTCGCCGCGCGCAGGCAGGCGCTCGGCAGGGCGACGGCTCCCGGCGCGGCCGTCGGTTGCTGGCGTCCATGTCGCCAGAGTACAACCCGCGCGTGCCGACGGGACCCGGCCCGCCCGGGCGCCGCTCCGGAGGATGAGCATGCGGGAAGGCAATGGCGCCGCGCGACGCCCGTTCGGGATCCTGCCGGACGGCAGGACGGTCGACGAGGTGACGCTGACCAACGGCAGGCTCACGGCGCGGATCCTCGCCTACGGGGCGATCCTGCGCGGCCTCGACGTGCCGGACCGCGACGGCGCGCCGGCGGACGTGGTGCTGGGCTTTCCCGACCTCGCCGGCTACCTCGACCGGCCGAGCTATTTCGGCGCGAGCGTCGGGCGCTACGCCAACCGCATCCGCGGCGGCCGCTTCAGCCTCGACGGGCGGAGCTACGCGCTCGCCACCAACGACGGCCCGAACGCCCTGCACGGCGGCGTGCAGGGCTTCAACCGGCGCCTCTGGGAGATCACCGCGATCCGCGGCGGCGAGGGGCCGGCCGCGACCCTGCGCTACGTCAGCCCGGACGGGGAGGAGGGCTATCCCGGCACCCTCACGGTCACGGCCACCTACCGCCTGGAGGGGCCCGATACGCTGAGCATCGCCTACGCGGCGACGACCGACCAGCCGACCATCGTCAACCTGACCAATCACAGCTTCTTCAATCTGGCGGGCGAGGGCGCGGGCCGCCCCATCCTCGATCATGTCCTGACGATCCCGGCCGACACCTACACGCCGGTCGATCCGACGCAGATCCCGACCGGCGAGTTCGCGCCGGTCGCCGACACACCCTTCGACTTCCGCGCGCCCACCGCGATCGGGTCGCGAATCCGGGACGGCCGCCACACTCAGATCCGGCGCGGGCGCGGCTACGACCACAATTTCGTGCTCGGGACCGCGCCGAGCCAGGCGGCGCGGCCGGCCGCCCGGCTGGAGGAGCGCGGCTCGGGCCGCGTCCTCGACCTGCTGACGAACCAGCCGGGCCTGCAACTCTACACCGGCAACTTCCTGGACGGGACCGCGATCGGCAAGTCCGGCCTCGCCTACCGCCAGTCGGACGGGGTCGCCCTGGAACCGCAACTGTTTCCGGACACGCCGAACCAGCCGGTCTTCGGCTCGGCCCGCCTCGATCCCGGGGCGACCTACCGCTGCCTCATCGCCTACCGCTTCTCCACCCTCGGAGATCCTTAACGCCCGCTGAGCGGCGCCGGCCGCGCCGCGGAGGGGGACGGGCCGGACTCGGGCCTCTCGGCCTCGCGCAGCGCCCGGTTCTCGGACAGGGATGCGCGCCAGCCCGTGGCGGCGCATGATGCGCGGCCGGCGCGCGAGGGCGGGCGCCTCACCGCGCGAGCAATTCCTTCACGCGCGCCGCCAGGGTCTCGACCGCGAAGGGCTTGGTCAGCACCTGCATGCCGGGGCCGAGCCGGCCGCCGCCGAGGGCCGCGTTCTCGGCGTAGCCGGTGATGAACAGCACCCTGAGATCCGGCCGGTCGGCGCGCGCCGCATCCGCCATCTGCCGCCCGTTGAGCCCGCCCGGCAGCCCGACATCGGTGACGAGGAGGGCGATGCGCCGCTCCTCGCGCAGCAGCCGCAGGCCGGCGGCGCCGTCCCCCGCCGCGAGCACCGCGTAGCCGAGCCCTTCGAGAACGTCCGTCACCAGCATCCGCACGGTCGGCTCGTCGTCGACGACGAGCACCGTCTCGCCCCGCCCCGCCCGCGGCTCCCGCATCGGCGCGAGCGGCCCGTCCACCTCCTCCGCGGCGCCCTCGTGGCGCGGCAGGAGCAGGCAGACCCGGGTGCCGCGCCCGACCTCGGAGGCGATCCGCACCTGCCCGCCGGATTGAAGGGCGAAGCCGTAGATCATCGAGAGGCCGAGCCCGGTGCCCTGGCCCATCGGCTTCGTGGTGAAGAAGGGCTCGAAGGCGTGCTGGATCACGTCCGGGGTCATGCCGATCCCCGTATCCGCGACGCTGAGCGACAGGTACGGACCGGGACTCAGATCCGCGGCCGCGGCCTCCTCGGGGCCGAGCGCGAGGTTGGCGGTCGCGATGACGATGCGGCCCCCGTCCGGCATCGCGTCGCGGGCGTTCAGGCACAGGTTCAGGAGGGCGTTCTCGAGCTGGTGGGGGTCGACCAGCGCCGTCCAGAGATCGGCGGCGGGCGCCACCTCGACGCCGATGGCGGGCCCCACCGTGCGCCGGATCAGCTCCTCCATCCCGGCGATCAGCCGGTTGGCGTCGACGGGCTTCGGATCCAGGGTCTGGCGGCGCGAGAAGGCGAGGAGGCGATGCGTCAGGGCCGCCGCCCGCTTGGCCGCCCCCTGCGCGGCCTCGACGTAGCGGTCGATCTCACCGAGGCGCCCCTGGCGCAGGCGCAGCTGCAGGAGTTCGAGGCTGCCGGCGATGCCGGTGAGCAGGTTGTTGAAGTCGTGGGCGAGGCCGCCGGTGAGCTGGCCCACCGCCTCCATCTTCTGGGATTGCCGCAGCGCCTCCTCGGCGCGCCGCAGGGCGGCGGTGCGCTCCTCGACGCGCTGCTCCAGGCTGGCATTGGCCCGGTGGGCCGCGCGCAGCAGCCGGACATTGTCGAAGCCGATCGCCGCCTGGGCGGCGAGCCCGGTCAGGACCGCCGCGATCCGGGCGTCGAACGCGCCCGGGGCCGGGTGGCCGAGGACCAGCACGCCGGTCGTCTCGCCGGAGGCGGAGATGACCGGCACGGTGAGCAGGCTCGCGAAACCGGCCGCCCGGACCTCGCCCGGGTCGGGCGGCTGCTCCCCGGCCAGGGCCGCCAGCGCGAGGGGCTCCGCGCCGCGCGCGAAGGCCTCCTGGTCCCGGCCCGCGAGGACGCAGCGCGGCGCCTCCTCGCCCGGCTCGTCGGCCCGGTAGACGAACGCTCCGGAGGCGGCCCCGGTCAGGGCGAGGCCGGCCTCCGCCACGATGCGCACCAGTCCGCCGAGGTCGCGCTCGGCGGCGATCCGGGTTCCGGTCCGGTTGAGCACCTCCAGGGCGTGGCGCTCGGCGGCGAGCCGGTCGCGGCTCTCGCGCAGGGCCGCCTCGGCCCACTTGCGCTCGGTCACCTCCAGGACGACTCCGATCAGGCGCACGCAGCGCCCGCCCTCGAAGGAGGCGTGGCCGCGGGTGACGATCCAGCGCTCGCCGCTACCGCCGAGCGTGCGGTGCTCCTGCGCGAGGCCGCCCGGCCCGCCCGGGTCGGTGGCGGCGGCGAGCGCGGCGCGCAGGCGCGGGCGGTCCTCCGGGTGGCAGGCGTCGAGCAGGGTCGAGGGGCCGACCTCGGCCTCGGGCGCGAGCCCGAACAGGGCCTTGCAGCGGGCGTCGGCGGTGAGCGCGCCGGAATCCGGCCGGTACTCCCAGATCCCGAGCCCGGCCGCGTCGAGGGCGAGGCGCTTCTGCAGTTCGCTCTCGCGCAGGGCGATCTCGGCGCATTTGCGCTCGGTCACGTCCCGGTGGGCGCCGACGAGGCGCAGGGGCACGCCGGCCTCGTCCCGCTCGATCTCGGCGACGGCCGCGATCCACCGCACCGCCCCGTCGCTCGGCCGGATGATGCGGTACTCGGCCCGGTACTCGCGGGCGCCGCTGCGCACGGCGTCGAGGAAGTGGCCGAGCGTCGCCTCGCGGTCCTCCGGATGGATGCGCCCGACCCATTCCTCGTGCGTCTCGCGGGCGGCGTCCTGCGGCAGGCCGTGGATGCGCAGGTACTCGGGCGAGCGCCGGTTGCGGAAGCCGCCGCGCAGATCCACCTCGAGCCCGCCCACGCCCGCGATCTGCTGCACCCGGGCCAGCTCGGCCTCGCGCTCGACCAGGGAGGCGCGCAGGCTCATCCGCTCCTGCGCCCCGGCCGGGAGATCGTCGATGCTGTTCATCCGGCCCGCCGACGCCCCGCAGCATGGGTGCTGCACTGGACATCCAGGCGCAGTACCTGGGCAGTTTACCGCGGCGTCACTGGTTGTCGATGGTGATACCAAATCCGACTGATTGCTTCGCCATGCGGATGTGGGCTTCGCTCAGGCGCCGCGCGGGCTCGTGATCCGGGATCCGCTTGGATAAAACCGGATCCCGGATCATCCGCTGTCCGGACGATCACGTCCGGACAGCCGATGAGAGGTCCCCGCCCCGGCGGGCGGCGGGGCCGCGGCGCCCCGGTCACGGACGGCGCGTGAGGGTCCGGCTCGCCTCGCGCACCCGCCCCGACAGCTGGGCGAGGCCGAGCGCCTCCGAGGCGGCGACGAGCCGGGCCGCCCCGCCCTGCGCCGCGCGCACGACCGGGTTCGGCTCCATCTCGTCGAGCCAGTCGGCGATCGGCCGCGGGTCGGCCAGGGCCAGGAGGGCGAGCGTTCCCCACACGACGAGGATCGCGGCGGCGGGCTGCGCGACCGTGACGGTCGCCGCCTCCTCGGCGAGGGGCCGGAGCGCCGGCCCGCCCAGGGCCGCCTGCAGCGGGGTGGTGGTCACGCGATCTCCTCGGGTCAGAACTGGAAGTAGATGAAGGGCGCCACGCCGGAGGGCGACAGCATCGCCACGAGCCACGCGAGCGCGGTGCCGAGCGCGACCTTGGCGGGCAGGCCGGCGCCCCCGTAGAGGGAGCGGGCGGCCGCGGCGAGGGCGGGCGGCGCGAGCTGCGTGGCGGCCCCGGCCGCCATCAGCGCGAGGACGAGCGGCGTGGCGGCGAGCGGGGCGGGCCCGCCGAGGCCCCGGCCGATCGCCGCGAGGTAGTCGAGCGCGCTGGCGCAATCCGGCGCCCGGAAGAAGATCCAGGCCAGGCAGACGAAGTGGAAGACCAGGATCCAGCGCAGGGCCTCGCCGGCCTCGCTGCGCAGGAAGCCGCGCAGGCGGCCCCTCGGGTCGGTGGCCTCGCGCAGCCCGCGCTCGGCCGCGAGCCCGACCCCGTGCAGGGCGCCCCAGACCAGGAATTGCAGGCCCGCCCCGTGCCACAGGCCGCCGAGCACCATCGTCAGGACGAGGTTGCGCAGCGTGAGGAGCCGGCCGCCCCGGCTGCCGCCGAGCGGGACGTAGAGGTAGTCCCGCAGCCACGACGACAGCGTGATGTGCCAGCGCCGCCAGAATTCCTGCAGCGAGAGCGCGATGTAGGGCTGGTCGAAGTTCTGCGGGAAGCGGTAGCCGAGGAGGTTCGCGACGCCGATCGCGATGTCCGTGTAGGCGCTGAAATCGCAGTAGATGACGATGGCGTAGGCGTAGGCCGCGAGGATCAGGTCGACGCTGCCATAGGCGCCCGGATTGGTGACGACCGGATCCACGTAGAGGACCGAGAGGTGGCTCGCCACCACGACCTTCTTGAACAACCCGCCGAGGATCAGCAGCGCGCTCCCGGACAGGTCGATCCGGCCGGGATTGGACGGACGGGCGAGCTGCCCGAGGAACTCCGCCGCCCGCACGATCGGGCCGGCCACGAGGTGGGGAAAGAAGCTGACGTAGAGCATCAGGTCGAGAAGCGAGCGCGAGGCCGGGATCGTCCGGCGATGCACGTCGACCACGTAGGAGATGCCGTGGAAGGTCAGGAACGAGATCGCCACCGGCACGGCGAGCCCCGTCGAGCCGAGCGCGACGGGCCATCCGGCGAGGTCCGCGAGACTCTGGAGCTGCGCGGCCGCGAAGTCATAGTACTTGAAGTAGCAGAGCGGCGCGAGGTTGAGCGCGACCGCGCAGCCCACGGCCATCCCGCGCCGGCGCGGTCCCTCGCAGGCCGCGATGAGGCGGCCGAAGCCGTAATTCCCCACCGAGGACAGCACCAGGAGCGGCAGGAAGGCGACGCTCCAGCAGCTGTAGAAGGCGTAGCTCACTCCCACGAGCATCAGTTTCTTGAGCTCGTTCCGGCGATTGAGCGCCCAAGTCAGCGGCAGAACCGTCATGAAGAACAGTGCAAACTCAATCGTTGGGAACAGCATGGGCCTCCTCCAACGTTCGTTGCACGATCGGATCGAGGAATTCCGCGAAGGCGCGGCCGCTTAGGCTATATCCCAGCTTCGTAAAATGAATGTGATCTTTGGACATCAGGGGCGGGTCGAGGCGCCGCCATGCCTCGGCGGGGCAGTCCGGCGGCATCAGGGCGGCCCAGTCCCAGAACGCGGCCCCCTCCTCCGCCGCGACCTGCCGCTGCGCCGCGCGCACGGCGTCGAGCTTCGGCGGCGGCGGGACGGCGCAGGCGCCCTGTTTGGCGGGGGCGGCCGCGGGCGCGCAGGCGCCCTCCCCGGCCCCGCAGCCGGGGCCGGCCCGTCCGGCCGCGGGCGGCCCGATCACCACCAGCCGCGCCCGCGGCGCCGCGGCGCGCAGCCGGCGCAGGGCGGCGCGGTAGCGCGCCCGGTACGCGGCCGGGTCGAGGGCGTCGTCGAACCCCTCGTTGGTGCCGAAGGCCAGCACGATCAGGTCGGGCCGCAGGCGCCGCAGGTCGCGGGCGATCACTGGCGCGGGGAAGCGCGCCAGGACGTCGACGGTGGCGCCCGGAAAGCCGAGATGGCTGTAGGTCACCCCACCCCCGGGCCGGAAGAGGCCGATGCTCGCGAGGGTGACGGGGCCCGGGCCGGTCGTGCGGATCGCCAGCGTGGTCAGGGCGGCCGGGCCGCCGCGCGGGGCCGGGAGCCGCAGCAGGGTCCAGCCCGGCGCGGCGGCCCGCAGGGAGGCCGTGCGGACGCGCTCCCCGTCGACCCGAATCTCGATCGCCCCCGCGCCCGGCCCCGTCCGCGCCTCGATCTCGATCAGCCCGTAGGGCGCCGGGGGATCGGCCGCGAGCCGCAGCACCTCCCCGGCGCCGCGGGCACTGGCGGTGAAGCCCGAGAGCGTGAAGGCCTCGGGCGTCGCGGAGCGCTGGATGCTCGCGAAGCGCCAGCCCGCGCTCGCCGTCGCGGCGAACCGGCCGTCGCGAACGCCCGGGTGCGGCCGCCCGGGCGGCAGGTAGCCCGCGCCGCCCTCCCCGTAGCGCGCCTGCAGCAGCGCCCGTGCGGCGCCGGTGAAGAGATCGGCCGCCGTGTGGCTGTCGCCGATCTGCAGGATCGAGACGGCGGCGCGCGGCTCCGCCCCCGCCTGCGCCGCGCAGGCCGGCAGCAGCCCGGCGAGGAGCCGCAGCCGCCGCGCGCCCCGCCTCAGCGCCGGCACGGGAAGGTGAGCGCGACGCCCTGCTCCGCCAGGAGATCGGCCGCCGCGCGCAGCAGGTGGGCCGCCAGCACGTCGTAGCCGGCGGCCGTGAAGTGGATCCCGTCGGGGGCGCGGATCTGCACCTTGGCCCCGTGCAGGTCCGGCCCGTAGGGCTGGAAACTGTCGGGGCCGGAGGGGTCCTGGCGCCAGGGCGCGACGAAGCGGGTCCGCGGGGCGGCGAGGTCGCGCAGGGCCTGCGCGAAGATCGCGTTCTTCTCGGCCGCGTCGTCCTGGCTCGCCCGGTCGCGCAGCACCGGCAGGCCGAGCCACAGCACGCTCCCCCCGCCCGCCGGCGCGAGGTTGCGGGCGACCGCCTGGGCCAATTCGGCGTAGCGGCTGCGCCAGGCCGGCGTGCCGAGGTCGAGCCGGGCGCGGCCCGCCTCCACGATGCTCTGGCGATCGTTGAGCCCGAGGGACACGACGGCGAGCGTGGGCCGGAACGTCTCGGCGACGGTGCGGCTCTGCGCCACCCAGTCGAACTTCGCCGGCCGCGTCAGGCCGGTCCCGTTCTCGGCGAAGCGCCCGAGCCTGATCCGCCCCCCGAGGCAGGGCTCCCGGGAGGCGAGGCGGAAGGCGCCGCCCCAGATCCCGTCCGCCAGGGAATCGCCCACGAAGGCGATGCGGATCTCGTCGCCGGCGGCGGCCCGCGCCCGGGGCGCGGCCGCGAGGCCCGCGAGGCCGCCGAGCAGCGCGCGGCGCGAGAGACGGGTCGCTTGCACCATCCGTGTCCCCCTCATCATCGCGGGATCCGCGGCGCTCATCGTCAGGGCAGGACCGGCCTCAGGGCGGGACCCGCCGCCACCGATCCCGCGACCGGCCGGGCGGGCGCGATCCCGACCGCCGCCTGGACCCGCCGCCAGATCAGGGCGTAGCCGGCGGCGGTGAAGTGCACGCCGTCCGCGGCGCGCAGGCGCCGGTCGCAGATCGCCCGGTCGGCGAGGCTCACGTAGGTCACCTCCCCCCCGAGCCGGCCGCGCAGGATCGCGTCGAGGCGCGCCGCCTCGGCGTTCCAGGGCTTGAACACGCAGGGCGGGCCGACCCAGACCAGCCGCAGCCGGCCGGCCCGCGCCGCCGCGACCAGCCGGTCGATGGCGGGCGCGACGTCCCGGGCGCCGCCGACCGCGTCGTTGGTGCCGAGGCTGAGCAGGGCGAGGCTGCCGGGGGCGGTCCGGCGGATCTGCTGCAGGGCGTCGTCGCCCCGGATCGCCACGCTGTTGTGGGCGAGGCCCGGCGCGCGCGCCGCCGCGGCGATGCCGACCCCGATGCTGTCGCCGAGCACGACGGGCTTCGCCGCGACCGGCCCCGCGAGGGCGGCGAGCACCGGGCCGGCCCCGAGCAGCCGGCGGGCGCCGGACCCGGATGAGCGGACGAAGCGCATGGCGACGGACCCTGCCGCTGACGCAGCGTGAGGAAGTGGATCGGACGGGTCATCCTCGCTCGCGTCACGATAAATTCAGGTAAAAAAGTAGGGTTGATGAACTCTAAAATACCGGCCTCGACCGCCCGCGCCGGCGCATCTGCGGGCAGCCGACGGTCTCTCCGGGATTGCGCGCGGCCCGCCGGCGCCGATGATGGGCGGGATCCGGCCCGGCCGGATGGACCGGAGATCCGCCATGGACACCCCCCTCCCGCTCGAGACCGAGTTCCTGTTCCGGCTGACCCTCGCGGTGGACGCGCCGCAGGGGATCGGGCCGAGCCGCGGCGGGGCCCTGCGCATCGTGCCGGTCGCGGGCGGGCACTTCGCGGGGCCGCGCCTGCGCGGCGAGGTCGTCCCGGGCGGCGGGGCCGACTGGCTGCGGGTGGAGCCCGACGGCACGACCCATCTCGACGTCCGCCTGACCCTCAGGGAGGCCGGGGGCGGGCTGATCGCCTGCCAGTATACGGGCCTGCGGGCGGGGCCGCCCGAGGTGCTGGAGCGCGTCGGGCGCGGCGAGGCGGTGGATCCGGGGGCGTACTACTTCCGCGCGGCGATGCGCTTCGAGACCGCGGCGGCCGACCTCGCCTGGCTCGCCCGCCTCCTCGCGGTCGGCGTCGGGCAGCGGCTCCCGGGCGGGCCGGTCTACGACGTCTACGCGGTGCGCTGAGGCCCGAGGCCGACCGGCGCGCTCCGGGACCCCCGGTGACGGCCCGGGCCGAGCGGCCGGGGCCGGCTCCCGCGCCTGGGCAGCCGCCCTGCGGTCACGAGGCCGAGCGCGCGGCCGGCGCCGCGACCGCCGTCCCGCCGCCGCGCTCGCCGAGCCAGCCGGCCCAGCGCGCCGCGACCAGCTCCCGCAGGATGGCGCGGCGGATCTGCTTGTTGGTGCGGGCGAGCGGGTGCCACCAGCCATCCGCCTCCATGGCGCGCGCCGCCGCCACGAAGTGGTCCGCCACGGCCGCGAATTCGGCCTCGCCGTAATTCAGGCTGAAGATCAGCCGGCCCGTCCCCACCCAGGACAGGGCGAGCCCCTCCGCGCGCAGGTAGTACTGGAACATCCAGTTGTACCGCGACGGCCGCGTGTAGAGGACGGTCCAGATCGTCGAGAGGTTCGCCACCCGGACCGGCAGCCCCTCCTCCGCGAGGCGGCGGTTCAGCGCCTCCGCCCGGCCGTTCCAGCGCGCGTCCAGCCCCTCGTAGAGCGCCTGCGTCTCGGGGCGCTCCAGCGCGTCGAGGAAGGCGTCCATCGCCCCCATCACGCTCGGATGCGAATTGAACGTGCCGCGGGCGAAGCAGATGTCGACCGGACGGTCGTCCCGGTAGCGGCGCATCAGGTCGCGCCGGCCGCAGAGCACGCCGATCGGCAGGCCGCCGCCCACGGTCTTGCCGTAGGTCACCATGTCGGCCTTCACGCCGAAATAGGCCTGCGCGCCGCCCGGCGCGAGGCGGAACCCGACGAAGACCTCGTCGAAGATCAGCACGATGCCGCGCGCGGTGCAGACCTCGCGCAGGCGGGCGAGCCACTGCGAATAGGCGGCGCGGTCGAAGGCGGCGCTGCGGCCGCTGTCGACCAGGGCGGAATCCGAGGGCGCGCCCTGGTTCGGGTGCAGCGCCTGGAGCGGGTTGACGAGGACGCAGGCGATGTCGCGGCGGCCGCGCAGCACCGCGAGCGTCCGCTCGGACATCTCGCTCAGCGTGTAGGTGTCGCGCGCCGGGACCGGGTTGCCGATGCCCGGCTGCACGTCGCCCCACCAGCCGTGATAGGCGCCGCAGAAGCGCACCAGGTGCGAGCGGCCCGTGTGGTAGCGGGCGAGCCGCACCGCCTGCATCACCGCCTCGGTGC
Source organism: Methylobacterium sp. CB376 (assembly GCF_029714205.1). Lineage (NCBI taxonomy): Bacteria > Pseudomonadati > Pseudomonadota > Alphaproteobacteria > Hyphomicrobiales > Methylobacteriaceae > Methylobacterium > Methylobacterium sp. CB376. Next base: position 5,057,925 of record NZ_CP121648.1, on the reverse strand, counting down.
CCGACATGTGGAAGGAGACCTCGTCGAGCCCCGACACCGCGCGCAGGCGCGCGACGTTGCGCTCCACGACCGGGTGGTAGGCGCCGAGCACCGGGCCGAGCGCCGCCACCCGCTCCGCCCCGCGGGCGAGGCAGGCCTTGTAGGCGTCGTAGCCGAACAGGTTGACCCCGTAGGAGCCGGCGAGGTCGTAGAAGACGTTGCCGTCGAGGTCGGTCACCGTCACGCCCGAGGATTCGGCGAGGAAGCTGCCCGCGCCGAGCTGGTCGCGGGTGAGCCGCGCGAACTGGAACGGCACCCGGTAGAGGCTGGTGAATTGCAGGTCCGACAGGCCGTCGCGCAGGGCCGCGGTGCGCCGTCGCGTTTCTGCAAAACGATCCCGGTAGAGGGCGGCGAGGCGCTCGAACCCGGCCCGGCGGCGCTCGGCCACCGGCTGGGGGCGCCGTCGGCCCGGAAGAAGCGGTCCGGGCCGTACTCGTAGAACGGGATCAGGCCGGCGACGCGCCGGGACATCCGCGCGTGGCCGGTCAGCGAGCGATGCTTGGCCCGCGAGAGTTGCAGGCGGCTGCGCAGCTTCAGGGCGGCGGCGACGCCGAGGGGAGCGAGGGCGAGGAGGAACCAATGCGCGATCATGAGCAGGCGCAGTACCGGGGCGAGTTCACGGCACGATGACACTGCGCGCCACCCTCGCCCGCATCGCCGCGCAGGAAGACCTCAACTTCCTCCTCACCAACCGCATCCCGCGGCGCCTCGCCACCCGCTTCATCGGCTGGTTCAGCCGGATCGAGAACCCGCTGGTGCGCGACGCGTCGATCGCGATCTGGCGGCTGTTCTCGGACCTCGACCTGTCCGAGGCCAGGACGACGCGGTTCCGCAGCATGCACGACTGCTTCATCCGCGAATTGAAGGAGGGCGCGCGGCCGATCGACCCCGATCCCGGGCTGCTCACCAGCCCCTGCGACGCGATCGTGGGGGCGAGCGGGCCGATCGAGGGCACGCGGGTGTTCCAGGTCAAGGGCTTCCCCTACGGCCTCGCCGACCTCGTGCCGGACGCCGCCACGGTGGCGCAGGTCCGCGACGGGACCTACGTGACCCTGCGCCTGACCTCCTCGATGTACCACCGCTTCCACGCGCCGCACGATTGCAGGGTCGAGTCGGTGACCCACATCGCGGGCGACACCTGGAACGTGAACCCGATCGCGCTCAAGCGCGTCGAGGCGCTGTTCTGCAGGAACGAGCGGGCGGTGATCCGCACCCGGCTCGCCGCCGGCGGTCACCCCCTCGTGCTGGTGCCGGTGGCGGCGATCCTGGTCGCGAGCCTGCGCCTGCGCTTCCTCGGCACCGACCTCGACCTGCGCGCGCAGGGGCCGCGCACCCTCCCCTGCGACGCGAGGCTCGCCAAGGGCGAGGAGATGGGCTGGTTCCAGCACGGCTCGACGATCATCGTGCTGGCGCCCCCGGGCTTTCGCCTCTGCGAGGGCGTTGCCGAGGGCACCCGCATCCGGATGGGCGAGCCGCTGCTGCGGCTGCCGGACACACCGGCGTGAGGGCAACGGCGCCTGCGCCGCGCGGTCGCCCGGATCAGGCGGCGAGCGCCGCGACGAGGGCGCGGGCCTTGGCGGCGACCGTCTCGGGCGCGTCGCCGGGCCGGTAGAGCGACGAGCCGCAGCCGTAGCCGGCGGCCCCCGCCGCGCGCCAGGCCGGCAGGCTCTGCGCGTCGACCCCGCCGACCGGCAGCAGCGGCACCTCGGGCGGCAGCACGGCGCGCAGCGCCCGCAGGGTGGCGGGGCCGCCCGCCTCGGCGGGGAAGAGCTTGAGCGCGTCGGTGCCCGCGTCGATCAGCGCGAAGGCCTCCGCCGGGGTGAGGAAGCCCGGCATCGTCACCATGCCGCGCGCCTTGGCCTCGCGCACGAGCTCGGGGGCCGCGTGGGGCGTGACGAGCAGCCGCCCGCCCGCCTCCGCCACGGCCGCCACCTCCTCGCGGCGCCGCACCGTGCCGGCCCCGATCAGGGCGCGCTCGCCGAAGCGGGCGGCGAGGCGGCGCACGCTCGCGATCGGGTCCGGCGAGTTCAGCGGCACCTCGACGATGACGATGCCCGACGCGACCAGGGCCTCCGCCACCGCCTCGACCTCGTCCGGCCGCACGCCCCGCAGGATCGCCACCAGCGGGCAGCGCCCGAGCCACTCCGTCACGCCCATGCGCACTCCCATGCGATCGTCTCCCCGATCCGCGCGAGACCGCGCAGGGCCGCGTCCGGGTCGCCGGCCCGGGCCGTTCCGCCGCAGGCCGCGATGGCGCGCCCGTAGAGCGCCATCAGCGGCCCGGACCCGATCAGGTCCACCGCCTCGCCGGCGGGCAGGTTCGCCCGCACGTCGTGACCGATCAGCAGACCCGACAGGTAGCTCGCCGCCTCCGCCTCGGGAAGCCGTCCGAACAGGCCGAGGGTGCGGGTGCCGAACAGGTGGTGCAGGAGCCCGCCGGGCTCCGCCGCCCGGGCGACGCCCGCGTCGAAGGCCCCGCCCGGCTCGGGCGCGCCCCGCATCATGCGGCCGAGGATCGTGTGCTCCCTCAGCGCCGCGAAGGCCTCGCCGGTCAGGCTGGTGACGAAGCCGGCGATTCGCCCGCCGCGCACCCGCACCCATTTGCTGTGGCTGCCCGGCAGGCACAGCAGCGCCTCCTCCCGTCCGTCGAGGGCGCCGAAGACCTGGACCTCCTCGCCCCGCATCACCTCCGGGATCCCGGACGCGTCGCGGGCGCTGAGGCCCGGCACGATGCGCACGGCCGCGCCCGGGAACGGCACCGCCTCGACGCCCGCGGCGAGGTCCGCGAGGCCGGCCGGGCAGGCCCGGTAGGGAACCTCGCGCCAGCCCTGCCGGCTGCCGATCATGCCGGAGAGGAGCACCCGCCCCTCGCCCGCCGCGATCCAGTCTCCGGCGAGGTCGCGCAACGCCGCCGGGAAATCCCCGCCCGCGACCTGCATGATGCCGCGCCCGGTCTCGCGCCGCTCCGTCACCGACCCCGTCGGCCCGAGCCGGTAGGCCCGCGCGCTGCTCGTTCCCCAATCGATCGCGATCATGCCCGTCACGCTGCACGCTCGCGCGCGCGGAGGCAACCCGCCGCGGAGGCACCGTGCGGCCGATCTCCCGCGTTGCCCGCTGCCGCCCGGCCGAGCCCGCCGGGCGGCATTCACTGGGGCGGCGAGCGTCGGGAGGAGCGACTGGCGCAGAACCTTGTCGCGCCCGAGTCTTGGCCGGAGTCTTGGCCGGAGTCTTGGCCGGGGTCTTGGCCGGGGTCTTGGCCCGAGTCTTGCGGGCGGCCGGGCGCAAGAACGCGCCCGGAATCGCCCCGATGACCCCGCCCCGCCTCCCGTCCCTGCCGGTCCCGACCCGAGCGGCGCCGGCCGCCGCGGCCCTGATCGGCCTCCTCGCCGGCGCGGCGCCGGCCGGCGCCGAGAGCGTCCTGCGCATCGCCATGACGGCCGCCGACGTGCCGACCGCGACCGGCATGCCCAACAACGGCTTCGAGGGCATGCGCTTCCTCGGCTACCCGGTCTTCGAGGGGCTGGTGCTGTGGGACCTCTCCCGCACCGACCGGCTCGCCACCCTGCGGCCGGGCTTGGCGGAACGCTACGAGCAATCGCCCGAGGACAAGCGGACCTGGATCTTCCACCTGCGCCGGGGCGTGACCTTCCACGACGGCACCCCCTTCGACGCCGACGCGGTGATCTGGAACCTCGACCGCTACTTCAAGCCCGACAGCCCGCACTACGAGCCGCCCGCCGCCGGCATCTCCCGGGCCCGGGTGCCGCTCCTCGACTCCTACCGGAAGCTCGACGCCGACACGGTCGCCATCACCACGACCACGCCCGCCTCCTACTTCCCCTACATGGTGGTCTACCTGCTGTTCACCTCGCCGGCCTCGTTCGAGAGGGCGGGGCGGGACTGGGCCAAGGTCGCCGCCCTGCCGGCGGCCGGCACCGGGCCGTTCCGCATCGTCAAGGTGACGCCCCGCGAGGCGGTCGAGCTGCAGCGCCACGACGGCTACTGGGATGCGGAGAACCGGGCGAAGCTCGACCGGGTGCGGCTGATGCCGATCCCCGAGGCGAATGCCCGCATCGCCGCCCTCCGCGCCGGCCAGGTCGACTGGATCGAGGCGCCCGCGCCGGACGGCATTCCCTCGCTCAAGCAGGCGGGGTTCACCATCACCACCGGCTCCTACCCGCATGTCTGGCCGTGGTTCTTCAACATCGGGGCGGCGAACAGCCCGCTCAAGGACGTGCGGGTGCGCCAAGCCCTCAATTACTGCATCGACCGGGAGGCCCTGGTCGGCTTCCTGAACGGCACCGCCGAGCCCTCGGTCGGCTGGCTGAAGGCGAGCGACCCGAATTTCGGCGCCCCCGCCCACCGCTACCGGCTCGATCCGGAGAAGGGCAAGGCGCTGCTCGCGGAAGCCGGCTACGCGGCCGGGAAGCCGCTCGCCCTCAAGGTGATGATCTCGACCTCGGGCTCCGGGCAGATGCAGCCGCTGCCCATGAACGAGTTCCTGCAGGAGAACCTCAAGCAGACCTGCAACGTCGACGTCACGTTCCAGGTGGTGGAGTGGCAGGTGCTGCTGAACGCGGCCCGCGCCACCCCGGACGCGCCCGCGCTCCAGGGCGCGACGGCGCTCAACATCAGCTCGCCCTCCTCGGATGCCGGGATCATGGCGCGCTACTTCTCGTCGGCGAGTTTTTCCCCGAAGGGCTTCAACTTCGAGCAGTGGAAGGACGAGGCCTTCGATGCCGCCCTCGCTACCCTGGCGGAGGCGACCGACCCGGCCGCGATCGCGGCGGCGACCCGGACGGCGCATGAGCGCCTCGTCGACAACCCGCCCTGGCTCTACATCGTGCACGACCTCAACGCCCGCGCCATGTCGCCCAAGCTGCGGGGCTTCGTCTCGCCCCAATCCTGGTTCGTCGACCTCACGCGCGTGAGCCTGCCCTGAGCGGGATTGCCGCAGGCAATTCCGCTCAGGCTCTCGATCCCGCCTCATTCCCGCCGCCGAAGCGGTCACCGCTTCGGCGGCAGGAACGATGCCCAGCCCCGGGAGACGCCCCCGATGACCGACGCCCTCCCGACCGACGCCCTCCCGCGCGAGACCGATCCCGCCCTGATGTCGGCCGCGAGCCTCGCCCGGGCGATCGCGGCGCGGCGCCTCTCCCCCGTCGACGCGGTCGAGGCGCTGCTCGCCCGGATCGACCGGCTGGAGCCGCGGCTGCACGCCTTCGTGGAGGTCTACGCGGCGGATGCGCGCCTCGCCGCGGAGGGCGCCGAGCGGGCAATCCGCTCCGGCCACGCCGTGGGTCCGCTCCACGGCGTGCCGGTCGCCCTCAAGGACCTGATCGACGTCGAGGGACGAATCTCGACCGGCGGCTCGATGACCCGGCGGGTCCAGCGCGCCACCGCCTCCGCCACGGTCGCGAAGCGGATGATCGCGCAGGGCATGATCCTGCTCGGCAAGACCCACACGGTGGAATTCGCCTTCGGGGGCTGGGGCACCAACCAGCACATGGGCACGCCGCTCAATCCCTGGGACCCGGCGCGCCCGCGCGTTCCGGGCGGGTCGAGCAGCGGCTCGGGCGTGGCGGTGGCGAGCCGGATGGCGCCCTGGGCGATCGGCACCGATACCGGCGGCTCCGTGCGGCTGCCGGCCTCCTTCTGCGGCATCACCGGGCTGAAGGTCACGGTCGGGCGCGTCAGCACGGCGGGCGTGCTGCCCCTCTCGACCACGCTCGACACGCCCGGCCCGATGGCGCGCAGCGTCGAGGACGTGGCCCTGCTCTACAACGTGCTCCAGGGCCCCGACCCCCTCGACCCCAACACCCGGGGCGTGGTGCCGGTCGATCCCCTGCCCGGCCTGGAGCGCGGCGTCCGCGGGATGCGGCTCGGCCGGATGCCCGCCGCCGAGCGGGAGGGCTGCGCCCCCGAGATGCTGGCCGCCTACGACCGCGCCCTCGACCTCGTCGACCGGCTCGGGGCCGAGATCGTCGACACCCGCCTGCCGTTCCGCTTCGTCGACTTCGTCAACGCCGCGGCGATCGTCAACGCCGAGGCCTACTTCCACAACGGCGCGATCGCGGAGGATTTCGCCGCGCCCCTCGACGAGGACGTGCGCGCCCGCATCCTGTCGGGCGCCTCGGTCTCGGCGCGGGATTACCTGCGCACGCGGCGCCTGCAGCAGGACATGAAGCGCGCCTTCGACCGGGCGATGGCGGGGCTCGACGCCCTGCTGACGCCGACCACCGAGACCGCGGCCATCCCGCTCGACGCGGTCGACCAGGCGGTTGTCCCCTCGCGCTTCACCCGCTTCGGCAATTTCCTCGAACTCTGCGCCCTCGCCCTGCCGTGCGGCTTCACCGCGGAGGGGCTGCCGCTCTCCCTGCAGATCGCCTGCCGCGGCTACGAGGAGGCGACGGCCCTGCGGATCGGGCAGGCCTACCAGCAGGCCACGGACTGGCACGGGCGGCTGCCGCCGCTCTGATCCGGCGCCCCGGAGGTCGGTCCGGAGCCCGGGTGAGCCCCGCCGCTCAGCTCCCGACGACCCGGGCGGCGGCGCGCGCCGCCTTGGCGTTGGCGGCGCCCTGCGCCGCATCGGCGGCCTCGGCGGCGCGGGCGCTCTTGGCCCGCGCCTCGCAGCGCGCCCGCAGGGAGTCGAGCTCCTCCTCGGTCAGGTGCTCGATCCCGATATAGACGTTCTGCGCCGCGCTCGCGCGGATCAGCTCGTCGAGCTTCGCCTGGATCGCGGCGCCGTCCCGGTTCTGAGTATTCTGGATCAGGAACACCATCAGGAAGGTGATGATGGTGGTGCCTGTGTTGATGATCAGCTGCCACGTATCGGAGTAGTGGAAGAACGGGCCGCTGACCGCCCAGATGAGGATGATCGCGATGCTGAGCGCGAAGGTGACGGGCTTGCCCGCCGCCCTGGCGACGGCGGCCGCGAAGTCCGAGAAGCTGCGGCGCGGCGCCATGCGAAGCTCCAGCGTGAGGCGGGCGAGAAGGGGGATCGTGGTGCCCGCGAGCCCCTTCAAAAGCATTCACCGCGCCCACGGTTCCGCCCCTTGACGCCGGGCGCGACGAGGCGCAGGGAACATTCAGCCTGCGCCCGCATCTCGCGCCGCGGGCTCATCCCGAGAACCCCCACCCCATGCCGAGCGACAGTCACAGTCGACCGACCGTGCCGTTCCCGAGCCATCGGCTGACCGCTCGCGCCTGAGCGGCTCACCGCGACCGGCCCGGAACGGCTGGTCGACAGGAAGGTGAGCCATGATCGATACCCTGAGCCTCGACGGGACCGTCGAGCCGGCGGCGCTGGCCGCCCGCCTCTCCGACGAGAGGGCCCCCGACATCGTCGAGGCCCTGAACGAGGAGGCGCCCGAGGTCGCCGCCGCGATCCTGCTGGGCCTGCCCCACGACCGGGCCGTCGAGGTACTGGACCAGCCCGAGCTCTCCTGCGCGGCGGACATCATCGAGATGCTGCCCCGCGACCGGGTCGCGTCCTACCTCAGCGCGATGTCGGCCGACCGGGTGACCGACCTGCTCCTGGAGATCGAGGAGCCGGGCCTGTCGGACCTGCGCGCCCGCCTCGACGCGGAGACCCGGGGCGCCGTCGACAAGCTGATGGCCTATCCGGAGGAGAGCGTCGGCTCGATCATGACGACGGAATTCGTCTCGGTCCCGGCGACCTGGACGATCCGGCGGACGCTGGAGCACATCCGCGAGGTCGAGCGCACCCGCGAGACCGTCTACTCGATCTTCGTGCTCGATCCGCGCACGCGGGCGCTCACCAAGGCGGTGCCCCTGCGGCGCCTGCTCTCGGGGGAGCCGGGCGACAACATCCTGTCGGTGGCCCCCGCGCGGCGCCCGATCGTGGTCAGCGCCGATGCCAGCCGCGACGAGGCGGCGCGCCTGATCTCGAAATACGACCTCCTGGCGATCCCGGTGGTCGACGAGTCGAACCACGTCATCGGCATCGTCACGGTGGACGACGTCATCGACGCCATGGTGCAGCGCCAGACCGAGCAGGTGCAGCGCTTCGGCGGCATGGAGGCGCTCGACGAGCCCTACATGGACATCTCGTTCTGGCAGATGATCCGCAAGCGGGCCGGCTGGCTCTGCGTGCTGTTCCTGTCCGAGATGCTGACCGCCAGCGCCATGCAGGGCTTCGAGGGCGAATTGGAGAAGGCGATCGTCCTGACCCTGTTCATCCCGCTGATCATGAGTTCGGGCGGCAATTCCGGCTCGCAGGCGACCTCGCTGCTGATCCGGGCCCTCGCCCTGCATCAGCTGAAGCTCGGCGACTGGTGGCGGGTCGCCCTGCGCGAGATCCCGGCCGGGATCACGCTCGGCGCGATACTCGGGCTGATCGGCATCGTGCGGATTTTCATCTGGCAGAAGACCGGGCTCTACGATTACGGCGAGCACTGGGTGCTGGTCGCCCTGACGGTCGGCACGGCGCTGATCGGCATCGTGCTGTTCGGCTCGCTCGCCGGCTCGATGCTGCCCTTCATCCTGCAGCGCCTCGGCTTCGACCCGGCGACGGCCTCGGCGCCGTTCGTGGCGACCCTCGTCGACGTGTCGGGCCTCGTGATCTACTTCACGGTGGCGCTGGTGATCCTGAGGGGCACCCTGCTGTGAGGCTCAGCGCTGCTCGATCGTGAGCTTCTGGAACCCCTTGGGCGAGAGCTTCGGCTTCTTCGCGCTGAGGATCCGGGAGTTCACCCCGGTCCAGCCGATCTCGCCCGAGAGCCGGCCGTACTCGATCTTCGGGCAGCGGTTCATCACGACGGTGACGCCGCGCGCCTCCGCCCTGGCGGCGGCCTCGTCGTTGCGCACGCCGAGCTGCATCCAGATCACCTTGGGCAGCGGGTCGAGGGCCAGGGCCTCGTCGACCAGGGGGCCGGCGGCCTCGGAATTGCGGAAGATCTCCACCATGTCGACGGGACGCCCCAGCTCCGCCAGGCGCCCGACCGCGCGCCGGCCGAGGAGATCCTGCCCGGCGAGGCCCGGATTGACCGGGACGACGTCGTAGCCGCGCTCCAGCAGGTACTTGGTGACGATCCAGCTCGGCCGGGCCGGGTTGGCCGAGGCGCCCACGAGGGCGATCGAGCGCACCGCGCGCAGCAGGCCGCGCAGGTGCTCGGTGTCGTAATCGTCGTGGCGGGCGGGGTCGGAGAGGGGCATCGTGTTCCGGTGCGGCGGCTGGTGGGACCTCGCGGCGTCATACGACATCCGACGGATTGCGTCGCCATCTCCCATTTCGGCAATGCGGATGTCGGCTTCGCTCACGCGCCGCCCTCACCCCTTGCGCGCGAGGAAGGCGGCGATCCCCTCCTCCGCCGCGCGGGCCAGCATGTTCTCGGTCATCACCCGGCCGGCATGGGCGTAGGCCTCCGCGAGCGGCATCTCGATCTGCTCGTAGAAGGCCCGTTTCCCGACCCGCACCGTGTAGGGGCTGCGCGCCGCGATCCCGCGCGCGAGCGCCTCGGCCTCCGCCAGCGCGGTCCCGGCGGGCACCACCCGGTTGACGAGGCCGAGATCCCGGGCCTCGGCCGCCTCGACCATCTCGGCGGTCAGCAGCATCGCCATCGCGGCCTTGCGCGACAGGTTGCGCGACAGCGCCACCATCGGGGTCGAGCAGAACAGGCCGATCTGCACGCCGGGCGTCGCGAAGCGCGCCGCCTCGCCGGCCACGGCGAGGTCGCAGGAGGCGACCAGCTGGGCGCCCGCCGCCGTCGCCACCCCCTCCACCGCCGCGATCACCGGTTGCGGCAGGCGCGGGATCGCCATCATCACCTGCGAGCAGAGGTCGAACAGGGCCGCGAACCGCGCCGCGCCCCGGTCCGGCTCGGCCCGGAAGGCCGTCATCTCCTTGAGGTCGTGGCCGGCGCAGAAGGCCGGCCCCTCGGCGGCCAGGACCACCGCCCGGATCGCCTCGTCCTCGCCGAGCGCCGCCAGGGCGTCCAGCAGGGCGCCGAGCAGCGCCTGCGACAGGGCGTTGCGGGCCCGCGGCCGGTTGAGCGTCAGGGTCGCGACGCCGTCCCGGTCGCGGCGCGTGAGCAGGGATGCGGTCTCGTCCATGGCGGCGGAAGGGCTCCTCGTCCGGAGCCCCATTGTCGGGCGGCCCGGCCCGTGCTGCAAGGCGGGCCCCTCCCCGACGGATCCGGAGCCGATGCCGACCGAACCCGTGATGAGCCGCGAGGCCGTGATCGCCTACCTCGACGAGGTGTTTCCGCAGATCCATCACGGCGGCCCCGGCCCGGTGGTGGAGGCGGTGGGCCCGCTCACGGCCAGCCTGCGCCTGCCCTATCACGAGCGCCACCTGCGGCCCGGCGGCACGATCTCGGGACCGGCCATGATGGCGCTCGCCGACCTCGCCCTCTACGCGGCGATCCTGGCGAGCCTCGGCCCGGTCGCCCTCGCGGTCACCACGAACCTGTCCTTCAACTTCATGCGCAAGCCCGCGCCGCGCGACCTGATCGGCGAGGCGCGGCTGATGAAGCTCGGCCGCCAGCTGGCGGTCGGCGAGGTGCTGATCCGCAGCGCGGGCGAGCCGGACCTCGTCTGCCACGCCACCGGCACCTACGCCATCCCGCCGCGGCGAGACTAGCGGTATCGCGCTACCACAAGCGCCAAGCGCTTTGTCCGATTGGATATTTTCCGCAGTGCTCCCCGGCGAAAGCGATTGACGGGCGCCCCCTCCTCGCGTACACACCCGGCCATCGCCGCCGCGCCCCTCGCGTGGCGGCGTCCTGTTTCTGAAGAAAGTTCTCGGGATTCCAGCGCGATGAAGACCTTTTCGCTGAAGCCCGCCGACGTCGAGAAGAAGTGGGTGATCATCGACGCCGAGGGCCTCGTCGTAGGCCGTCTCGCGTCGATCGTCGCGATGCGTCTGCGGGGCAAGCACAAGCCCCAGTATACGCCCCACGTCGATTGCGGCGACAACGTGATCGTGATCAATGCGGACAAGGTGAAGTTCACCGGCCGCAAGTACGATCAGAAAGTCTACTACCACCACACCGGCTTCCCGGGCGGCATCAAGGAGCGCTCGGCGAAGTACATCCTCGAGGGCCGGTTCCCCGAGCGCGTGGTCGAGAAGGCGGTAGAGCGCATGCTGCCGCGCGGCCCGCTGTTCCGGAGGATTCTCGGCAACCTGCGGGTCTACAAGGGCTCGGAGCACCCCCACGCCGCCCAGCAGCCGGAGACGCTCGACGTCGCCGCTCTCAACCGCAAGAACGTGAGCGCGTAAGATGGCGACCCTTCAGTCCCTCGCCGATCTCGGCCAGGCCAACAAGGCGGCCCTCGGGACCGCCGAGAACGAGGCCCCGGTCCACGTCCAGAAGCTGGACGCCCACGGCCGCGCCTACGCCACCGGCAAGCGCAAGGACGCGGTCGCCCGCGTCTGGATCAAGCCCGGCTCCGGCGTGATCACGGTCAACGACCGCCCGGTCGAGACCTACTTCGCCCGCCCGGTGCTGCGGATGATCCTGCAGCAGCCGCTCCAGGTCGCCAACCGCGCCGACCAGTACGACATCGTCGTCACGGTCACCGGCGGCGGCCTCTCGGGCCAGGCCGGCGCGGTGCGCCACGGCCTCGCCAAGGCCCTGACCCACTACGAGCCGGAGCTGCGCTCGCCCCTCAAGCGTGAGGGCTTCCTGACCCGCGACCCGCGCGTGGTCGAGCGCAAGAAGTACGGCCGCAAGAAGGCCCGCCGCAGCTTCCAGTTCTCGAAGCGCTGAGGGCGTCGCGCATCCGCGCGACTTCGCCGGCACGACATCGTCGGCAGGGGCGGCCCGGAGAACCGGGCCGCCCTTCTCTTTGGCGGCTGCTCAGCCGCGCCGCGCCGCTCATTCGGCGGCCCGGGGCATGTCCGCCGCGGCGCGGGCCTCGGGCGCCTCGGCGACCGGCATGTCGGCATCGCCCGCGAAGGGCAGGAAGCGCTGGGCCTCGCCGTCATAGGCCAGGATCTCGCCCGTCTCGATGGCGAAGAACCAGCCGTGCAGGCGCAGCTCCCCCTTGGCCATCGCCGCGGCGACGCTCGGATGGGTGCGCAGGTGCGTGAGCTGCGCCACCACGTTCTCCATGGCGAGCGCGCGCAGGCGGGTGGCCGGGTCGATGTCCGGCGGGTAGGCCTCGCAGACGATCCGCTCGGCCGCGCAGGAATGGCGCAGCCACGCGGCCACGCTCGGCATGGCGTCGAGCGCGTTGGGTTGCATCAGCCCCTTCATCGCGCCGCAATCCGAGTGGCCGCAGACCACGATGTCGCGCACGCCGAGCGCCACCACCGCGTACTCGATCGCCGAGGAGACGCCGCCATTCTGCTGCGTGAAGGGCGGCACGATGTTGCCGGCGTTGCGGCAGACGAAGAGCTCGCCCGGCTCGGCCTGGGTGATGTGCTCGGGCGCGACGCGGGAATCCGCGCAGGCGATGATCAGCGCCTTCGGCTGCTGCCCGTCGCGCACGAGGCGCTGGTACATCTGCTGCTGCCCCGGGAAGACCCGCTCGCGGAAGGTCGAGATGCCCTGAATGATCGTGTCCATGACGAGATCCTCGCTGTCGGGAGATGCGGGAGTGTCCGGCGCGGCGCGGCCGGCGGGGTGCCCCGGCATGCGGGGGGCCGCGCGCAACTCTGCGTCAAGGGCCCGGTCGGACCGCCGGTTCGGTGCGCGGGTCCGGGGCCAGGTCCGCTGCCGGGCGGTCGGATGCCGCGTGGTCGGCACGGACCGCCCGCCTGCCCGGCCGCTGCCCCGCCCGCGCCTCGGCCCGCGGCGGCGCGGCACGCGCCGCGTCTGCCCTTGGGTTCCATCGTTCCACAACGATTGTCTCCACGCAATCATCCTCTTGTCGTCTGATTTCGCGATGAAACAACGCTCTGTTGCACCGCGATTTCAGAGATAGGACAGAGCTCATCTATCGCCACGTGCGAAAACGCACCCGGATGACCTGATATTTTAATCCCGCGGCGGAGCGGCGCAGGCTGCCGGGGCATGGGCCCGGCTCGCGCCGCGGGGGCGCCGGCCCAAGCAGAGGTGGCCCATTCGGCGAATGATGCTTAGGGTCGATCCGACGGGATGCCGCATCGAAGCTCCGGAGCTGTCGCCATGGGCCGCTGGCCGCGCCTCCTCACCCGCGCCGCGCCGTGGCTGCTCGGGCTCGCGGGGGGCCTGGCCGGCACCCTTCCGGCGCGGGCGATCGAGGGCGGCGCCCCGGCGCGAGCGCGCGACGCCCTGGCCCGCGCCACGGTGGCGCTGGGCACCGTCAACCAGTCGGGCGACGACATCCAGGTCACCCGCTGCTCCGGGGTCCTGATCGCGCGGGACCTCGTCCTCACGGCGGCGCACTGCATCGGCGAGAGCCCGCTCGGCGCCGTGGTGGTGTTCTACCGCGGCAGCGACCCGGTCGGGCCGGTCTACCGGGCGGCGGCGGTGTCGCGCTTCGCGGTCGACCGCGACGGGGCGGAGGCCGGGGACCTCGGCATCAACCTCGCGGCCCTCTCCCTCGACATCGCGGTGGTGCGCCTCGCCCGGCCGGTGCGCGACCGCGCGCCGGTGGCGGTCGGCCGGCCCGTGCGCCGCCTGCCCGGGCGGCTCGTCCTCGCCGGGGTCGGCCTCTCGGGCGGCGCGCCGGGGACGCTGAAGACCGCGCGCCTCACGCCCCTGGCGATGACCGCGACCGGCCTCACCTTCGCGCGCAGCGAGGGCGCCCAGGTCTGCATCGGCGATTCGGGCGGGCCGGTGGTGACGGCGGGCGGCGGGCGGCTGTGGGGCGTGGCGAGCGCGGTCATCACCGCGACGCCGCCCTGCGGCAGCCTCGTGGTGATCGCCCCCGCGGGCGCGCGCCTCGCCCGGGGGCCGTGAGGCGGGAGGCGCCCGCCCGGGGCCCCGCCTAAAGCGGGTCTCCCTCGGGCGCCGGCAGCGCCATCACCCGCGGCGGGTGGCCGGTCGCCTCCAGGAAGCGGATCAGGTCGCCGGGCGCGATCGCGGTCGTCGCCGCGTTGTGGAGCGGGTGGACATTCACCGGGTCCCGCGCCATCAGCGCGGCGTCGAGGACGACGCTCACCGCGCCCGCGCGGTCGTTGATCACCCCGAAGGGCGTGACCGAGCCGGGCTTGACGCCCAGCACCGCCTCCAGGAGCTCGGCCGAGCCGAAGGAGAGCCGGCCCGTCGCCCCGATCACCCCGTGCAGCCGCTTGAGATCGATCGCCGCCTCGGCCTCGGCCACCACCAGGAACAGCCGCCCGCGCTTGTCCTTGAGGAACAGGTTCTTGGAATGCCCGCCCGGCATCCCGGCCTTGAGGTCGCGGGATTCCGCCACCGTGTGCACGGGCCGGTGCGCGACCGTGCGCACCGGGATGCCGAGATCGGCCAGGTAGGCGAACAGGTCGTCCGGGCCGGCGGCCGTCATGCGGCGAGGAAGCGGGCGAGGGCCGCCGGATCCACGTTGCCCCCCGAGAGCACCACGCCGACGCGCTTGCCGGCGACCGGCACCACGCCCTCGAACGCCGCCGCCGCCGCGAGGCAGCCGGTCGGCTCGACCACGAGCTTCATCCGCTCCACGAAGAAGCGCATCGCCGCCACGAGCTGCGCGTCCGAGACGGTGACGAGCCCGGTCACCTCCCGGCGGATGATCGGGAAGGTGTGCGCGCCCAGATGCGTGGTGAGCGCCCCGTCGGCGACCGAGACCGGGACCGGGATGCGCACGACCTCGCCCTTGGCGAGCGACATCTGCCCGTCATTGCCGGCCTCCGGCTCGACGCCGTAGACGGCGCAATCCGGCGCCAGGGCGCGGGCCGAGAGCAGCGAGCCCGCGAGCAGCCCACCGCCGCCCAGGCAGACCAGGAGCACGTCGAGGGGCCCCGTCTCCTCCAGGAGCTCCTTCACGGCGGTGCCCTGGCCGGCGATCACCTCCGGGTGGTCGTAGGGCGGGATCAGCGTGAGGCCGCGCGCCTCGGCGATCCCGCGGCTCACCGCCTCGCGATCCTCCTTGTAGCGGTCGTAGCGCACGATCTCGGCGCCGTAGCCCGCCGTCGCCGCGACCTTGATGGCCGGCGCGTCGTGCGGCATCACGATCACGGTCGGGACGTTCTGCAGCGCCCCCGCATAGGCGATGGCCTGCGCGTGGTTGCCCGACGAGAAGGCCAGCACGCCGCGCCGCCGCGCCGCCGCGTCGAGGGCCGCGATGGCGTTGTAGGCGCCGCGGAACTTGAAGGCGCCGGCGCGCTGCAGCGGCTCCGCCTTGAAGAACAGGCGGGCGCCCGTGCGCTGGTCGGCCGTGCGCGAGGTGAGGACGGGCGTGCGGTGGGCGACGCCGTCGAGGCGGTGCGCGGCGGCCTCGACCTGCGCGAAGGTGATGGTCATCAGCGGTGCTCGAAGTTGGGGTTGCGCTTCTCCAGGAAGGCGGCCATGCCCTCCTTCTGGTCGGCGGTGGCGAAGAGGCCGTAGAACACGCCGCGCTCGTAGCGCACGCCCTCGCTCAGGCTCGTCTCGAAGGCGCGGTCCACGCAGGCCTTCACGGTCATGACGGAGGGCAGCGACATCGCCGCGATGGTCTCGGCGGTCTTCCAGGCCTCGGCGAGGAGGTCGGCGGCCGGCACGATCCGGGCGACGAGGCCGGACCTCTCCGCCTCCGCGGCGTCCATCAGGCGCCCGGTCAGGCAGAGCTCCATCGCCTTGGCCTTGCCCACCGCCCGGGTCAGGCGCTGCGTGCCGCCCGCTCCCGGGATGACCCCGAGCTTGATCTCCGGCTGGCCGAACTTCGCGGTCTCGGCCGCCAGGATGAAGTCGCACATCATGGCGAGTTCGCAGCCGCCGCCGAGGGCGTAGCCGGCCACCGCCGCGATGATCGGCTTGCGCCGCCGGCCGACCCTGTCCCACTCGCCGAACGGATCCGCCATGGCGAATTCCGGATGGGTGCGGTCGCGCATCTCGGCGATGTCGGCGCCGGCCGCGAAGGCCTTCTCGGAGCCGGTCAGGATGATGCAGCCGATCCCGTCATCGCGGTCGAAGCCGTCGAGGGCGTGGTTGAGATCGGCCACCAGCGGCCCGCAGAGGGCGTTGAGCTGCGCGGGCCGGTGCAGCGTGATGAGGGCGACCCGCCCGCGCGTCTCGACCCGGATGTTCTCGTACTCCATCCCGTCTCTCTCCGTTCGGCTCGTCTCCTGGCGAAGCCGAATCGCACGCCGCAATTCCGCTTAGCCCCTTGTTCTCGCATGATTTTTCGCCACCGAACCGGTGACCCCTTCGGCGAATGATGCTTAGAAGAGCCGGGCCGCCGCCGCAAGGCTCAGGCGGGCGGCGGCGGATCGGGCGCCTCGACCACGTGCCGGCGCTGGAGCTGCAGCGCGACGAACCAGCAGAGGGAGGCCCAGGCGGCGCCGATGCACCAGCCGGCGAGCACGTCGCTCGGCCAGTGCACCCCGAGATAGACCCGGCTGATCCCGACGAGCAGCGTCGTCGCGACCCCGAGCGCGAGCACGAAGGCCTTGACCCGCCGGCCCTGCGAGATCCGGGCGAGCAGGATCGCCAGGGTCAGGTAGGCGATCGCCGAGAGCATGGCGTGGCCGCTCGGGAAGCTCGCCGTGAAGGTCTCCATCCCGTGCGGGACGAGGTCCGGGCGCGGGCGCCGGAAGACCAGCTTGAGCATCGTCGAGAGCAGCTCGCCGCCCCCGACCGCGGCGAGGACGAACAGGGCCGCCCGCCAGCGCCGCGTGCCGGCGAGGTAGAGCGCCACGCAGGCGGTGACGTAGACGATGCCGAAGACGCTGCCGAAGGCGGTGATGTCCCGCATCGTCTCGGGCAGCCAGTGGGGGCCGATCGGCTGGGCGGGGTCGCCGGGCCGGCGCAGGGCCAGCAGCAGCCGCTCGTCGAGCGCCTTGGTGTCGCCCTCCGAGACCTCCCCGGCCAGCTTGAAGAAGCCGAAGCCGAACAGGCTGACGGCGAGCAGCGAGGCGAGCGGGCCGACCTCGTTGAGCCGCAGCCGCCGCCACAGGACGGCGCCGCCGCGCAGGGGGATTCGGTCGAGCGCGCGCGTCATCGGGGCGAGGCCTCCGCGAAGGGGAAGCGGCCCCGCGCCTCCCAGGGCCCGCCGAGGTAGCGCCAGAGCAGCAGGCCGGTTCCGGTGACGCGGAAGGGAGCGAAGTCCGCGGCGAGGCGCGCATGCAGCGCCCGCGCCGCCTCGGGCGCCACCTTGTTCTGGATCGTCACGTGCGGGCGGAAGCCCTGGCGGTCCTGCGCGGTGAGCCAGGGCGCGAAGGCCCGGGCGAGGCGCGCGCGCAGGGCCGCCACCGCGGGCGCGTCGAGCGCGTAGGCGACGCCGCGGCCCGTGAAGCGCAGGCCCGTCACCGCGACCGCGGCCGGGGCCTCCTCCCGCGCCGCGCCCGCCAGGGTCTCGACGATGCCGCGCTCCTCCTCCCCGGGCAGGTGGTGGAACAGGGTGACGTGGGCCGGGATGCGGTTGAGGGCGGCCGGGAAATGGGTGCGGCGCTCGGCGTCGAAGCGCCCGAAGGCGGCCTCGTCGAGGTCCAGGGTGAGGATGAGGGGCGCGTGCTCCATGCGCGAGGCGAGATGGCGCGGCGGGCCGGGCTTGTCCATCCCGCCGGCCGCGCTGCGCGGGCGCATCCCGCGCTGTTCGGGCGCGTGCCGCGCTGTTCAGGCGCGTGCCGCGCTATTCAGGCGCGGCCGGGGAAGCTACAGCGGCGCGCATGACGAGAAACCGCGATGGCGTCCATGTCGGGCGGGACGGGTGGCTCTTCCTCACCGGAGGCACCAACCGGGTCCTGGCGCAGTACCGGGCGACCCTCCCGAATGCCTGGCTGCTGTGGCGCTGGCGCCGGCTGATCGAGCGGCGCAGCGCCCGCGCGGCGGCGCTCGGCCTGCGCTACCACCACGTCGTCATCCCCGAGAAGCTCAGCATCTACGAGGACCGGCTCGACGGGATCGCCCTCGATCCGGCCCTGTCGCCGGCCCGGCGCCTCGGGGCGCGGCTCGCCCGCTCGCGGGCGGCCGGCGCCTGGATCGACCTCGTCGGCCCGATGCGGGCGGCCCGGGCGGGCGAGCGCCCGCTCTTCCTGCGCACCGACACGCACTGGACCGAGCGCGGCTGCCAGCTCGCCTACGCGGAGATCATGCGGGGCCTCGCCGCCGCGCCGCGGGCCGACCTGGCCGCGCGGCCCTACCGCGAGACGGAGGCGGTGCTCGACCTGGGCGGGAAGCTGCCGGACCGGCCGCGCGAGGTCGCCCGCATGGTCGAGTACCTGCGCGACGCGCGCCGGGTCGGGGCCAACAGCCTGGTCGAGACCTTCGAGGCGCAGGGCCGGGCGATGGACCTCCACGTCGGCGCCCGGGTGGTGTTCCGGAACGACAGCCCCCTGGCCGATCCCCGCTGCCTCGTGCTGTTCGGGGATTCCTGCGCGCATTTCGGCACGTTCTTCCTCACCGGGCTCCTCGCCGAGAGCTTTCGCGAGGTGCATTTCCTGTGGTCCGCGAGCGTGGATTGGGGTTACGTCGCGCGGGTACGCCCGCACCTGCTCCTCGTCGAGATGGCCGAGCGCTTCCTGTACCGCGTGCCGGACGACCGCTTCGACGTCGAGGCCTATGCGAGGCGCAAGCTCGCCGGGCGGGCGTGAGAGCCGCGGGAGCGGGCACCGTCGAGAATCATCCGGGAGATCGGCATGGGGCTGCTCGTCAACGGCGTCTGGCAGGATCGCTGGTACGACACGAAGGAGACCGGCGGGCGCTTCGTGCGCAAGGACTCCGCCTTCCGCAACTGGGTGACGGCGGACGGCGCGCCCGGCCCCACCGGCACCGGCGGCTTCCGGGCCGAGCCCGGGCGCTACCACCTCTACGTCTCCCTCGCCTGCCCCTGGGCGCACCGCACGCTGATCGTGCGCGCCCTGAAGGGGCTGGAGCAGGCGATCTCGGTCGCGGTCGTCGATCCGCTGATGGGCGCCGAGGGCTGGGTCTTCGGCGATTCGCCCGGGGCCGGGCCCGACACCGTGAACGGGGCCGCGCGCCTGTCCGAGATCTACGTCATGGCCGATCCGCACTACACGGGGCGGGTCACCGTCCCGGTCCTGTGGGACCGGGAGCGCCGCACGATCGTGTCGAACGAATCGGCCGAGATCATCCGGATGCTGAACCGCGCCTTCGACGGCGCGGGCGCGCGCGGCCCGGACCTCTGCCCGGACGCCCTGCGGGAGGCGATCGACGCCCTCAACGCCCGCGTCTACGACCGGGTCAACAACGGGGTCTACAAGGCGGGCTTCGCCACCAGCCAGGCGGCCTACGCGGAGGCGGTGACGGCCCTGTTCGAGGAACTCGACGCCCTGGACGCGCGGCTCGACCGCGGTCGGTTCCTGTTCGGCCCGACGCTGACGGAGGCGGATATCCGGCTCTTCACCACGCTCGTCCGCTTCGACCCGGTCTATGTCGGGCACTTCAAGTGCAACCTGCGGCGGATCGCGGATTATCCCAACCTCGCGCCCTACCTGCGCGACCTCTACCAGCATCCGGCGATCCGCCCGACCGTGGACCTGACCCACATCAAGCGCCACTATTACGAGAGCCACGCCAGCATCAACCCGACCGGGATCGTCCCGCTGGGCCCGATCCTCGATTACGACGCGCCGCACGGGCGGGCTGAGCGCTTCGCGGCCTGACGGCCGCCTCGCCGGTTCGTAACCTTTGCGGCGGCGCGGCGAATTGGCCCGTGCGAGAACCGCCCGGCCCGGTCGCGGCGTTGTCGGCGGGGCCATGTTGCGCCGCGGCGAACCCGCGCGGGCGGGCCCGGGACACGGACCGGCGCCGGCACCGGCGGAGCCGGCAGGAGGTGAAGGAGCCCATGCGCGTCGTCGTCGACCTCAATCGCTGCCAAGCCTACGCCCAGTGCTGCTTCGCGGCGCCCGAGAGCTTCGCCCTGCACGGGCCGGAGGTGCTGGTCTACGACGCGGCGCCCCCGCCGGAGCGCCGCCGGGAGATCGAGCGGGCGGTCCAGGCCTGCCCGGTCCGGGCGATCCTGCTGGAGGTCGAGCCCGAGGAGGCGGGATCCCATGGCTGACCGGGACCGCATCCTCGTCGTCGGCGCCTCGCTGGCGGGCCTGCGCGGCGCCGAGGCCCTGCGGCGGCACGGCCATGCCGGGCCGATCACGCTCGTCGGCGACGAGCCCTACCCGCCCTACGACCGCCCGCCCCTCTCGAAGCGGGTGCTCACCGGGGAGGCGCGGGCCGACCGCATCGCCCTGCCCTCGCGGCCCGGCCTCGACCTGACCTGGCGGCTCGGTACGGCGGCGGTCGGCCTCGACCTCGCAGCCCGCGAGGTCGCCCTGGCGACGGGCGAGCGCCTGCCCTTCGACCGTCTCCTGATCGCGACGGGCACGCGGGCGCGCCCCTGGCCGAACGCCGCGGAGGCCGCCCTGGCCGGTGTCCACAGCGTGCGCAACCGCGACGATTCCGAGCGCCTGCGCGGCGCGCTGGCGGCGGCGCCGCGGCGCGTCCTGATCATCGGGGCGGGCTTCATCGGCTGCGAGGCGGCCTCGGCCTGCCGGTCGATCGGGCTACCCGTCACGCTGGCCGACCCGAACCCGACGCCGCTCGCCTCGGTGCTCGGCACCCGGATCGGCGCCGCCGTGGCCGCGATGCTGCGCGAGGCCGGGGTCGATTACCGTCCTTCGACCCGCGTCGAGGCCCTGGAGTCGGACGGCGAGGGCCGCGTGCGGGGCGCCCGCCTCGTCGGCGGCGGCACCGTCGCCGCGCCGGTCGTCATCGTGGCGCTCGGGGCGCTGCGCAACACCGAGTGGCTCGCCGGCTCGGGGCTGGCAGCGGATGCGGGCGGCGTCGCCTGCGACGGCCAGTGCCGCGTCCTCGACCGCGACGGCCGCGCGGTCGAGGGGATCGCGGCGGCGGGCGACGTGGCGCGCTTCCCCCACCCCCTGTTCGAGGACGGCCCCGTCGCCCTCGAACATTGGGGCCACGCGGTCGCGCAGGCCGAGCACGCCGCCCGCACGCTGCTCGGGCAGGCCGGCGCCCCCTACGCCGAGATCCCGGCCTTCTGGTCGAGCCAGTTCGACGTGAACATCAAGTCGGTGGGCCTCACCAACGGCGCCGACAGCGTGGCGGTGACGCAGGGCGATTTCGGCGCGCGGCGCTTCGTGGCGGTCTACGGCCGGAATGGCCGCACCGTCGCGGCGGTGTCGTTCGACCAGACCCGCTGGCTGCCCGCCTACGCGGGCCGGATCGAGGCCCGCGCCGCTTTCCCGCCGATCCTCGGGGCGACGGACCAGGGTCGCGTCGCCCCCGCCGATCCCGGTTTTCCCGCAAGTCCGGCGCGAGGCTGACGACGATGCCCGACCCGACCCTCTTCGCCGCGGTCAAGGACCCGGCCAACCGCCCGAACCCCTACCCGCTCTACGCGCGGCTGCGCGAGGCGCCGGTGGCGCTCCAGGACGACGGCACCTACGTGGTCACCACCCACGCGGCCCTGCGGGCCCTGCTGTTCGACCCGCGCATCAGCTCGGAGGACCTGCCCTCCACCTCGCACCCGCGCACCGGCAACCCGTTCAAGGACTGGATCATCAACCCGTTCAAGGACCACGTCCGCACCAAGCACCGGCCCTTCATCTTCCGCGATCCGCCCGACCACGACGTGCTGCGGCGGCACGTGATGCGCGAGTTCACGCCCGAGCGGATCCGGGCCATGCACGGCCGGGTCGACGGACTGGTGGCCGACCTCCTCGACCGGCGCCGGGACGCGCGCGCGATCGACCTCGTGGACGACTTCTCCTACCCGCTCCCGGTCACGGTGATCTGCGAGCTCCTCGGGGTGCCGCCGGAGGACGAGGGCCGGTTCCACGGCTGGGCGACGCAGCTCGCCACCGCCCTCGAGCCCGACGCGCGCCAGGACGAGGCGGCGCTCGGCCGGAACATCGAGACCTTCGACGCGATCGCCGCCTACATGCAGGATCTGATCAAGGACAAGCGGCGCCACCCGAAGGACGACCTGCTCACCGGGCTCGCGACCCGCGAGGATCCGCAGGCCGGCCGGATGGGGGATTACGACCTGATCGCGACCTCGATCCTGCTGCTGATCGCCGGCCACGAGACGACCGTGAACTTGATCACCAACGGCATGCTGACGCTGCTGCGCTTCCCCGCGCAGCTGGAGCGCCTGCGCGCCGAGCCCGAGATCGCCCCGCGGCTGATCGAGGAATTGCTGCGCTACGAGCCGCCGGTCCATTTCCGGACCCGCAAGGCCCTGGCCGAGATCGAGCTCGCCGGGACGACGATCCCGGCGGGGGCGCCGGTGGTGCTGCTCTTCGCCTCCGGCAGCCGCGACCCGGCCCGCTTCGCCGATCCCGACCGGTTCGACCCGGACCGGGAGGACAACCAGCATTTCGGGTTCGGCGGCAGCCTGCATTTCTGCGTCGGCGCCCCGCTGGCGCGGCTGGAGGCGGAGGCGGCGCTGGTCGCCCTGGCGCGGCGGCTGCGCAACCCGCGCCTCCTCGACGACCCGCCGCCCTATCGGCCGGGCGCGTCGCTGCGGGGGCCGGAGCACCTGCGCCTCGCCATCGACGGCGTGTCGCCGCCCGACGCATGACGCCTCGCGGCGCCGCCGCGCGGGTGAGGAGCGGGAGAAACTCCGCGCACCATGGCACGGCCGGGCTCAGGCGGCCTCCCTGATGATCGAGCCCGATCGCCGCGAGGCGCACCGTCTTCGGCAGAAGGTGCGTCCCGCTCTCGTGGTCGCGCCACGTCGCAGGCTGACCCCGAGCGCCGCGGCGGCTTCGGCCTGGGAGAGGTTCGGGTTTCGCGACCGCCGCCATGACCGCAGCCATGACCGCAGCCATGACCGCAGCCACGCGGCGCCCTGCCGCCGCGCAGCCCGGGGACCGGCGGCCCGAGGCCCCGCGATCACCCGGCGCGCCCCGCCGCCCAGCCCTCCAGGGCGCCCTCCTCCAGCTTGGCGCGGGCGTGCCGGTAGCCGATCTCGGCCACGGCCGCGTAGCTGCGCCACGCGCGCAGGTCGATGCCGGCGAGGGGCGGCTGCAGGAAGGCCGTCGCCCGGCCCCGCGCCATCGCCGCCGAGGCGTCGCTCGACACGGTGGCGGCCCGCAGCAGGATCTGGGCGATGCCCGGCATCGCGAAGGGCACCCCGAGGGCGCGGCGCACCAGCCGGGAGCGGAACGGGCGCTCGGGCATGGTGGCGAGGGCGAGGTCGCTCGCCACGTCGACCGCCAGCACGGTGCCGCGGCGCAGGCCCGCCATCAGATCGGCCGGCAGGTTGTTCATCACGCCCCCGTCCACCAGCACGCCCTCCGGGTGGAGGACCGGCGGCAGCAGGCCCGGGACCGCGATGCTGGCGCGCAGGGCCGTCACGAGCGGCCCCGCCCGGTGGATCATCGCCGCGCCGGTGGTCAGGTTCGAGGAGACGCAGAAGTAGGGCAGCCAGAGATCCTCGATCCGCGCCTCGCCGAAATGCTGGGCGAGGCGGCGGTCCACCTTCGCGCCGCGGGTGAGGGCGGTGATCGGCAGCGTGTAGTCGTTGAGGGGCGAGCTCGCCACGAAGGCCGCCACCGTGTGGGCGCCGATCTCCTCCAGGTCCCAGCCCATGGCGAGGCTGGCGGCCACCACCGCGCCCATGCTGGTCCCGGCCACGAGGTCGACCGCGTGGCCGGCCTCGGTGAGCGCCCGGATCACGCCGAGATGCGCGAAGCCGCGCGCCCCGCCCCCGCCGAGCACGAGCCCCCGGGCGCGCCCTCCGGCGAGCCGGGCGACCCGGGCGAGGTCGGCGGCGTTCCCGGCCCGGGCCTGGAGGCGGAGCTCCACCGGCAGCGCCGCCAGCGCCGGGTCGAGCGGGCCGGGCCGCTGCGCGTCGGCGGGGTTGAGGACGACGAGGTCCTGGTGGGTCCAGCCCTGCATCGGCATGGTGATCCGACCCGAGAAGGCCGCGCCGGGCCGGCGCCCGGGCGCGGCCAGCAGCAGGACGTGGTCGGCCCGCCGCAGGCAGAGATTGGCCCAGCCCGAGCCCGGCGCCTCGGCCGCGTAGACGACCTGGTCCTGCGCGGTCTCCAGGGCGTGGAACCAGGTCTCGTCCGCGTCGTCGGGCCAGGCGGTGAGCAGGGCCGAGCGCCCGGGCAGGGCCGCCGCGAAGCCCCGCGCGAAGGCCGGCACGTCGACGCCCTCGGTCACGCCGATCACCGCGAAGGTCATCGGCGTCGTCGCCACCGGCGTGCAGGCCGAGGCGCTGCGCAGCCGCGAGGCCAGGAGCCGGGCGAAGTAGAGCATCGTCGCCGGGTGGCGGGCGACGAGGTCGTCGAAGGCGCGCTTCGACAATCGCAGCAGGGCGGAATCGCGCAGCACCGTCGCGGTGGCCGAGCGCGGCTCGCCGGAGAGGAGGGCCATCTCGCCCACGGTCTCGGGCGGGCGCACGCGGGCGACGGGCCGCGCCTCCCCCGTGAGGGGGTCGCGCGCCGAGATCCCGATCGCCCCCGAGACGAGGGCGTAGAGCGCGTCGGCGGGCGCGTCCTGCTCGAACAGCACCGCGCCGCCCGGCACCGCGATCGGCTCCAGGCGCGCGCGCACGGCGGCGGCGGTGACGGGGTCGAGGGGGCCGAGGAACGGGATCTCCGGCGGGCGCACGTCGGCCACGATGTCCATCGGCTCCTCCCCGGTCCCGGCTCCGCCCGCAGGCGTCGCCCGCGGGCCGTCCCGTCCGCCGATCCGGACACATATCGGGCGGCCCGCTCAGGCGGCGAGCTTCGCCTTCAGGGCCTGGGCGGCGCGGGCGTAGCCGCCCCCGTCGCCGTCGATGAAGTGGACGTGGTCGCTCGCGCTCGGCACCGGGGTGATGCAGGTCGTCAGGGCGGCGTCCTGGCGGTGCAGCCCGAAGACGACGAGGCCGGCCGCCTCCGCGGCGGCGAGCCTCGCCTCGATCGCCGCCGCGACGGCCTCGTCGCAGTCGAGCGTCATGCGCAGGCCGTCGTCGTATTTCTGGAAATCGGCGTTGCCGACGAGTTCATGCAGGTAGCGGTCGGGCGAGAAGCCGCCGACCGGGATGCGGAAGCGGAACAGGAGATGGGCCGCCAGGGTGTGCAGGCCGAGGCGCAGGCGGCCGAGCAGGCGCGGCCCCGCGCGGGCGCGGACCTCGTGGGCGAGCCCGGCGGGGGGCCAGCGCAGGGGCGGTCCCCCGTCCGGCAGGGGGCGCCCCATGGCGGGAGCGGCCGCCACGATCCGCAGCACGTCGCCGATCACCGCCCGCAGGGCGGCGGGATCGGCCCCGGGCCGGCCGACGACGAGGACCGACAGGATGAGCCCGTGGCGCGCCCGGGCCGGCGAGAAGCGGCAGGAGAGGCCGGTCAGGTCCGGCCGCTCCCCCGCGGCCGGCGGCACGGCGTGGCGCCCCGCCTTGAGCGCCTGCTCGGCGAAGGCGAGCCCGCC
Organism: Methylobacterium sp. CB376; assembly: GCF_029714205.1. Taxonomy (NCBI): domain Bacteria; kingdom Pseudomonadati; phylum Pseudomonadota; class Alphaproteobacteria; order Hyphomicrobiales; family Methylobacteriaceae; genus Methylobacterium; species Methylobacterium sp. CB376. The sequence continues at coordinate 5,032,465 of NZ_CP121648.1, read as the reverse complement.
CCCGGTCATCATCGCGTAGGCGACGTGCGGCGAGGGCGCGTAGCGGCCGACCCGCAGGTCGAACCCGGCCTCGCGGATCGCCGCGACCGGCACCAGGGCGGCGCGCAGGGTGAGATCCAGCTCGGCCGCGACCCAGGCCACGGTGGCGGCGAGCGCCCGGCGGGCCGCCTCGACCTCCTCCGGGGCGAGCAGCAGCGTCGCCCCGTCCCCGCCGAACACGAAGGGCAGGTCGCGCCCGCCGAGGGCGTTGCGCACGGCCGCGATGGCGGCCGCGCCCGCGAAATTCACCGCCTTGTAGCGGCCCACCGCGATGGCGGCCGTCGAATCGACCACGTCCGTGAGCGCGACCCACCACGAATCCGGCACCGGCCGGTAGGCCGCCTCGTCGAGGACGTTCTGGAAGTCGGTGATCGGCGCGATCGCCTCGTAGCGGAACGCGGCCCGCTCCGCGTCGCGCTCCGGTTCCCCGCTCGCCCGCTCCGCCCGCATGGCAGGCCCTCCGCTCGGGCGCCGTCTAGCACGGGTCGGCCCGGCGCGCAGCGTCGCCGGGACCGGGCTGTCCGCGGCACCTCCGCGGCGACGGCGCGGAGGCATTCCGCCGAGGTGCCGTGCGGCCGATCCGACGCAGCGTCATGCAAATGCCCGATGCGCGCGCGCCGCGCCTCTGGCAGGCTGCGATCCGACGCTCCGCGCGGGGTTCAGCATGCACATCCAGGTCGCTCCCGTCCTGTCGGCCTTCGGCTTCGTGCTGGGCTGCGCGATCCTGCGCATGCTGCGCGGCCATGCCCGCGCCGTCACGCCGATCCTGGTCACGGTCGCGCTGGCGCTGCTCGCCGCCGTGATGCTGATGCTGGAATGGCGCGGCCTGCCGGCCGCGGTGGCGCTCACGCAGGACCAGGAGGTCAGCCTCTCGGACGCGCTCTGAGGCCGGGGCGCCCGGCCCCGGCGGCGCGCGAAACGGGGAAAGGCGCCTCAGTGCAAGGTCGGCAGGGCCGAGGTGAACGGGATGCGCAGCAGCTCCTCGTCCTCCTCGTCGCCGACGCAGACGAACCAATCCGAGAAATCCTCGTGCCCGTAGGCCGTCTCCATCATCGAGCGGGCGACCGCCAAGGCACGGTCACGGGCTTCGCTCAGGTCGCTCACGTCAGCCCCGCGGTAGTCGAGGAGCAGCTCGCCGGCGCGACCACAGTGAAAATACAGGTGGGTCATGACTCGATCCGCTTTCGAACGTGGCGCCAGCATCCGGCAAACCGACCCCTCGTTCTGTGAGGATCGTCACATGATGATGGATCAAGTCTGAACGATGGCTGTCCGCGGCGGCGCTCCGCAACTTGGGGCGGGTGCGTGGCGCAAGCGTCACGCTCTCCGGTTGGGGAAACCCCGGCGCCACGCCCGCTCGATCCAGCGGGCCGCGCGCTCCAGCGGCGCCTTCATGACCGGCAGGTCCTCGCTCAGCAGGGCGAGGCCGAGGGGCAGCATCCACAGGCCGAGCACCGGCAGGATCGAGAGCAGCCCGCCCAGCATCAGGAGCAGGGCCGCCGGGATGCGGATCCAGCGCCGGGCCGGGGCCCTGAGCCACGTGATCGTCCGCCGCGCGCGGGCGGGCAGCCGCTCCGTCGCGCGGTCGATGCGGGCATCCCAGGCTTCGGCCATCGGGTTCACGGTGAGGGACCTCCGGTTCGCCGGGAGGGAACGCGCGGGCGGCGCGGCGGCTCCGCGGCGTCGCGGCGCCTTGCCCAGCTCGGCCGCCGGCTCTAGGTCCGGGGCGATGGAGAGCGGCGGCGAAGCAGAATGCGGCCCGGCCTCGCCGGACGCCCTCACGGTGCGCGTCGTGCCGCGGATCGCCGAGATCCCGGCGGCCGAGTGGGACCGCTGCGCCCTCTCGGCGGAATCCCTCGCGGGGACCGGCGAGACCCACAATCCCTTCGTCACCCACGCCTTCCTGTCGGCCCTGGAAGAGGCGGGCTGCGTCTCGGGGCGCAGCGGCTGGCTGCCGCTGCACGTGACGGTTGAGCGCGCCGGACGGCTCGTCGGCGTCGCGCCGTGCTACCTCAAATCCCACTCGCAGGGCGAGTACGTCTTCGATCACGGCTGGGCCGATGCCTACGCGCGGGCCGGCGGCGCGTACTACCCGAAGCTCCAGGTCAGCGTGCCCTTCACGCCGGTGACCGGGCCGCGCCTGCTCGTGGCGCCCGGCGAGCCGCCCGAGGAGGCCGCCTCCGCCCTGATCGCGGGGTTGCGGGCCCTGCGCCAGGAGACCAAGGCCTCCTCGATCCACCTGACCTTCATGCCCGAGGCGCAGTGGCGCCGCGCCGGGGAGCTCGGCCTGCTGCAGCGCATCGACCAGCAGTTTCATTGGGAGAACCAGGGCTATGCCGGCTTCGAGGACTTTCTCGGGGCGCTGGCCTCCCGCAAGCGCAAGGTGCTGCGGCGGGAGCGGCGGGACGCCCTCGCCGGCGGTCTCACGGTCGAGTGGGTGACCGGATCGGACCTGACCGAGGCCCATTGGGACGCGTTCTACCGGTTCTACATGGATACGGGCTCGCGCAAGTGGGGCCGGCCCTACCTGAACCGCCGCTTCTTCTCGCTCCTGGGCGAGCGCATGCCCGAGCGCGTGCTCCTGGTGATGGCGCGGCGGGAGGGCCGCTACGTGGCGGGCGCCATCAACCTGATCGGCGACGCGGCGCTCTACGGCCGGAACTGGGGCTGCATCGAGGACCACCCGTTCCTGCATTTCGAGGTCTGCTACTATCAGGCGATCGAGTTCGCGATCGCGCGCGGCCTGCGCCGCGTCGAGGCCGGCGCGCAGGGCGAGCACAAGCTGGCCCGGGGCTACCGGCCGGTCGTGATGCACTCGGCCCACGACATCGCCGATCCGGGCCTGCGCCGCGCGATCGCGGATTACCTGCGCCGGGAGGCCGGCTACGTCCGGCAGGCGCTTCGCGACTACGAGACCTGCACCCCCTATCGCCGCGACGACGGGTGATACGGGATCGGCTCGATCGAAGCGGCTCCCGGCTCACGCGCCTGCGCGGCGCCTAAGCGCGGCGCCTGAGCGCGGCGCCTGAGCGACGCCGACATCCGCATGGCCGAAATCGGAGATGACGAAGCCATCAACCGGATGCCGGATGACGCGCCGGCCGCGGGCGGGACGCCGGTCCGCAGGGCAAGTCTCTGGAGAAAAAGCGGTTCATTCGCCCGCCCGGGCCGTGGAGGCGCGGCCCGCCGCCGTGGTAAGGGCTCCCCGGCGCGTGGGAGACGGGATGGACGAGGTGGTGCGGGTCGTGCGGGATCCCGAGGCGGCGGCCCTCACGGTCGGGCTCGCCGCCGTGATCCTGGCGGCGAGCCGGGAGGAGCCGCGGGTCCTCACCGTGCCGGTCGCCGGCCAGCCGCCGGGCCGCGGCGAGGGCCTGCCCTCCGGCCCCCTGGAGCCGGCCCACCCGACGCTGGAGCGGGGTCTGCGCGCTTGGGTCGAGCGCAAGACCGGACAGACGCTCGGCTACGTTGAGCAGCTCTACACGTTCGGCGACCGCGACCGCCGGCCCGGCGGGGGCGGCCCGCACGCCCTCTCGGTCGCCTACCTGGCCCTGGTGCGCGAGGCCAAGCCGGCGGCCGATTCCGCGTGGCAGAGCTGGTACCGGTACTTCCCCTACGAGGATTGGCGCGGCGGCCGGCCCGCCCTGCTCGACGCGCTGGGCGCCCGGCTCGCCGCCTGGGCCGAGGCCGCCCCGGAGGCGGGCGCCCGCACCCGCCGCCACGACCGGATCGGTCTCGCCTTCGGCAGCGCCGAGGCCGGCTGGAACGAGGAGCGGGTGCTGGAACGCTACGAATTGCTGTTCGAGGCCGGCCTCGTCCCGGAGGCGGGGGCCGCGGAGACCCTGGCCGGGCAGCCCATGGCCCTGGATCACCGGCGCATGCTGGCCACCGCCCTCGGGCGCCTGCGCGGCAAGATCAAGTACCGGCCGGTCGTGTTCGAACTCATGCCCCCGACCTTCACCCTCGGCCAGCTGCAGCGCGCGGTCGAGGCGCTCGCCGGGGTGCGGCTGCACAAGCAGAATTTCCGCCGCCTGGTGGCCCAGCAGGGGCTCGTCGAGGAGACCGACGCGATCAGCGGCGAGACCGGCGGCCGCCCGGCGCGGCTGATGCGCTTCCGCCGCGAGGTGCTGCTGGAGCGCCCGGCCCCCGGCCTGCGCCTGCCCCCCGGCCGGCGCGGCTGATCCGAGGCGGGGCGCGCCCGCGCCCTTATGCTCATTCGAAGCATATCTGGACAGGCGCCGAAACCGGGTCTAGGCTCGCGGAATAAATGCTCATCTTGAGCAAAACCCGGAGGGAGCCATGGTGGCGACGGTGCGTGCATCAGGGGCGACGCTGCCCCTGCCCGACCTCTACGCGCGGGTGAGCGGCCACGTGCCGGCGATGGAGTGGCCGGCGCTGGCGGAGGAGGTGGCGGCGATCCAGGCGCTCAAGCGCGCCCGCAACGCGGTGGTGCTCGCCCACAATTATCAGGCGCCCGAGATCTTCCACACCGTGGCGGACATCGTCGGCGACAGCCTCGCCCTCGCCCGCGAGGCCGCCCGTACCGACGCGCAGGTGATCGTCCTGGCGGGGGTCCACTTCATGGCCGAGACCGCCAAGCTCCTGAACCCTGACAGGACCGTCCTGATCCCGGACGCGGCCGCGGGCTGCTCGCTCGCGGACTCGATCACGCCCGCGGACGTGCGGGCCCTGCGCCGGCGCTACCCGGGCGTGCCGATCGTGACCTACGTGAACACCTCCGCTTCCGTAAAGGCGGAATCGGACCTCTGCTGCACCTCGGGCAATGCGAGGGCGGTGGTGGAGTCCCTCGGCGCGAGCCGGGTGCTGCTGATCCCGGACGAGTACCTCGCCCGCAACGTGCAGGCCGAGCTGCCCGGCATCGAGATCCTGTCCTGGGCCGGCCATTGCGAGGTGCACGAGCGCTTCGGCCCCGCCGAGATCCGCGAGCTGCGCGAGGCCTATCCGGGCGTGACGGTGCTGGCCCACCCGGAATGCCCGCCCGCGGTGGTGGCGGAGGCGGATTTCGCCGGCTCGACCGCGGCCATGCAGCATTACGTCGAGCAGCGCCGGCCCGCCTCCGTGGCGATGATCACCGAGTGCTCCATGGCCGACAACCTCGCGGCCCGGAACCCGGACATCCGGTTCGTCAAGCCGTGCAACCTCTGCCCGCACATGAAGCGGATCACCCTGCGCAAGATCCGGCGGGCCCTGGAGACCCTGACGCACGAGGTCACGGTGCCGGCGGACCTGATCGCCCCCGCCCGCCGGGCCGTCGAGCGCATGCTGGCGGTGCGGCCGTGAGCCGGGACCGCGTCGCGGTGGTGGGGGCCGGCATCGCCGGCCTCGCCACGGCCCTGCGGCTGGCGCCGCTGCCGGTGACGCTGATCACCGCCGCGCCGCTGGGCGAGGGCACGGCGACCGCCTGGGCGCAGGGCGGCATCGCGGCCGCGCTCGGTGCGGACGACGCGCCCGCGCTCCACGCCGCCGATACGCTGGCGGCCGGGGCGGGCCTGAGCGAGCAGGAGGTGGCGCAGCGCGTCGCCGCGGCGGGGCCGGCCCTGGTCGGCTGGCTCGCCACGCTGGGCGTCGGCTTCGACCGCGGCCGGGGCGGCGCGCTCGCGCTCGGCCTCGAAGCCGCGCACGGGCGGCGGCGGATCGTCAAGGCGGGCGGGGACGCGACCGGGCTCGCCGTGCTGCGCGCCCTGCAGCGGGCGGTCGCGGCCTCCCCGGCGATCGACGTCGTGGTCGCGAGCGCGGCCGCGTTGCGCCGCGACGCAGGGGGCCGCGTGGCGGGCCTGCGCGCGGTCCGGGACGGGCGGGCCGTCGACCTCGGGGCCCGCGCCGTCGTGCTCGCCACCGGCGGGATCGGGGCGCTCTACCGGGACACCACCAACCCGCAAGGGGCTTTCGGCGAGGGGATCGCCCTCGCGGCGCGGGCCGGCGCGATCCTGCGCGACGTGGAATTCGTGCAGTTCCACCCGACGGCGATCGCGGTGTCGGGCGGGGGCCCGCTGCCGCTCGCCACCGAGGCCCTGCGCGGCGAGGGGGCGGTGCTGGTCGACGGGGCGGGCGCGCGGGTCATGGCGGGGATCGCGGGCGGGGACCTCGCGCCCCGCGACGTCGTCGCCCGGGCGATCTTCGCCCGCACCTCGCGGGGAGAGCGCGTCTTCCTGGACGCGCGCGGCACCGAGGTCGCCCGCCGCTTCCCGACCGTGGCGGCGCTCTGCCGCGCCGCCGGGATCGACCCGGCCTCGACGCCGATCCCGGTCCGCCCGGCGGCCCACTACCACATGGGCGGGATCCGGGTGGACGCGCGCGGGCGCGCCTCGCTGCCCGGCCTGTGGGCCTGCGGCGAGGTTGCCTGCACGGGCCTGCACGGGGCGAACCGCCTCGCCAGCAACTCGCTGCTCGAAGCGCTCGCCTTCGCGGATTGGATCGCGGCGGATCTCCGCGGGAGCGAGGCGGCCGGGCGCACCGCGCTTGAGCCCGTTGCGGGAGCGGCGCCCGGCCGGGGGACCTGCGCCGAGATCCGCGACCTGATGGCCGGGGCGGTCGGGGTGGTGCGCGACGCTCCGGGCCTCGGCCGGGCGCTGGCGCGGCTCGCCGCCCTCGACGCCGCCGGGGCGCCCGGGGCGAGCGTGGCGCTCCTCGTCGCCGCGGCCGCCCTGCGGCGGCGCGAGAGCCGCGGCGCCCACTGGCGGGCGGACCACCCGGCGCAGGAGGCACCGCGCCACGCCGACATCACCCTGGGCGAGGCGCGCCGCCTCGCCGAAACCCTCGCCGTCGAGGAGGTCCGATGACCGACGCCCTTTCGCTCCCGCCCCTGCCGCGCCTCCTGGTCGAGCCCGTCGTCCGGGCCGCGCTCTTGGAGGATCTCGGCCGAGCGGGCGACCTCACCACCGACAGCATCGTGCCCGCCCAGGCCCGCTTCTCGGGGGTGATCGCGGCCCGCGAGGCGGGCGTGGTCGCCGGGACCGACGCGGCGGCGCTCGCCTTCGCGCTCCTCGATCCCGAGGTGGCCGTGTCGATCGCGCGGCCGGACGGCAGCCAGGTCGCGCCGGGGGAGACGGTGATGCACCTCTCCGGCCCGGCCCGGGCGATCCTGTCGGCGGAGCGGGTGGCGCTCAACCTGCTCTGCCGGCTGTCGGGGGTCGCCACCGCCACGGCCTCGCTGGTCGAGGCAGCCCGGGCGCACGGCCCCGCCCGCATCGTCTGCACCCGCAAGACGACGCCGGGCCTGCGGGCCCTGGAGAAGCGCGCGGTGCGGGCGGGCGGCGGGTCGAACCACCGTTTCGGCCTCGACGACGCGGTGCTGATCAAGGACAACCACGTGGCGGTGGCGGGCGGCGTCGGGCCGGCGATCCGCCGCGCCCGGGCCGGTACCGGTCACCTCGTCAAGATCGAGGTGGAGGTGGACACCCTGGCCCAGCTCGAGGAGGCGCTGGCGGAGGGGGCCGACGCGGTGCTCCTCGACAACATGGCGCCGGACGCGCTGCGCCGCGCCGTCGCGATGATCGACGGCCGCGCGATCAGCGAGGCCTCCGGGCGGATCACCCGCGAGACGGTGGGCGCGGTGGCGGCCTCGGGCGTCGACCTGATCTCCGCCGGCTGGATCACCCACAGCGCGGCGATCATCGATCTCGGCCTCGACGTGGCGTGACCAGGGACGGATCGCTCCATCGCCGCGGCGTGCAGAAAAAAGCCCTCCCCCGCGGCGCGGGGAAGGGCCATGCCGACCGTGACGCGGGACGGGATCAGGCCGGAATGACGTCGACGATCTCGTAGGTGTCCGGATCGATGATCACGATCTCGTCGTTGACCAGCACGTAGCGGAAGCCCCGATAGGCCGGCACCAGCGAGATGATGGCCGGCGGCAGCGCGTGCAGGGTGACCGAGCGCGGCACCGCCGTGCCCACCGACAGCGAGAAGTGGACATCCCGCAGCGGCCGCACGCCGGAATTCACGATGGTCTGGCGGAACTCGGTGCGCTGATGGGTGTCGAGCCGGGACGCCGCCCCGCGCGCCTCGCCGATGGCCCCGGTGCGCTCGCCGCGCCCCGCACCGTGCTCGGTGCCGCGCTCGCCGCGCTCCGCCGCGCGCTCACCCTTCTCGCCCCGCTCACCCTTGTCGCCGCCGCGCTCGGCCCCGCGGGTCGTGTCGCGCTCGCCGCGCTCGCCGGCCCGCTCGCCGGCGCGCTGCGTGCCCGCCTCCCCGGCGCCGCCGGTTCGGCCCGATCCCTCCGCCGCGCGGCCGCCCGGCTGACCCGCCGTGCCGCGCTCGCCCCCGGCCGCGGCACCGCCGCGCTCGCCGCCGGCCCCCTGGGCCGCGGCACCGCCGCCGGCTCCGCCGGGTCCCCGGCCGCACCGCGCGCGCCGCCCGCACCGGCCCCGCCGCCCGGGCCGCCCGCCCCGCCGACACCGCCGCCCGCGCCTCCGCCGCTCGCGCCGCCGCCCGCCCCGACGCCGGCCCCGCCACCCGCGCCGCCGGCCCCGCCTCCGCCGCCAGCGCCGCCCTGCGCGTAGGCGGTTGCGGCACCGAGGACCAGGATGCTGGCGGTCAGCGTTCCACGAACGAGCTTGTTCATCGCGTGTCCTCCTGTGCGGGGCCCTGCCCGGGGGCGGGCCGCTCGCAAGTCAGCCCGCAACCGCAGGAGGATCGAAAAGGTTCCCGGCCGCGCGGTCGCCGCCGCGGCGCGCGGGCCGCGGAAGCCCGACAGGGTGGCGCCGGCCGAGCCCGGGACATCTCGAACGTGCGATACACGCCAACGACGTCACGAAGGTTCGGGAACCGAACCAGCTGTCATGGGAGATGGCCGCCGGGATCAGCGGCCACCCGGCTCGTCGAGGCGCCACGCGGTGACCTCCGCCATCGCCGTGCCGAAGGTCGTGCCCACCGCGATGCGCACGGGGGCGAGGACGCGGCTGGACCCGACCGGGGCGAGCCAGACGCGCAGGTCGCGATTCTCCTGCATGGCGCGCACGACCCAGCGCTTCGGCCGATGGCCCGAGAGCGGCACGTAGCGGGCCCGGCAGAGCACGGCAGGGCCCGCGTAGCCGGGGCCGTCGAAGGTCATCGCCTGCCCCTCGCCGAGGGGCACGTCGAAGCGCGCCGTGCCGTCATGGACCGGCAATGTCCGGTCGCAATCGCGCGCGGTCGGGGCGCCGGGCGGGCTCAGCTGCGGACCGATCAGGGCCGAGAGCGGGTCGACGACGTCGCGGTCGTCGCCGGGCCGCGCCGGCACACGGTCGGGTTTCGCCCGCGCATCCGGCGTCATGTGCACGGCGACGAGCCGGCCAGCATCCAGGCTCATGCGCTCGCTGATCGGCGTGCCGCCGTAATCGGCATCGAGCGCGAAGGATTGGGGCCGCACCGCCGCCTCGGCGAGGCCGCCCTGGGCGGTGGCGGTGCCCTTGCCGCCCCAGAGCACGCTGGCGAGGCCGCTCAGGGTCGCGTCGAGGCGCAGGGCGTAGCGCCGCCGGGCCCCGATCTCGGTGCGCAGGGTCGCCGTCCCGACCGGCAGGCCCGCCAGCGTCACCCGGTAGGTGGCTTCCAGGGTCGCGGCGCGCGGGGCGCCGGGGAGCGCCGGGGCGGCCAGGACGACGAGGCCGGCGAGGACGACGAGGCCGGCGAGGACGACGGGGCGGGCGGGACGCAGCGGTCGCATCACGGGCGGGCACTCCTCGCCGCGGGCTGGCCGGACCGGCCGCGCCGGTCCCCCGCGGCGCTGGTTAGCGCGGCCGCGCTGGACGCCCGATGAACGACGGCACCGGCAAGCCGGCGCCTACGCGGCGGGGCCTGGCCTGCCAGGCCGCAACCGGCGGGGACTCGGCAGGCGCCACGCGGCGTCGCGCAGCTGCAGGAAGGGCCGCTCGACGAGCCGATGCGAGAGGGCGCCGAGCGCGAGGCTCAACCCCAGGGCGGTCGCGACCGTGAGCCCGGCGGGAACCCGCCCGCCCAGCTGCGCCTCGTGCACGCCCAGCGCGTAGATGACGACGAGATGGTACAGGTAAGTGCCGTAGGAGATCCGGCCGAGGGAGCGCAGCGGCGCCGCGGCGAGCAGGCCGGACAGCCAGGAGGCCGGGCGGCCGACCGCGAGGTGCGCGACGATCCCGTAGCTGAGCAGCGCGCAGCCGACCAGGGTCGGGCACCAGTACCAGCCGCCGGCCGGGACGTAGCCGAGCCTGCGCCCGAGGAGGCCGAGCCCCATCGTGGCGATCCCGGCCGCGACCGTCGCGAGGCAGGACAGGCCCGAGGCGGATCGTCCCTCCGCCTCCCGGAACGCGATCCAGGCGCCGAGGGACAGCGAGAGCATCCGCGTCGGCAGCGACTTGTAGATGAGTTCCGCCGAGAGCTCGGCGGGCAGGCTCTCGGCCAGCGCGACCGCGGCCAGCACCGCGATCCCCGGGAGGACGGCCCGCGTCAGCCAGCGGACCCAGGCGAGCGGCACCAGGGCGAGGAGGAGCGGCCAGACCAGGTAGAATTGCTCCTCGACCGCCAGGGACCACGCGTGCTCCATCGTGAACGACGCGGGATGCAGGGGTTGATAATAGTTCAGCGTGTAGGTCAGCGCGCTCACCGTGTAGGGCGAGACGTGCCGGACGAGGAGCGTCGCGACGAGCAGGCAGACGTAGTAGGCCGGGACGATGCGCAGCGCCCGGTTGAGGTAGAACCGGCCGAGATCGACCCGTCCGGTGAGCAGGATCTGGCGGAGCAGGATGCGCGTGATGAGGAAGCCGCTCAGCACGAAGAAGACGTCGACCGCGACGGTGCCGACCCAGGCCTCGTTGGCGAGGTGCCAGGGCACGGCCAGGGCCGGCGGGACGTCCGGGCAAGGCAGGTGCGAGGCCAGGACCGCCGCCATCGCCAGGGCGCGCAGGCCGTCGATCGGGGCCAGGTAGGGGAGCGGCCCGGGAGGGGTCGACGGCACGGGCGCCTCCATTCCGCGTCCATTCGCGGCCGAACGTGTACCGGGTTGCGGCAGGCGCGCGCCTTCCGAAGAATACGCAGGAGCCGATCCGTCGAGGGGTTGCCCGCGCCGCGGCCGCGCCTTCCGGGCGCCGTCGCGCCCACCGCGATCGGGGCGGCGGGCGCGGGGCATGCCGCGGCGATCTCCGGTGAACGGCGGGCGGCGGGCGCTTGCCAGGGGCGCGGGGAACCGGGACCATTCTGGCGCCGCGCTGCGCCGCCCGTCCTGGGGCGGAGTTCGGCGGCGACGCCCCGTTCGGCCCAGGGAGTTTCGCGGTGACCCGGCTCCTCCTCGCCCTCCTCGGCGCGCTGACGCTCGGCGCGAGCGCCGCGGCGCAGCCCGAGCAGGTGACCTTCCCGTCGGCCGACGGCCAGCCGATCCAGGCCCTGCTCTTCCGCCCTGCGGCGGCGGGGCGCCACCCGGCCGTGGTCGCCCTGCACGGCTGCGGCGGGCTCTTCGACCGGGACGGGCGGCTGAACGCCCGCCACGCGGATTGGGGCGAGCGCCTCGCCGCCGCGGGGTTCCTGGTCCTGATGCCGGACAGTTTCGGGTCCCGAGGCGTGGGCTCGCAATGCGGCATGACCGGCCGGGTCGTGCGGCCCGGCCGCGAGCGCCTGGGCGACGCCTTCGCGGCCAAGGCCTACCTGCAGGGGCGTCCCGACGTGGAGTCCCGCGCCGTCAGCCTGCTCGGCTGGTCGAACGGCGGCACGACCCTGCTCCACGTCACCCGCGCGGGCGCGCGCGACCCCTTCGAGGGTCCCGGCTTCGCGAAGGCGGTCGCCTTCTATCCGGGCTGCCGCATCCCGGCCGAGCGGGGCTGGCACGCGGCGATCCCGGTCCTGATCCTGGTCGGCGGGGCCGACGACTGGACCGGGGCCGAGCCCTGCCGCGGCCTCGCCGAGGCCGCCCGGGCGGAGGGATCCCCGGTCGAGCTCGTCGTCTATCCGGGCGCCTACCACGACTTCGACGCCCCGAACCTGCCCGTCCGGGAGCGGCGGGGCCTCGCCTACACGGTGAACCAGGACGGCGTCGCGCATGTGGGCACCGACCCCGCCGCCCGGGAGGACGCCCTGCGGCGGGTGCCCGCTTTCCTCGGCCGCTGAGGGCTCGGGCGGCGAGCGGCGCCTCTTCCAGCGCGTCGGCCGGGCCGACGAACGCGACGCGGATCCGCTCCTCGGGCACGCCGCGGCGCGACAAGCCGTTCACCAGCGCGGCCGGGAAGGGCCTGGGGCCGCACAGGCAGTCGGTGGCGCGGTCCGAGGGCGTCCGGGCGGCGAGCCATTCGGCGGTGATCAGGCCCGCCCCGTCGAATCCTCTCCGGCCCGGTCCTGGGCGTCCGGCGCCTCGTGGACGGTGTGCAGGCGGACATTGTCCCGCCCCGCCGCGAGGCTGCGGACATGATCCCGCATGGCGTGGACGCGGCCGTTCCGGGCGCCGTTCACGGACAGGTCGGGCGGCTCGGGCTGGTCCGCACGCTGCAGGGCCGCGGCGGCATCCGCAGTGCTTCGCCGGCGGCGCCTGCGCGGTCACGCCCTCCTGCCGCCTGAAGCGCGCGCTCGGGGAGGCGCTCGCCGCCTTCCTGGCGGTGCTCGACGGCGCCACCCTGGCGGACCTGCTCGGCGCGGAGGCCCGGCCCGACCTGGCGCGGCTGCTCGGCATTCCCGGCACCGAGGCGACCGACGCCCGGGCGGAGGTGGGGGCTGATCGCCCGGGCTTCCCGGCGCGCCGGCCGCATCAGTCCAGAGCCGCCCGCACCGCCTCCGGCAGGGCGTAGGATTCCTCCGGCCCAGGGAAGCGGCCGGCGCGCACGTCCTCCGCGTAGGCCGCCAGACCGGCCTGGAGCAGGCCGTAGCCGTCGACGTAGGTGCGCACGAACTTCGCCTTGCGGCCGGGCAGCAGCCCGAGGAGATCGTGCAGGACGAGGACCTGCCCGGCGCAGTGCGGCCCCGCGCCGATGCCGATGGTCGGGATCGCCAGCGCCTCGGTGATCCGCGCCGCCAGTTCCGCCGGGATCCCCTCCAGCACGAGCGAGAAGCAGCCCGCATCCTCGAGGCGCTTGGCGTCCTCGACGATGCGGCGCGCCTGCGCGACCGCGCGCCCCTGCACCTTGAAGCCGCCCATGGCGTTCACGCTCTGGGGCGTGAGCCCGAGATGCCCCATCACGGGGATCTCGCAGGCCACGAGCGCCTCCACCACCGGCACCCGCGCGGCGCCGCCCTCGAGCTTCACCGCCGCCGCCCCGCGCTGCAGGAAGCCGCCGGCGTTGCGGATCGTGTCGGGGAGGTCGAGGTGGAAGGTCAGGAACGGCATGTCGGCCACGAGGAGCGCGCGCGGCCGGGCACGGGCCACCGCCTCGACGTGGTGGTTCATCATCGCGAGGCTGACCGGCAGCGTGTTGTCGAAGCCGAGGCAGACGTTACCGACGCTGTCCCCGACCAGGATCACGTCCACCACCGGGTCGACGAGCCGGGCCATCGCGGCGTCGTAGGCCGTCACCATCACGATCCGGCGCCCCTCGGCGCGCCAAGCCTGCAGCATCGGGATCGTCACCGGCGGGGATGCGGGCGGGGTCGCGGGCGGATCGGGATGATGGCTCACGGTGTCACCTCCTCGGGCGGCCGCGCCGGGCCGGTCAGGCCGAGCCCGATCGCGGCGACGACGGTCTCGATCTGGCGGCGCAGGACCGGCTCGCTCAGCGTCATCAACTTCTCATCGAGGCCGAGGCTTACCATGCCGTGCGTGGCGGAGAAGAGCGTGCGGGCCAGAAGGGCCCGGGCAGCCTCGTCGAGGTCGGGCCGCAGCACCGCCAGCGGCGCCTCGATGTGCTGGAACAGGCGCACCTGCTCGCGCAGGAACCATGCCGGCGGCGCCACCGCCATCCGGTGCTGGAACAGGGCGCGCCAGCGGGCCGGGTGCTGGATGGCGAAGCGCAGGTAGCTCACCGCCAGCCGCACCAGGTCCTCGGTCGCCGCCCCTCGGTCCGCGTGCGCCGCGCCGCCCTCCCCGGTCGCGGTCCGCACCGCCGTGATCGTGCTCTCGAAGAGTTGCAGCGTGCGCAGGTTCACGCTGAGGATCAGCGCGTCGAGGTCGGGAAAGACCGTGTAGATCGCACCCACCGCGCAGCCCACCGCCTTGGCGAGGTCGCGCGCCTTGAGGGCGCCGAGCCCCCCCTCGACGATGGCCGCCTCCGCCGCATCGACCAGCGCCCGGCGCAGCTGCTCGCGGCGCTCCTCCGTCGTCATTCCACCTCGCTCCCTCCGCGGCGCGTGAACGTCGTTCAAAATTCTGCTTGAACCATGTTCAGGGACGTGTATCGTGGCCTCGTGAACAACGTTCATGAGGTCCTTCATGCTCCGGATCTTCGCCACCCTCGCCCGCGGGGCCGCCGCCCGCGCCTGCGAGGACGTCCTGGACCAGCACGCGCTTCCCCTCCTCGAGCAGCAGATCCGGGAGGCCGCGGCCGCCCTCGACGGCAGCCGCCGGGCCCTGGCGCAGGCGATGGCTCAGCAGGGCGCCGACGCCAAGCGCGAGGCCGGCCTGCGGGACCGGCTCGCCGACCTGGAGACCCGCGCGGTCGCGGCGCTGGCGGGCGGGCGGGAGGACCTCGCCGGCGAGGCCGCCGAGGCGATCGCGGCGCTGGAGGCCGACCTCGCGTCGTTGGCCGAGGCGCGTGCGGCCTTCGACAGGGAGGTCGAGGCCCTGCGCCGCACCGTCCAGGAGGGCGGGCGCCAACTCGCCGAGTTGGAGCGCGGCCGGCGGCTCGCCGAGGCCGGCGAGGCGGTGCGCCGCCTGCGCGTCCGCCGCGGCGAGGGCGCGCCCGGCGCGGGCCCGGCGCTGGCGGAGGCGCAGGCCACGCTGCGCCGGCTGCGCGAGAAGCAGGCGCAGGAGGCCGCCGTGGCGGAAGCGATGACCATCCTCGACGCCGCGCAGCCCGCGGGCATCGCCGAGCGGCTGGAGGAGGCGGGCTTCGGTCCCCGCACCCGTCCCAATGCCGCGGGCGTCATGGAGCGCCTGCGGGCCAAAGCGGCCGGTGCTCCGGCCGCGTCCTGACCCGGCAAAGCGGCCGGTGCTCCGGCCGCGTCCTGACTGAGCAAGCCGGCCGGTGCTCCGGCCGCACCGTCCGGTCACTTTTGGTCTCGCCACATCATTGCCCACAGAAGGACGTCTCATCCCATGACCACGCAACCCGCCACCCAGCACACCTCGGCCTGGGTCGCCTTCACGTACGCCTCCTTCCTCGGGGCCGCCACCATGGTCGGGGGCGGCATCCTGTTCCTGCCCCTCGATCTCTGGATCAAGGGCTATCTCGCCATGGGGGTCGTCATGCTGGTGCAATCCTGCGTGACCCTCGTGAAAACGGTCCGCGACGTTCACGAGAGCAAGCGCATGGTCAACCGGATCGAGGACGCCCGGGCCGAGCGCCTGCTGATGGAGATCGGCAAGGAGTAACCTGATAGAATGCGGGCCGCCCCCTGGCGCCGGTCCTTCGGCAGACCCCCCATCGACCAAGGTTCAACCATGTCCGGATCGCTGATGACGACGCGGCGCTTCGCGCCGCTGTTCTGGTGCCAGTTCTTCTCGGCCTTCAACGACAATTTCCTCAAGAACGCGCTGGTGTTCCTGATCCTGTTCGGGGTCGGCGGCGGGGGCGGCGGGGCGGATGGGGGCTCGGCCGCGCTGGTGACGCTCGCGGGCGCGGCGTTCATCGCGCCCTTCTTCTTCCTGTCGGGGCTCGGGGGCGAGCTCGCCGACCGGCACGACAAGGCGTGGCTGACGCGCCGGCTCAAGGCGGCCGAGATCGGCGCCGCCGCGGTGGCGGTGCTCGGCTTCGTCCTCGCCTCGGTCCCGATCCTGTTCGTGGCCCTGGTGATGTTCGGCGCCATCGCGGCGCTGTTCGGGCCGATCAAGTACGGCATCCTGCCCGATCACCTGCTGCGGGCCGAGCTGCCGGCCGGCAACGCGCTGATCGAGGCGGCGACCTTCCTGGCCATCCTGACCGGCACGATCGCGGGCGGCCTGGCGGTCACGCATGGGGGGCCCTCGGTCTTCGGCGGGCTGGTGATGGGCTTCGCGGTCCTGTGCTGGGCGGCGAGCCTGCTGATCCCGCCGACCGGCGAGGCCGCGCCCGGTCTCGTCATCGACCGCAACGTGCTGCGCTCGACGGTCGGCCTGGTGCGCGACCTCTACGCGGACACCCGGCTGTGGCGCACCGGGCTGATCACCAGCTGGTTCTGGCTCGTCGGCGCCGTGGTCCTGGCCCTGCTGCCGGCCGTGGTGAAGGGCAGCTTCGGGGGGGACGAATCGGTCGTCACCGCCATGTTGGCCCTGTTCTCGATCGGCGTGGCGGCGGGATCGGGCCTCGCCTCGTGGCTCTGCGCCGGGCGGATCGTGGTGCTGCCGACCCCGATCGCGGCCCTGATCATGGGCTTCGTCTCCCTCGACCTCGCCTATCTGGCGGGCCACGCCTCCGTCCCGGCAGCGCCGCTCGGGGCCGTCGCCTTCCTGTCCCGCTTCGAGGGCGTGCGGGTCGCGGTGGATTTCGCGCTGCTCGCGGCGGCCGCCGGCCTGTTCATCGTGCCTTCCTTCGCGGCGCTCCAGGCCTGGACGCCCAAGGAGGTGCGCGCCCGGGTCATCGCCGCCTCGAACGTGCTCTCGGCGGCGCTGATCGTGCTCGGCGCGGCCGGCATCGCGGCGCTGCAGAAGGTGGGCGTCTCGGGCGCCGGGCTGTTCGTCATCGTCGCGCTGGCCAACCTCGCGGCCGGGATCGCCATCCTGGCGGTGCTGCCGACGAGCGCCTTCCGGGACTTCCTGTCGATCCTGTTCCGCGCCTTCTACCGGATGGAGGTGCGGGGCCTGGAGAACCTGGACACGGCCGGGCCGAACCCGATCATCGCCCTCAACCACGTGAGCTTCCTCGACGGCGGCCTCGCGCTGACGCTCACCGAGCGCGAGCCGACCTTCGCCATCGACCACGGCATCGCGCAGCGCTGGTGGGTAAAGCCCTTCCTGTGGCTGACCCGGGCGATCCCGCTCGACCCTACCAAGCCGATGGCGACGCGCCACCTCATCAACACGGTCAGGGGCGGCGAGACGCTGATCATCTTCCCCGAGGGGCGCCTCACCGTCACCGGCTGCCTGATGAAGGTCTATGACGGGGCCGGCATGATCGCCGACAAGGCGGGGGCCGTGGTCGTGCCCGTCAGGATCGAGGGGCCGGAGCGCACGCTGTTATCGCGCCTGTCGCGGGCCCAGGTGCGCCGGACATGGTGGCCGAAGATCACCGTGACGGTGCTGGAGCCGGTGCGGCTCTCGGTCGATCCCGCCCTGAAGGGCAAGCAGCGCCGCCAGGCGGCGGGCGCCGCCCTCTACGGGGTGATGTCGGACCTGATCTTCCGCACCGCTCCGATCGACCGCACGGTGTTCGGTGCCGTGGTCGAGGCGGCCCGGCGCGAGGGCCCGCGGCGCGTCGCCGCGGAGGATCCGGTCTCGGGCCCCCTCTCCTACCGTCGGCTCCTCGTCGGGGCGCGCGTGCTCGGCCGCGCCCTCGCTCCCCTCGCGCCGGAGGGCCGCGCCCTCGGCGTGATGCTGCCCAACGCCAACGGCGCCGCCGTGACGGTGCTCGGCGTGATGTCGGCGGGCCGGGTCCCGGCGATGATCAACTTCACGGCGGGCACCGCCAACATCCTCAGCGCCTGCCGGGCCGCCGAGGTCGACACGATCGTCACCTCGCGGGCCTTCGTGGAGAAGGGCCGGCTCGACGCCGTGGTGGCCGGGCTCGGCCAGAGCCTGCGCGTCGTCTACCTGGAGGATGTCCGGGCGCGGCTCGGCCTGCTCGCCAAGCTCGACGGGCTCCTGCACTGGCGCCGGGCGATCGCCCAGCGCCGCCCCGAGGATCCGGCCGCGATCCTGTTCACCTCGGGCAGCGAGGGCCTGCCCAAGGGCGTGGTCCTGTCGCACCGCAACATGCTGGCCAATGCCGCCCAGGCCCAGGCCCGCATCGATTTCGGCCGCACCGACAAGGTCTTCAACGTCCTGCCGGTGTTCCACTCCTTCGGCCTGACGGTGGGCCTCGTCCTGCCCCTGGTCTCCGGGGTACCGGTCTTCCTGTATCCGTCGCCGCTGCACTACCGGATCGTGCCGGAACTGGTCTACGGCTCGAACGCCACGATCCTGTTCGGCACGGACACGTTCCTGGCCGGCTACGCCCGGGCGGCGCATCCCTACGATTTCCGCTCGCTGCGCTACATTCTGGCGGGCGCCGAGCCCGTGAAGGCGCAGACCCGCGGGACCTACGCGGAGAAGTTCGGGCTGCGCATCCTGGAGGGCTACGGCGTCACCGAGACGGCGCCGGTGCTCGCCCTCAACACCCCGATGTTCAACCGCTTCGGCACGGTCGGGCGGATCATGCCCGGCATGGAGGCCCGGCTCGAGCCGCTGCCGGGGGTTCCGGAGGGGGGCCGGCTGTTCGTGCGCGGGCCGAACGTGATGCTGGGCTATCTGCGGGCCGAGAAGCCCGGCGTGCTGGAGCCGCCCCCGAGCGGGTGGCACGACACCGGCGACATCGTGACGATCGACGAGGCCGGCTTCGTCATCATCCAGGGCCGGGCCAAGCGCTTCGCCAAGATCGGCGGCGAGATGATCTCGCTCGCGGCGGTCGAGACGCTGGCCGCCGAACTCTGGCCGGAGGCCGCCTCCGCGGCGGCGACGGTGCCGGACCCGCGCAAGGGCGAGCGGCTCGTCCTGGTCACGGAGAAGCGCGACGCGAGCCGCTCGGCCTTCCTGGCCCATGCGCGGGCGCGGGGGGCGAGCGAGCTGATGGTGCCGGCCGAGATCGTGACGGTGGAGCACCTGCCGCAGCTGGGCTCGGGCAAGACCGACTTCACGGCCGTGACGCAGATGGTGCGCGCCCGCGCCGCGCTGCCGGCGGCCGCCGAGTAGGGCCGCGATCCCGGCCGGGAGGCCGACCATTCCTCGCATTCCGGCACGCGCGTTCCGCCGGAATGCGAGGATTGGGTCGGCGCGGGCCGCGCCGCCGCGGCCGGCCCCGTCGGGGAACGCGTCGGCCGCGACCGGTTCCGCGCAGGTCGCGGCGATCGCGGATCGCGCGCACCGATCTCCCGCCGGCTTCACGGCGCGTTCACCACGATCACCGGCATCTCTACCTGGACTTGCAAAATCCAGTCCGACACGGGCGGCGTGAACGGGCGGGTAAGCGCAGCCGCACCATCGATGAGGCCACGATTGAATCGGGCCCGGGGCGCTGCCGGCGCCGCGCCCGGGCCGGAACGGGATCCGATGATGGACATCATCGCCTGTCTCACGCAGCAGCACGACCCGCGCCTGATCGTCGTGGCGGCGCTGATCTGCGCGGTCGGCTGCTACGCGACCTTCGCGCTCGGGCGGCAGACCTTCCGGGCGTCGGGCCGCGAGCGGATCGGCTGGGCGGCGGCGGCGGTCCTCACCACCAGTTCGGCGATCTGGGCCACCCACTTCATCGCCATGCTGGCCTTCGCGCCCGGGATGGCCTTCGGCTTCGCCCTGGCGCCCACCGTCGCCTCCTTCGCGGTCGCGGTGATGCTGGTGAGCCTCGCGGCCCTGGCGATCGTCGGCAGCCGGACGCGGCACGGGGCGGTCGCGGGCGGCGCGCTCATCGGGCTCGCGATCGCCGGCATGCACTATACCGGCATGGCGGCCTACCGGGTCCAGGGCACGATCGCCTGGGACGGGCAGCGGGTGGCCGTGTCGGTCCTCGCCGGAATCGCCCTGTCGGTCCTGGCGCTGCGGCTCTCCCTGGCGCCGCAGCGCCTCGCGCGCGCCCTCGCGCCGCTCGCTCTGCTGCTCGCGGTCTGCGGCGCGCATTTCATCGGCATGGGCGCCCTGTCCCTGCGCTACGACCCGCGCATCGCGCTGCCGGACGGCTCCCTCGACGCCGCCGTGGTGACGATCCTCACGGCCAACGCGGCCTTCCTGATCCTCGGGGCGGCGCTGGCGGCACTGCGCCTGAGCATCCTCAACCACCGGCGCCGGGTGGCGGAGCGCCAGCGCCTGCGCGACCTCGCCGACATCGCCGTCGAGGGATTGCTGATCTGCGACGACGACGCGATCGTCGGCGTGAACCGGAGCATCGAGCGCATCCTCGGCCGGGGCCGCGAGGAGGTGATCGGCCGCGCCCTGCCGGACCTGCTGCCGGGCCTGTCGGCCGCGGCGATCCCGCTCACCCACGAGCGCGATGCGACCTTGCGCGACGCGAGCGGGGCGGAGATCCCGGTGCGGGTCATCGCCCAGACCATCGCGATCGAGACCAGACCCCACCTGGTGGTCGCGGTGCGCGACCAGCGCGACCGCCTGCGGGCCGAGGCGGCGATTACCCACTTGGCGCATCACGACGCGCTCACGGGCCTCGCCAACCGCCTGCGCTTCAACGGCGTCCTGGCCGAGCTCCTGGCCGAGCGCTTCGCCGCGCGGCGGCACGACCCGGCGCCCTTCGCGCTGCTGATCCTGGACCTCGACCGCTTCAAGGCCGTCAACGACACGCTCGGGCACGGGATGGGGGACGACCTGCTGCGCCGGGTGGCGCAGCGCCTGCTGCGGGTGGTGGGCGCGGCCGACGTGGTGGCGCGGCTCGGCGGCGACGAATTCGCCATCCTGCTCGCCGGGGCGGGGGATGCGGCGGGCGCCGGCGACCTCGCGGCGATCCAGGCGGCGGCCGAGCGGGCGATCGAGATCCTGAGCCGCCCCTTCGTGATCGACGGACACATCCTCGACATCGGCGCGAGCATCGGCATCGCCCTCGCCCCCCAGGACGGCGACACGCCGGAGCAGCTCCTGCGCAGCGCCGACCTCGCCCTCTACGGAGCCAAGGAGGAGGGCCGCGGGCGCTTCCGGATGTTCGAGGGCACCATGAATGCCCGCATGCAGGCCCGCCGCTCCCTCGAACTCGACCTGCGGCGCGCCCTCGCGCGGCAGGAATTCGAACTCTACTTCCAGCCGCAGGTCGATGCCCGGACCGGCCGCTTCGACGGGGCCGAGGCGCTGATCCGCTGGCACCATCCGGAGCGCGGCCTCGTCTCGCCCGGGGAGTTCATCCCGCTCGCGGAGGAGACCGGACTGATCGGCCCGCTCGGCGAGTGGGTGCTGCGCACGGCCTGCGCCGAGGCCCGCCGCTGGGCGACGCCCCTGCCGGTCGCGGTCAACCTCTCGCCGGTGCAGTTCCGCGACCCCCGGCTCGCCGCCACGGTCCGCGGCATCCTGGCCGAGACCGGCCTCCCGGGCTCCCGCCTGGAGATCGAGATCACCGAGGGGACGCTGATGCAGGACGAGCACCGCACCCTGGCGGTGCTGACGGAACTCCGGGGCCTCGGCATCCGGATCTCGATGGACGATTTCGGCACCGGCTATTCGAGCCTGAGCTACCTGCGCCGCTTTCCGTTCGACAAGATCAAGATCGACCAGTCCTTCGTGCGCCAGACGCCGCAGGACCGGGACAGCGTCGCGATCGTGCGCGCCATCGCGATGCTCGGGCGCAGCCTCGGCATCAAGACCACGGCCGAGGGAGTCGAGACCGATCAGCAATCGGTCTTCATCGCGGGCGAGGGCTGCGACCAGCTGCAGGGCTACCTCTACAGCCGGCCGGTCCCGGCCGAGTCCATCGCCGAACTCTTTCGCGCGCCGCGCGCGCCGCGCGCCTGAGAAGGAATGCCATGCTGCTTCACCGCCTGCTCTATCGCAGCGAGGCCGCGCTCCCCGGCCGCGCGGCGCGGCTCGACCGCGAGCTCGACGGGATCATCGCGGCCTCCCGGGCGCGCAACGAGGCCGCGGGGCTCACCGGGGCGCTCCTGCACGTGCCGGGCATCTTCGTGCAGGCGCTCGAAGGCCCGCTCCCGGCCATCGAGGCGACCTTCGAGCGGATCTGCTGCGACCTGCGCCACCGCCGCGTCGAACTGCTCGAACTGGCGCCGACGGACGAGCGGCTGTTCGGGTCCTGGTCGATGACGCGGATCGCGGTCGACCGGCCCGACCTGCTGCCGGCCGCGCTGCTGCTGCCCGAGGCGCGCGGAGACGGCGCCTCGGCGCGGGCGACGATCCGGCTGATGCGCGCGCTCCTCGTCGGGGGGGCGGCCGCCCCGGCCGACGAATCCGCCGCGGGGGCGGGCGGCCCCGCCCCGCGGCCGCGCGGGCTCGCCGGCTGAGCGGTCCCGGGGCCCGGGCGCGCCCGGCCCTACTGCACCTCGAGCAGGCGGCGGGCGATGACCTGCGCCTGGATCTCCGCCGCGCCCTCGAAGATCGAGAGGATGCGCGCGTCGCAGAGCACGCGGCTGATCTGGTACTCCAGCGCGAAGCCGTTGCCGCCATGGATCTGCAGCGCGTTGTCGGCCGCCGCCCAGGCGACGCGGGCGGCGAGCAGCTTCGCCATGCCGGCCTCCAGGTCGCAGCGCTTGCCCTCGTCCTTCTCGTGGGCGGCGAAGTAGGTGAGCTGGCGGGCGATCGCGATCTCGACCGCCATCATGGCGAGCTTGTCGGCCACCCGCGGGAAGGCCACCAGCGGCTTGCCGAACTGCACCCGCTCCTCCGCGTAGCGCAGGCCGATGTCGAGGGCCGACTGGGCCACGCCGACCGCGCGGGCCGCCGTCTGGATGCGGGCCGATTCGAAGGTCTGCATCAGCTGGGCGAAGCCCTTGCCCTCGACCTCGCCGAGGAGGTTGGCGGCCGGCACCTCGAACCCGTCGAAGGCGAGTTCGTACTCCTTCATGCCCCGGTAGCCGAGCACCTCGATCTCGCCGCCGGACAGGCCCGCGACCGGGAAGGGCTCCGCGTCGCTGCCGCGGGGCTTCTCGCCGAGGAGCAGCGACAGGCCGCGATGGCCCGGCTCCTCGGGTTTGGTGCGCACCAGGATCGTCATCAGGTCGGCCCGGACCGGATGCGTGATCCAGGTCTTGTTGCCGTAGACCTTCCAGGTGTCGCCCTCCCTCACCGCCTTGGTGCGCAGGTTGGCGAGGTCGGAACCGGTATTCGGCTCGGTGAAGACGGCGGTGGGCAGGATCTCGCCCGAGGCGATCTTCGGCAGGAAGCGCTGCTTCTGCGCCTCGGTGCCGCCGCAGAGGATCAGCTCGGCGGCGATCTCGGAGCGCGTGCCGAGCGAGCCGACGCCGATATAGGCCCGCGACAATTCCTCCGAGACCACGCACATCGAGATCTTGGGCAGCCCCATCCCGCCGTACTCCTCCGGGATGGTGAGGCCGAAGACGCCGAGCTCGGCCATCTGGCCGATGATCTCGAGGGGGATGTAGGCGTTCTGCTGGTGCCATTCGTGCGCGTGGGGCACGACCTCGGCCTGGCCGAAGCGGCGCATCTCGGTGCGGATCGCCTCCATGTCCTCGTCGAGGCCCGAATCGCCGATCGTGGCGGCGCCCTGCCCGTCGCGGATCAGCCGGACCAGGGCGGCGCGGTGCGCGGCGGTGTTGCCCTCCGCGATCAGCGTCTCGACGGCGCCGCTGCGGTGGCGCGCCACTTCCTGGGCGCTCAGCCCGAGGGAGGTGGTCGGGCGCACCATCTCGCCCTGGCTCATCGGGATGCCGCCGAATATCTGGTCGAGATACTCGCCGATGCCGATGCGCACGAGCAGGCTCTCGGTCTCGCCGAAGCGCCCGGCTGCCTGGAGCCGCTCCGCGTAGGAGGCGAGCTGGCTCACCGCCTCGGCGTAGGTCGCCAGCCAGGCGAGGCCGTGGGCGGCGTGCTGCTCGGCTTCGAGCTTCTCGGCCGAGAGCCGGCCTTCGGCGGTGGCGACGCGCGCCCGCACTCGGCGCCCGGCATCGGCGGCGAGCGCCTTGGCGGCGGTCGCCGCCTCGCGGGCCAGGGTGGCCAGGTCGGCCTCGACGGTCAGGGGCGCAGCCTGCGCGGACATGGCTCGTATCTCCGGCTGTTCTTGTGCACCGCATGATAGCGGCGTTCGCGCCGGCTTGTAGAGGGCTGCGTCCCCTTGCGTCCCGTCGACCTTTCGGGGGGCGAAGCCCCTCCAGGGGGGCGAAGCCCCTCCAGGGGGGCGAATGCCCCCGAAGGGGCGCCCCCGGGGATCAGGCGCCCCGGCTGGCGACCGCGACGCCCACGACCGCGACGACCATGCCGAGGATCTGGACGGGGGCGAGGCTCTCGCCGAACAGCCCGAAGGCCATGGCGGCCGAGACCGGCGGCACGAGGTAGAACAGGGCCGCGACGCCCGCCACCGCCCCGCGCCGGATCAGCCAGAGCAGGATCAGGATCCCGCCGACCGACAGCCCCAGCACAGCCCAGGCGAGCCCGGCCAGGGCCGGCAGCGAGGCGTCGAAGCGCCCCTCCTCCAGGAGGAGCGCCAGGGGCAGCGTCATCAGCGCCGCGCCCAGGAACTGCACCGCCGCGTTGGTGCGCAGGTCGACCGCCGCCGAGGTGCGCTTCTGCCACAGGGTGCCGAAGGTGATCGCCAGCGTCGACCCGAGGCAGACCGCGAGCGCGGCGGGCGGGATCGCGTCGGCCCCCGCGCCGAGCTTCGGGGCCAGCACGAGCCCCGCCCCGAGGAAACCGACCGCGATGCCGAGCCAGCGGCGGGCCGAGACCCGCTCGCCGAGGAGCGGCCCCGCGATGACCGCCGTCAGGAGCGGCTGCAGGCTGGTGACGAGGGCGGCGAGACCGGCCGGCAGGCCCCGGCTGACCGACCAGAACACGCCGTCGAGGTAGAGGCCCTGCAGCAGGATCCCGGCCACGAGGGCGTCGCGCCAGCCGCGCCAGCCGCGCGGCCAGCGCGCCCCGGCGAGCAGGGCCACGCCGCCCAGCACCGCCACCGTGCCGAGGAAGCGCAGGCTCAGGAAGGTCAGCGGCTCGGCGTGCGGCGCGACGAGCCGGGCGACGACGAAGCCCGTCGCCCAGATCACCACGAACAGGGCCGGGGCGAGGCGCGCAGCGAGCGCCGCCGAATCTGGCGCGAGCGTCATCATTCTGCGCGCAGGCAGCACGGCGGCGGCGCGGACGCAACCGCCGCCGCGTCCCGCCCGCCACGCCCCCGGCGCATGGCGGCAGGGGCACGAAATGGCGCTCCCGCCCCGTCCCGGCCCGGTGTAGAGACCCCTTCGCCATGCGCCTGCGCACCGCCCTCGAGATCGCCGCCATCGCGGCCCAGCGCTTCGTCGCGCATGACGGCTGGGCCATCGCGAGCCACATCGCGCTCTCGCTCCTCACCTCCCTGTTCCCGTTCCTGATCCTGCTCACGGCGCTCGCCAGCGTGTTCGGCACCAAGTCGCTGGCGGACGAGGCCAGCAACCTGCTGTTCGAGGTCTGGCCGAGCGAGGTGGCCGGGCCGGTCGCCGCGGAGGTGCACCGGGTGCTGACCGAGCAGCGCGGCGGCATCCTGACCATCGGCGCGCTGCTCGCCCTCTACTTCTCGTCGAGCGGGGTCGAGAGCCTGCGGGTCGGGCTCAACCGCGCCTACGGGCTGCGCGAGAGCCGGCCCTGGTGGCTGACCCGCCTGGAATCGATCGGCTACGTGATCTGCGGCGCCTTCGCGATGCTGGCCTTCACCTTCCTGGTGGTGCTGGGGCCGCTGGTCTGGCGCGCGCTGGTCATGGTCGCGCCCGGAATCGAACCCCTCGGGCTCACCATCGCGGTGGTGCGGGTGGCGCTCACCGCGCTGCTGATCGCCCTCGTCCTGGTCATCGCCCACAAGTTCATCGCGGCCGGGCGCCGGCCCTGGCACATGGTGCTGCCGGGCGTGGCGGTGACGCTCGGCATGTGGGTGATCGCCGGCCTCGGCTTCGGCACCTACCTCGACCGCTTCTCCAGCGCCTACGTCTCGACCTATGGCGGGCTGGCCACCGCCATGGTGTTCCTGATCTTCGTCTACTGGCTCGCCGCCATGTTCCTGTTCGGGGGCGAGGTGAACGGCACCCTGATCGCCGCCCGCCGTCGCCGCCTGCAGGCCAAGGCGCAGAGCCGCCAGGACACGATCAAGCTGATGTGATCCGCTAACCGGACGATCACGTCCGGACAGCGGATGCCAAGCCCGCGCGGCGCTTGAGCGAAGCCGACATCCGCCTCGCGCCGCGATCCGTCGGATGTCGGATGAGGTCCCGGCCCGGGCCCATTCCCCCAAATGGATGATGCGCCGCGGCGGGCGCCGTGCTGTGCTGCACGCGGATCTCTCGAGACGGAGACCTACCTTTCGCCCGCCCCAGCCCCCGCTGCGGCGGGCGCTTTGCGTCGGGCGAGCGGCCGCCCCCGTCCGCCGG
Source organism: Methylobacterium sp. CB376 (assembly GCF_029714205.1). Lineage (NCBI taxonomy): Bacteria > Pseudomonadati > Pseudomonadota > Alphaproteobacteria > Hyphomicrobiales > Methylobacteriaceae > Methylobacterium > Methylobacterium sp. CB376. The sequence goes on along the minus strand of NZ_CP121648.1, from coordinate 5,006,212 downwards.
GTGCGGCCCGAACGCGACGCGGCGGGGATGCTGCCATCCCCGCCGCGCGCGTCGGTCAGTTCGGGAGGGTCAGGCCGCGGCCGAGACGGCGCCGGTCGGGACCTCCGAGATCGTCTTCAGAACCTGCGAGGCGATCTGGTAGGGGTCGCCCTGGGAGTTCGGGCGGCGATCCTCGAGGTAGCCCTTGTAGTCGTTCTTCACGAAGCTGTGGGGCACGCGGATCGAGGCGCCGCGGTCGGCCACGCCGTAGGAGAACTTGTTCCAGGGCGCCGTCTCGTGCTTGCCCGTCAGACGCAGGTGGTTGTCCGGGCCGTAGACGGCGATGTGGTCGTCGAGGTTCTTCGCGAAGGCGGCCATCAGCGCCTCGAAATAGGCCTTGCCGCCCACTTCGCGCATGTACTTGGTCGAGAAGTTGCAATGCATGCCCGACCCGTTCCAGTCGGTGTCGCCGAGCGGCTTGCAGTGCCACTCGATGTCCACGCCGTACTTCTCGCAGAGGCGCAGCAGCAGGTAGCGCGCCATCCAGATCTCGTCGGCGGCCTTCTTGGAGCCCTTGCCGAAGATCTGGAACTCCCACTGGCCCTTCGCCACCTCGGCGTTGATGCCCTCGTGGTTGATGCCGGCCGCGAGGCAGAGGTCGAGGTGCTCCTCGACGATCTGGCGGGCCACGTCGCCGACGTTCTTGTAGCCGACGCCCGTGTAGTAGGGGCCCTGCGGGGCCGGGTAGCCGGAGGCCGGGAAGCCGAGCGGGCGACCGTCCTTGTACAGGAAGTACTCCTGCTCGAAGCCGAACCACGCGCCCTCGTCGTCCAGGATGGTGGCGCGCTTGTTCGTCGGGTGCGGGGTGACGCCGTCCGGCATCATGACCTCGCACATGACCAGGGCGCCGTTCGTGCGGGCCGGGTCGGGATAGAGGGCGACGGGCTTCAGCACGCAATCCGAGCTGTGGCCCTCCGCCTGCTTCGTCGAGCTCCCGTCGAAGCCCCACAGCGGCAGCTGCTCCAGGGTCGGGAAGCTGTCGAATTCCTTAATCTGCGTCTTGCCCCGGAGATTCGGAACCGGCGTATAGCCGTCAAGCCAAATATATTCCAGTTTGTACTTCGTCATTTCCAGCCTCTCGTCAGGGAACCATGCGGAGCTTGAGGCGCTGCTGCCAGTTACCTTGCCTCCCAAGGCGCAGACCCTAAAGCACAGGCTGTGCCAAGTGGGGTTCCCGCGGCGCGGTCGCGGTCGCAGCCCGGCCGAAGGCGAGGCGCCGTCCCGGCCCGGAGGGAGCGAGGGGCGCCCGGATCGCGCCCGCGCCGCGGGCGGCGGCGACCGCGCCGGGACTGCCCACCGGATGGGCAGCCGCGCGCCCCTGCCGCGATCGAGGGCAGCGGGGCGCTCGGCGCGGAGGGAGCGCGCTGCAACAATGCAATCGTGATCGGCAAGACCATTTCTGCGCAAATTGCGTGCATTTACTGATTTTTTTGGCAGCAGACCGTGCAAGCAGCGGGCAGTGGAGGCTATATTGACCCGGTGACTGGCGCGTACCGCCAGGCGGGACGACAGGAGACCGGCTGATGATGAAGGCGGGCCCCCAGCGGGAGACGGCGAAGATCTATCAATTCCCCCTGCGGAACCGCGCCGCCCCGGCGGCGCGCCGGCCGCAGGCCGAGGCGGGCGAGCGCGCGACGCGCTACGCGGACGCGGCCTTCGGCGCCGGCTGGTACCACGAGGCGGCGATCCAGGACGCCGACCGCAGCCGCAAGCCGTGACGGTGCCGGACAGCGACGCCGGGGGAGTGGGCGGGCCCCCGCGGCGTCACTGGCCGAAGATCGACCAGCCGAGCCGCTTCGTCAGCATCTCGAGCGCGATGCGGCCGAGATGCGAGTTGCCCGCCGCGTCGAGCCCCGGCGACCACACGGCGATCGAGGCCCGGCCGGGCGCGATCGCCAGGATGCCGCCGCCGACCCCGCTCTTGCCGGGCAGGCCGACCCGGTAGGCGAATTCCCCCGAGCCGTCGTAGTGCCCGCAGGTGAGCATGACGGCGTTGATGCGCCGCGCCCGCTCGGGCTGCACCACGAGGTGGCCGGTCGCGGGGTGACGCCCGGAATGCGCCAGGAAGCGGCCGGCCTCGGCGAGCTGGCGGCAGGTCATGGCGATGGCGCAGTGGTGGAAGTAGACGCCGAGCAGGTAGGGCACCGGGTTGTCGAGCACCCCGTGCGCCTTCATGAAATTCGCCAGCGCCATGTTGCGGTAGCCCGTGCGCTGCTCGGAGGCCGCCACCGACTCGTCGATGGCGATCGCGGCGTCGCCCGCCAGGAATTGCAGGAAGCGCAGGATCTCGCCCAGCGCCTCGCGGGGCTGGTGGCGCGACAGGATCACGTCGGTGACCGCGATCGCCCCCGCATTGATGAAGGGGTTGCGGGGGATGCCGCGCTCGTACTCGAGCTGGACGATCGAGTTGAAGGGGCTCCCCGACGGCTCGCGGCCGACGCGGCGCCAGAGCCGGTCCCCCACCATCCCGAGCGCCAGGGTGAGGGTGAAGACCTTGGAGATGCTCTGGATCGAGAACGGCACGTCGCAATCCCCGGCGGCGGCGACCTCGCCGTCGGCATCGATCACCACCATCCCGAAGGCCCGCGGGTCCATGCGGGCGAGTTCCGGGATGTAGGTGGCGACCTCGCCGCGGTCGGGGCGGGCGCGCATCTCCTCGGCGATCTCGGTCACGACGCGGGTCAGGTCGGTCACGGGCGGGCCTCGCGGTGGGCGGTTCGGGCGGTGGCGGGGCGGCCGGGTGCGGCATCGCCGCCCGCGCGAAGCGGAGTTGCGCGACGCGGTCCCGCTTCGACCGGCATCGCCTCCTCGGCGCCGCCGGACCGGTGCCCCTCTCGGCGCAGGACGCTCAGCCGAAGGCCCCGACCTCGTGCTGGATCATGCCGCTGATCTCGCGCACCTGCGCGAAGAGGCGGCCGATCGGCTCGAACAGGGTCCGGTGCTCCGTCTCGTAGGTGCCGACCCCGCGCGGCCCGGCCGGCTCGCCGAAATTCAGGCCGAGCGTCGGGTCCGGCGTCACCGGGAAGATCTCGTCCAGCGCCTTCAGGCAGCCCGGCACGTCGAGCCGCAGGATGCGCTCGATCAGGCTCTCGCGGGTGACGCCGGCCTGCGGCCGGAAGCCCGGGATGTGCACGGCCAGGAACCAGATCCGATGGATCAGCGCGAGCCGGAGCGCGTGCAGCAGGGTCAGCCGCAGGCTCATCGCGGCGAGGTCGCGCGCCACCGAGTGCAGCATCAGGTGGTCGTGGGTCAGGCGCCCGAACAGCCGGCGCAGGCGCGGGGCGAGGTTCAGCCGGTCGAGGGCACCCGCGATGGCGATGATCTCCTCCCGCCGCCCGTCGCGCGTCGCCCGCCGCGCCCGTTCCAGCCACATGCCGGGATCGAGCGTCTCGATGTAGGCGCGCAGCACGTCGAGGTCGCTGACCCGGGCGGCGTGCTGGACGAGGCTGAAGGCGCGCCGGAAGCGCTCGGACTCCGCCCGCATCTCGCCGAACAGGTCCGGGGCCCGGGCGGCGGCGTGGCCGACCCCGTGCATCGAATTCGCCAGGAAGCCGAGCTGCTGCAGGATGGCGTTGTTGGGGATCGCCCGGATCTGCCGTGGATGGGTGATCGCGACCGGGCCGCCCGCGTCGGACTGGCGCGCCACCGGCCGCGACCCGGTGCGGTCGATCAGGTTCGGCCCGAAGGTGCCGAGCAGGGCCGCGTAGCCGGGATCGTCGACCAGCGTCTCCATGTCCTGCCGGGCGCCGGTGAAGAACTCGGTGGCGAAGTCGGGCTCGGCGTAGATCGGATCGGGCGGGGGATCGCCCGCCTCGAAGACGTGCTCGACGATGCGCAGCACGGTGGCGCGCGCGAGCGGCGCGGAGCCGAACAGCAGGTAGCCGTCCGTGCCCTGGAAGCTCGATTCGAGCCGCACCTTCAGCCCCGCCTCGCGGTTGCGCAGGCGCGCCTGGCTCGGGGCGAGGTAGGCGAGGCGGTCGCGCAGGCTCGCCGGATGGGCGCCGCGGCCGATCGACTCGCCGTGCGTGTCGAAGATCACGAGCTCGATGTCGGCGAGGCCGTTCGCGACCATCATCTCGGTGATGCGCAGGCGCAACCGCTCGATCCAGAAGGTGGCGGCGAGCTGGCCGACGTAGCGGCCGGAATCCGAGTAGCCGAATTGCAGCACGAGGCGGCCGATCCGGCGCAGGTAGCGCCGCCAATGGGCGGAGCGCAGCGCGTCCTCGACGACGTGCACGCCCTGCTCCAGGGCCGAGGCGGTCTCGAAGAGCGGCGTGATCTCGACCTTGTCGCCGATGCCGAAATGCTCGGCGAGCCAGAGCGCGGCGAGGAGCGTGTAGCCGGTCTCGGTCTCGGCGATCAGGAAGCGCACCGGATGGGTGCCGTCCACGTGCTTGAGGATCTGGGCGATCGTCATCATCAGGCGGGAGGCGGAGGAGCGCTCGGCGGCGAGCGCGCCGAAATCCACCGGCACCGCCTCGACGTGGTCGAGGAGCGCGTTGATCGAGGCGAGGTGCGAGCGGCGCTGGGCCGGGTCGGTCGGGTCGCCCTCCCGGTCGAGGGAGCGGCGCACCGCGTTGTGGACCTGGGTGGCGTTGAGCCGGAAATGCGGCAGCCCGTTCTGCAGCCCGTGCGCGGCGCAGCCGGCGCGCAGGACGCAGAGCCTGAGCCGCGCCTCCTCGTCGCGCGTCGCCGCGATCGCCGCGCCGAGGGCGGAGAGCAGCGGGCCCGCCTCGGTCTGGGCGCGCTCGCGCTCGATGATCAGCGCGAGGGCGAAGCGGTGCACCACCTCCAGGCTCGGATCGTCGCCGAGCTTGGGGGCGACGGCGAGCTGGCGCGACACCGCGTCGCGGGCCGCCTCCGCGAGCCGCCGCACCGGGACGGCGGCCGGATCCTCCGGGAGCTGCGCCAGAACCCGCTCGAATTGCGTGCGCTTCGATTCCAGCCGGTAGCGCAGCGTGTCCCACCAGCCGATATCGGTGCGCCCGTCCGTGTCGCAGCCGACCCAGGAGGCGATCACGACCGGCTGCGGCACCAGGTCGTGCCAGTGCTCGGGCCAGCGCTCGCGGGCGGCCCGCAGCAGGGCCTCGTTCAGCCCGTCGAGGGCGGCGCGCCCGTGCTGCACCGAGAAGCGGGCCTGGTCGAACTCGTCGTTGAGGGTGATGACCGGGTCGGGGCGGGAGGACAGCCCCGCCGCCTCGCCGAGCAGGGCCCGCCGGCCTTCCGGGGCCGGCGTCGAGGCGGCCTCGGCGAGCAGGCGGGCCACCGCCTTGGGCATGCCGAAGGTCGGGTGCGCGGTGAAGACCGCCGCGAAGCGCGGTCGCTCGATCCGGGCCCGGGCCACCTCGAAGTCGCTCTCCTCGCCGAGGATCAGCGGCACCGCGCGGGCGAGGTCGTCGCCGCCCTCCTGGTCGAGGCCCAGATAGGCGCGCAGGCGCTGCGCCCGCTCCTCCAGGGCCTGCCCGCGCAGGGAGCGGAAGAGCGGTTCGAGGTCCGCCTCGCTCACCTCGCCCCGGTCCATGCGGCGGCTGATCGCGAGGGCCACGGTGAGGACGGGGTTGCGGAATGGGTCCTCGCTCGCCTGCTGCCGGGCCTGCTCCACCAGCTGGAGCAGGTCCGCCTCCAGGCTCTCGGGAGCGGCGGGCGAGTCGGGGGTTTCCTCGGGCCGGTACATGGGCATCTCTCGTCGCGGCAGGGCCGGATGCGGGTGCGGGGCCGGGCGACGCAAGGTCCGTTCCGCGCCGCTTCCGCGCGGGAGGCCGGGCGTGCCGGGCCGCGCGGGGCGCCGGGCGCGCCCGGGCGACTCGGTCGCGCGCGCCGTCAGAGGATCATAGGACGGGGGCGTCGCGCCAGCCCGCGGAACGGGTCATCCGGCGCCCCTGGTCACCGGGCGGCTCTCGGGCTAGATCCGAAGGCGTGAGGGCTGATCCGGGCCGGCGCCGGGCGAGCGGGATCGCGGACGGACCAGGGAGCGGCCTCGGGCTTCGGTCGATATGGTGTTCTTGCTGGCCGCCGCGGCGGTGACCTTCGCGGTGATCATCCTCCTTCTGGTGCTGGTGGCCGGAGATCGCCGGCCGCCCCTGCGCCTGCCGCGCGAGCACCTGCTGGAGGAGCGCGGCGACGAACTCTACGACGCGCTCGGACCGCGGCCGCACGGCCTCGTCGACCGCAGCGACGCGGAGCCCGAGGCGCCGGCCGGGCGCCTCCCCGGCCCCGCCCCGCGGCCGGCCCCGCACAGGAGCCCTCCGCAGGTGATCGATCACGATCCCGACGAGCACCGTCACGCGAACGGGGGGGACCGATGAGGCGCGTCGCGGGCTCGGCGGTCCCGCTCGCCGCAGCGGCGCTGCTGGCCGCCGGGGCGGCGCTGCCGGTGGCCGGATCGACCCGAGCGCGCGCCGAGGATGCCGCGCCCGTGTCCTGCGGGAACGAGGCCGCGTCCTATGCCGGCGGCAAGGGCGTGAGCCTGTGGGTGACCCGGCGCGGAACCCTCACGCGCGAGAACCCGCTGCGGCCGCTGACCCCGGACCTTCTGCAGGTGCTGGAGGTGGTGATCCGCGGCAAGGCCGCGACGGCCTACGGCCCCGACCTCGACAACCTTCGTCGCGGCGGCGCGCCGGCGAGCCTCGAAGCGCAGAGCGGTCCGGGCGCGGCGATCCGCTGGGGCGCGGGCCTCGACGGGCTGCCGAAGACCCTGCGGATCCTTCAGGATGACGGGGCGGGCGTGGTCGCCGCCCTGCCGTTCCGGGCCTGCGGAGAGGCACCGAAGGTGGCGGCGCCGAAGGTCGAGGCGCCCAAAGGCGCTTCGTCCAAAGGCGCTTCGTCCAAGGGCGCTTCGTCCAAGGGCGCCTCGCCCGGCGCCGCCAAGGATGCGGGGGACGCTCGGCCGGGCGGCCCGTCGGCGGCGTCCGCGCCGACCGGTCGCGCCAAGCCTGCCCGCAAGGCGGACGAGCCTGCCGGCCGGCTTCCGAACGGCTTCACGCTGCCCCAGGGTGCGATCGAGTGATGCGACATCCGACGGATCGCGTCGCCATGCGGATGGCGGCTTCGCTCACGCGCCGCGCGGGCTTGGCGTACACCGTCCGGACGTGATCGGCCGGACAGCGGCTGAGCTGACTCCGCGGGACGCGGCGAGGCGGCCGCGGGGGGCCGGCTCTCCGGGCCGCGAGCCCTCGGCCTACTTGCGCGCCGCCATCATGTCGTGGGCGAGCACGGTCAGCTTCCCGATCAGGCTCGAAATGTCCCCGTGCGTGCAGGACCATTGCGTGCCGATCGAGGCGCCGTCCGAGGACACGGAGACCACCGCCACCGAGCGCAGCTTGCCCTCGCGTGCGAGCCGCAGCTGGTCCTGCAGCACGTCGATCATCGAGGCGGTGTTCTCGTCCGCGGGCGCGGAGGACACGGCCTGGGGAAAGGTGAGGATGCGTGTGGGTTCGGAAGCGAGTTCGGTCATGGGACTCTTAAGGACGCGGGTTGGGATCTCGGGCCTGCGGCGCGGGCCCGCCGTCGAGCCGCGCGACGAGTTCGTGGAGGCTCGACGCGAGGTCGGTCGGAAGGCGCTCTAGGAGAGCGCCTTCGAAGGCGGCCTGCAGCCCGGCGGAGAGGATGTTCGCCAGGTGCTCGCCACCGGAGGGACAGAGGCTGCCCCCGCGCGCGGCCGGCACGGTCGCGGCCGGGTGGAGCCGCGACATGGGCGAGATTTGTGACATCATCGCGGTCTCTGGACTGTACGCCGTCTCTGACCCCAAAACTGCCAGTCCCGCCGCGGATCACAATCCCCGGGCTGCGGCCGAGCTTTCGGTTCCGACCGGTTGTGATCGGTCCGCAACAGTGCGGCGGCGGCGTGCCGGCGCTTTCCTCGGCAAAAGTGTATTGAGCGGAAAACCGATGATTACATCCGGTGCAGGACGCGCCGCTTAACATATGTTAGATCAGTCAGGCGTCACTTGCAGACACACTCGCGCTGCATCGGAGGGTTGGTGTCGCGTTGGCCCAGTATCTGATCCGCAAGCTCGAGCACTTCGCGCGCCTGTTGCCAGAGGAGCGTGGCGTGCTCGATACGCTCGCGCGCCAGCGAACTCGGCGCGTCCGGGCCCGGGACGACGTCATCCACGAGGGCGATGCGCCGCAATTCATCAACCTCGTGCTCGACGGTTGGGCATGCCGCTACAAGACCTTGGAGGACGGCCGACGGCAGATCCTGTCCTATCTCCTGCCGGGCGACATCTGCGATTTCGGCGCGCCGGTGCTGCGGGAGATGGACCATTCGATCGGGGCGATTACCGCGGTCACTCTGGCGAAGATCACGTTCGATGCGGCGGGACAACTTCTCACGGCTTATCCGCGGCTGATGAGGGCCTTCTGCTGGGACGCGCTGACCGCGGCGGCGATCCAGCGGGAATGGACCGTCAACATCGGTCAGCGCACGGCCTTCGAGCGCCTCGGTCACCTGCTCTGCGAGCTCTACGTCCGCATGCGGGCGGTTGGCCTCACCCGCGGCGCGAGCTGCGACCTTCCGCTCACGCAGGGCGAGATTGCCGACACGATCGGACTCTCGGTCGTCCACGTGAACCGGACGCTGCAGGAGCTGCGCAATACCGGCTTCATCACGCTCGGCGGGCGCGAGCTGACGATCCACAGGCTCGACGCCCTCGAACGGGTAGTCCTGTTCAACAGGAACTACCTCCACCTCTCCCGCGAGGGCCGGCACCTCGACGGCCCGGACGAGCCGTCGACCCTCCCGGACGCCACCCGTTCCTGAAAATCGGGGAAGAAGGCGGGCCGCGTCACTAAAATGACACGGTCATCGACAGTTTCTGATCCGGTCATGCCCGGAATACTCTCGCCATGCTGACGGGTTCAGCCATCACACGCGCCTTCGTGATCGTGGTCCTGGCCGCGGGACTCGCGGGGCTCTGGCAATCCTTCTTCGGCCGCGCGGCGCCCGACCGGGCGGCCCTGGCTGCGGCGATCCCGGCCGCGCCGATCCCGGCCGCGGCCAAGATGACGGCCGCCGCGGCCCCGCAGGGGGGCGAGGAGGCCGCGCCCGTCAGGTCGGTCTATCCCGGGCCGGCCCCGCAGGCGCCGGCCGCGCCGGCCCCGGCCGCGCCGGCGGCCGCGCTGCTCGGCGCCGAGTCCCGCCCGCTCGCGCCGCCGTTCGGGGGACCGCCCGCGCCGCCCCCGGCGATCGAGGCGCCGGCCGAGCCGGCGGCGGCGGCACCTCCCCCCGTCTTCGCGGAGCCCACCAGGGTCGCCTCGGCGGAGGATCCTCCCCGGCCGCGGCGGCCGAACCCTCCCCGCGCCCGGCGGCATCGACCTCAACACCGCGACCCTGGCCGAACTCAACGGGCTGCGCGGCGGCGGGCGCATCGGCAAGGCGATCATCGCCGGGCGCCCCTACGCGTCGCCCGGCGACCTCCTCGCCAAGCGCGTCGTCAGCCGCGCGGTGTTCGAGCGCATCAAGGACCAGGTCGCGGTGCGCTGACCGTCCCGCCCGGCCGGGAGCGCCGGGCGGGCCAGGCCCCGCCTCAGGCCCGCGTCGCCTCGAAGCCCCGGCGGATCTGGTCGGGGTCGAGGTTGCGGCCGATGAAGACGACCCGCGACTCGCGGGGATCCCCCGCCGGCCACTCGTCCTGAAGGTCGCCGTCCAGGATCATGTGCACGCCCTGGAACACGAAGCGGCGCGGCTCGTCCGGGAAACTGACGATGCCCTTGCAGCGCAGGATGTCGGGTCCCTGCACCTGGGTGAGGTCGGAGATCCACGGCATGAACTTGTTCGGGTCGACCGGGCCCGGCAGCCACGCCGACACCGACTGAATGTCCTCGGCGTGGTGGTGATGGTGGCCCTCCTCCAGGAATTCGGGCTCCACCGCGATGATCCGGTCGAGGTCGAAGGCGCGCCGGTCGAGCACGGCGTCGAGGGGCACGTCGCACTTCACGGTGCGGTGGATCCGGGCCGAGGGGTTGATCGCCCGGATCCGGCGCTCCACCGCGGCGAGCTCGTCCTCGCCGACGAGGTCGGCCTTGTTGAGCAGGATCACGTCCGCGAAGGCGATCTGGTTGCGAGCCTCGGGCGCGTCCTTCAGGCGCTCGCTCAGCCACTTGGCATCCGCCACGGTGACCACCGCGTCGAGGCGCGCCGCCTCGCCGACATCCTGGTCGACGAAGAAGGTCTGGGCGACCGGGGCCGGATCGGCGAGGCCGGTCGTCTCCACGATGATCGCGTCGAACTTGCCGCGCCGCTTCATCAGGCCGTCCATGATGCGGATCAGGTCGCCGCGCACGGTGCAGCAGATGCAGCCGTTGTTCATCTCGAACACTTCCTCGTCGGCGCCGACCACGAGGTCGTTGTCGATCCCGATCTCGCCGAACTCGTTGACGATCACGGCGTAGCGCTTGCCGTGCGGCTCGGTGAGGATGCGGTTGAGGAGCGTGGTCTTGCCGGCACCGAGGTAGCCGGTGAGCACGGTGACGGGGATCTTGTCCGACATGCGGCAAACCTGAAGGGCTGGACCGCCGGCGCGGGGCGGCGGAGGGACGCCCTGATATAGTGTATCACCCCGGCGGCCGGGAGGGCGTTCCCGCCAAGCTGAAGCGATCGACGTCGCCGAGCAGCGCGACGAAGGCCCGCGCCCCGTGCGCCAGGGCCGCCTCCCCGGCCGCCGCGGTGGCGAGGCGGGCGTCGCCGATTGCGCCCTCGGGGTTCAGGTCCTCGGCGAGCCAGGCGAAGGCGGCGGGCCGGCCGGCCCGAAGCTGGGCGTAGTCCCGCTCCATCGCGCGGCTGCGCGGCACGAAATCCCGCACGCGATCGCGCCGCACGAGGTCCGGCCGCAACGCGAGCATCAGGGCGGTCTCGACCGCGCCGCCGTGGATGCCGTGGCGGATCTCCTCCTCGGGGAAGAGCCCGGGCGGGTAGCCGAAGCGGCTCCAGGCGGTGGTGACCGCGAGGAGGCCGCAGCGACGGCGCAGTTCCAGCGCCACGAGGTCGATGAGCGCGCTGTTGCCCCCGTGCGACGTGACGATGACGAGCTTGCGGCAGCCCGCCCGGTGCACCGCCTCCCCGATCTCGACCCAGGCGGCGAGCGCGGTCGGGCCGGCCAGGGTGAGGGTGCCGGGAAAGCTCAGGTGCTCGTCCGACTTGCCGATGGCCTGGACGGGCAGGAGCAGGACGTCGAGGTCCTCCGGCACCTGGGGCGCGACCCGGGCGAGGTAGCCCTCCTGGATGACGGCGTCGGTGCCGAGCGGCAGGTGCGGGCCGTGCTGCTCCACCGCCGCCACGGGCAGGACCGCGATGGCGCGGTCCATGGCGCGGTCGCGGATCTCGGCGGTGGTCAGGTCCTGCCAGGATCGGGCCGGCATCGCGGGTCTCCAGGCCCGAAGAGGGCGCACGAGGCGGGGCCGTGCGGGGCCTCGCTGCCGCATCGTCCGCCGCGGGGCCGGAGCTCCCGCGGCGGATGAGGCACCGCAATGATGCGAAGGAGTGCGGGCCCCCGCAACCGCGGCCGCGCAGCCGGCTGTGCATCGGCCGCGGCTGTCATGCGAGCGTCACGGCCGGGCGGCAGATGGCCGTGCTAGGGTGCGGGCGCGGCGCCCTGCCGAGCCGCCCTCCCCGGCAGAAGGAGCTCCCGCGATGTCCACGGCCGAGCAGGCGGCGCCGGTCCAGGCCGACGAGGCTCCGCGGCGCAAGGCGTCCAAGGCCCTTCGCCCGCCCGGGGCGAAGAGCGTCGGCTGGGCGCTCGTCCACGCCGCCCGGATGCAGCGCGGCCGGATCGGCGACCGGCTCGCGGCCCTCGACCTCTTCGCCGGCCAGGAGCAGGTCGTGCAGGTGCTCGCGGCCGCCGGCGCGATGACGATGGGCGACCTCGCCGCGACGCTGCGGGTGCGGCCCCCGACCGCCTCCAAGACGGTGACCCGCCTCGCCGCCCTCGGCTTCGTCGAGCGCCGCGCGGAGGCGGCGGACGGGCGCATCGTGCGGGTGCGCCTGACCGAGGCCGGGCTCGCCAAGGCGGCCGCGATCGACCGGATCTGGGAGGAGGTCGAGGCCGAGATGCTCGACGGCTTCGACAACAAGGAGAAGCGCCGCCTGCGCAAGCTCCTGCGCCGGGCCGCGCGCAACCTCGCCGAGGCCTCGGGGCTCGACGCCCACGAGCCGGAGCCCGAGGAGGACCTGGATGCCGGCGGGCTGGAGGCGGAGGACGGGGCGCACGACGCCGATTGAGCCGCCTCGCCGTAATTTCCTCCCTGGACCGTTGCCGGCGAGCCACGCTTCGGCCCTCCCGTCGCCGGATTCTCCTGGTCGGATCGCCCCCAACAACAAAACGGGGAGTTGAGTCCGATGCAGGATCGCCACCAGCCCAGCCCGGGCGAGACCGACCTCGAACGTTCCGTCGCCGAGGCCCTGCGGGTGATCGCGCAGGTGCAGGCGGAGCGCGGGGACGCGCCGGTGCGCTCGGCCCGGCTGCGGCTCGCGACGATCTACGGGGTCAACCGCCTGCGGCGGCGGCTGAGAAGCGGCGCCAGCGCGGCGGCGTGAGGGCGGTTCCGCCGCCGGCGGGGCCCCAGCCCCGCCACGCGGGGTGTCAGCCCCGCCACGCGGGGTGTCAGCCCCGCGCCAGTTCCCAGCCCCGCTCGGCCAGCGCCATGCCGAGCGCCCCCTTCTCGCTCGCATCCGCGCTCGACGCGTTGCCGGCCTTGGCCCGGGCCAGGACCCCTTCGAGGATCACCGCGAGGCGGAAGAGCGCGAAGGCGAGGTGGAAGGGCGTGATGCCGTCCCGGCGGCCGGTGCGCTCGCAGTAGCGGCGCACGTACTCCGCCTGGCTCGGCAGGCCGAGCGCGTCCAGGTCCCGGCCGAGCAGGCCGCGATAGGCGGTCGGCGCCGTGTTGTAAGCGATGCAATTGTAGGCGAGGTCGGCCAGCGGGTGGCCGAGGGTGGCGAGTTCCCAGTCGATGATGCCGATCACCCGCGGCTCGTCCGGGTGGAAGATCATGTTGTCGAGGCGGAAATCACCGTGGCAGATGCGGGTCTCGTCGTCCGCCGGCACGTGGGCGGGCAGCCATTCCGCCAGCCGGTCGATCGCCGGGTTCTCGCGCGTCTTCGAGGCCGCCCATTGCCCCGACCAGCGCTCGATCTGCCGCCGGAAGTAGTTTCCGGCCTTGCCGAAATTCGACAGCCCGACCGCCCCCGGATCGACCCGGTGCAGGCGCGCCAGGGCCTCGTTCATCGCGAAGTAGATCGGCGCGCGCGCCTCGCGCGGCAGGTCCGGCAGGGCCGGGTCCCAGAACACCCGGCCCCGCAGCCGCTCCATCAGGTAGAAGGGCGTGCCGATCACCGCCGGGTTCGCGCAGAAGGCGACCGCGCGGGGGACCGGCACGTCGGTGGCGGAGAGCGCGTTCAGCACCCGGAACTCGCGGTCGACGGCGTGGGCGGAGGGCAGGAGCTTGCCGGGCGGCTGCTTGCGCAGGACGTACTCGCCCGCCTCGGCGATTACCAGGAAGGTCGGGTTCGACTGCCCGCCGCGCATCTGGCGCAGGTCGGTGAGCCGGCCGAGCCCCTGCGCGGCGAGGAAGGCCTCCAGCGCCTCGGTCGGGAAGCGGTGCGCCTCGCGCACCGGGATGGTCTCGGGCAGGTCTGTCATGCGGGGTCCATCGCGGGGAACGGGCCGCGACCATGCCGCAAGCGCCGGGCGCGGTCATTCCTGCAGCGCAGCATTTCGCCCGCCCGGCCGGGCCGGCCGCCCAGGCTGTGCATGATCCCGTTGATTCCGCGTCGGTTTTCCAGCGCCGGTTTCGCCCCGCCCGGCCATGCTCTAGGATAGCCGCATGAGTCGTGCCCTCCTCCCCGTCCTCGCCCTCTCCCTCCTGTCCGCGGCGCCCGCGCTGGCGAAGCCGAGGCCCAAGGCCGAGAAGCCCGAATCCGCCGCGCCCGCGAGCCTGCAGGCGAGCCCGGTCGGCAGCTTCGGGGCCTGGAACGTCTTCGCCGCGGGCGAGGGCAAGGGCCGCATCTGCTACGCGATCAGCAAGCCGCAGGCGCGGCTGCCCAAGAGCCTCAAGCGCGACGACGCCTTCCTGTTCGTGACCGTGCGCAGGGGCGAGCGGGTGGCCAATGAGGTCGCCATCATGATGGGCTTCGCCCCGAAGCCCGGCAGCAACCAGACCGGAGCCGGGGCCGACACCGCGGCGGCGAACGCCGCCGTCCCAGCCCCCTCGGCCGCCAACGACCCGTCGCTGGCGATCGGCTCGGCCCGCTACGCGCTCGTGGTGAAGGGCACCAATGCCTGGCTGCAGAACCCGGCCGAGGAGGGCCGCGTCGTCACCGAGATGGGGCGCGGCAAGAAGGTCGTCGTGAAGGCGGTGTCGCAGCGCGGCAACGCCTCGACCGACGAGTACAACCTCGAAGGCTTCGGCGACGCCATCAAGCGCACCCGCGAGGAGTGCAAGTAGGGCCTGCCCGGCGCGTATTCGCGTTTCGGCCCGCAACCGCCTATATCGGGGGTCACCATACTCCCGAAGGTTCCTGATGGCGACGGCGTCCCTCGACACCGCGCGGCCCGAGCGCCGCGCCGGTTCCGATCCCTTCATCGAGAAGACGCCCGAGGTGCGCCCCGAGGCGATGGTCGCGACCGGCCGGCCCTCCCTGGTCGGCCTCACCCGCGGCGCCCTGCGCGAGCGCCTCGCCGCCATCGGCGTGCCCGAGCGCGAGCAGCGCATGCGCACCGGCCAGCTCTGGCACTGGATCAACGTGCGCGGGGCGGCCTCCTTCGAGGCCATGACCAATGTCGGCAAGGGGCTGAAGGCGCAGCTGGAGGAGGCCTACACCCTCGACCGGCCCGAGGTGGTGAGCGAGCAGGTCTCCCGCGACGGCACCCGCAAGTGGCTGCTGCGCATGCCGCCGACCGGCCGCCACGACCACAATCGCGGCGCCGAGATCGAGTGCGTCTACATCCCGGCCAACGACCGCGGCACGCTCTGCGTGTCGAGCCAGGTCGGCTGCACGCTCACCTGCTCTTTCTGTCACACCGGCACGCAGCGCCTCGTGCGCAATCTCTCGGCCCAGGAGATCACCGCCCAGCTCGTCGTCGCCCGCGACCGGCTCGGCGACTGGCCCGGCCAGGTGCCGCCCAAGGGCACCTTCGTGCCGGTGGACGGCTCGCGCTTCGTGTCGAACATCGTGTTCATGGGCATGGGCGAGCCGCTCTACAACGTCGACAACGTGGTCGACGCGGTCGGGGTGATGAGCGACAACGAGGGCCTCGGCCTGTCGCGCCGCCGCATCACGGTCTCGACCTCGGGCGTGGTTCCGCAATTCGAGCGGCTCGGCATCGACGCGAACGCGATGCTGGCGATCTCGCTCCACGCGGTGCGCGACGACCTGCGCGACGAGCTGGTCCCGCTCAACCGCAAGTACCCGATCCGGACCCTGCTCGAGGCCTGCCGGAACTATCCGGGCGTGTCGAATGCCCGCCGCATCACCTTCGAGTACGTGATGCTGAAGGGCGTGAACGATTCGGATTCCGAGGCGCGCGAATTGGTGCGGCTGCTCAAGGGCATCCCGGCCAAGATCAACCTGATCCCGTTCAATCCCTGGCCCGGCTCCAGGTACGAGTGCTCGGACTGGGAGCGGATCGAGCGCTTCTCCGAGATCGTCTTCAACGCCGGCTACGCCTCCCCGGTGCGCACGCCGCGGGGCCGGGACATCCTGGCGGCCTGCGGCCAGCTCAAGAGCGAGACCGAGAAGCTGCGCGCCCGCGCCCGGCTGATGCTGGAGGACGGCATCGGGGCGGAGGGCGTCTACGGGGCCGTGGACGACGACTGAGCGGCCGACCGATGCAGCTGATCGGCCGCCTCGTCGCCGTGGGCTTCGCGCTGCTGCTGGCGCTGCCGGTCGGGGCTTTGCTCCTCGGCCTCGGCGCGCTGGTCGATCCGGTTCTGCGCGACGTCGTGGGGCAGCTCGGCCTCGCCGCGATCGAATCGGTGCTGGCCGAACTCGCCGCCGGCTACCCGCCGGATCCCGGCATGGTCGAGGCGGTGCTGGATGCGGGCCGGGCCGTCCTGCTCCTGGTGGCGGTGCCGCCCATCCTCAACGCCGTGATGGGCGAGGTGCTGGGCTGGCGCGCGCTGACTTGGTACGCGGGCGCGACCGGCTTCCTCACCGCCCTCCTGCCCTGGCTGATGCGGGGCGTGCGCGGCGGCGCGGGCGGTCCGGCGGGCCTCGCCGAGGGGCGCGTCACCGCCCTGCTGTTCCTGGCCGGGGCGGGCGCCGGGCTCGTCTACTGGCTCCTCGCCGGCCGCCGGGCAGGCGGCGCGGCCGCGCCGCGGCGCTGATCAGCGCGCCGTCGCCAGGATCCGCGCCGCGAAGGCCCCGAACAGCCCGGCGAAGAGCCAGTCGATGGCGCGCAGCATCCGCGGCCGGGCCTGGAGCGCGCCGGTGATCCGTTCCGCCCCGAGGACGAGGAGGATCCCGAGCGGCAGCGTGACGGCCACGAAGGCGGCGCCCAGGAAGGCGAGCTGGCCGGCCAGGTTGACCGCGTCGGCGCGCACGAATTGCGGCAGGAAGGTGATGAAGAACAGGACGACCTTCGGGTTCGTGAGGTTCACCCCGACCCCGGTCCAGAAGGCGCGCCGGAAGCCGCCCCCGACCCGCTCGGCCCGCACCGTCAGGGCCGAGCCGCGGCGCAGGGCATCGAGGGCGAACCAGGCTAGGTAGAGGGCGCCCACGAGCTTGAGCACCAGGAAGGCCGTCGCCGAGGCCGCGAGCAGGGCCGAGAGGCCGAGAGCCGCCGCCAGGGTGTGCCCGAGCGTGCCGGTGCTGGTGCCCAGCACCGTGGCGAGGCCGGCCCGCCGCCCGGCCCCGATCGTGCGGGCGAGCATCAGGCTCATGTCCGGCCCCGGCGTCACGAAGAGGACGAGGCAGGCGAGCAGGTAGGCGGCGAAGGTCGGCGCGTCGGGCAGGAAGGTCATCGGCTCGCTCCGGGCGGCAGGCCTCGCCCGATTGAACCGGGAGCGACGCGCAGGCAAGGGCGGCGGCGCGGGCGAGGGCGCTTGAGGCGGCCGCGCGCCGGGCTACCTTCCGGACGGGAGACCAGCATGCCGAACCGCCGCACCCTCGCGATCCCCGCCCTCGCGGTCTTTGCCTGCCTGGCGCTCGCGGCGCCCGCATCGGCGCAGGGCGCGCCGCCCGGCATGCCGGGGGCGGGCGCCATCCAGTCGGACGAGGCGCGGCTGCTCCCGGCCTTCGCCCCGCACGGCATGGTGGCCTCGCAGGAGGCGCGGGCGACGCGGGTCGGCGTCGCGATCCTGCGGGCGGGCGGCAACGCGGTCGACGCGGCCGTGGCGGTGGGCTTCGCCCTGGCCGTGACCCTGCCCCGGGCGGGGAATCTCGGCGGCGGCGGCTTCATGCTGGTGCACCTCGCCAAGAGAAGCGAGACCGTCGCGATCGATTACCGGGAGACGGCGCCGGCCGCCGCGACACGGGACCTCTTCCTGGGTCCGGACGGCGAGCCGGACCCCGCCCTGTCGACCGCCTCCGGCAAGGCGGTGGGCGTGCCGGGCACGGTGCGCGGCCTCGCCGAGGCGCTGGCCCGCTACGGCTCCGGGCGCTTCACCCTCGCCGAGCTGATCGCCCCGGCCGAGGCGCTCGCCCGCGAGGGAATCACGGTCGAGGACGATCTCGCCGCCTCGCTGCCGCGGGCGGCCGGCATCCTCGGGCGATACGAGTCGAGCCGGGCGGTGTTCTTCCGCGGGGATCGGCCCTACGGCTGGGGCGAGCGGCTGGTCCAGCCGGACCTCGCCGCGACCCTGCGCCGGATCGCCGAGGGAGGCCCGGACGCCTTCTACCGCGGCGAGGTCGCGGAGAGGATCGTGGCCGCCGTGCGGGGGGCGGGCGGCGCGATGACGCCGGAGGATCTCGCCTCCTACCGGGTGGCCCTGCGCGCCCCGGTGCGCGGCGCCTATCGGGGCCACGAGGTGGTGGCGATGCCGCCCCCGAGCTCCGGCGGCGTGCACCTCGTGGAGATCCTCAACATCCTCGAAGGCTACGACCTCGCCGCGAAGGGGGCGGGCAGCGCCGAGGCGATCCACCTCCTCGCCGAGGCGATGAAGCAGGCCTACGCGGACCGCGCCGCCTATCTGGGCGATCCCGACCGCGTCCGCGTGCCGGTGGCCGGCCTGACCGCCAAATCCTACGCGGCGCGGCTGCGGGCGCTGATCGACCCGGACCGGGCCCGGCCGGCCGGGGAGGTGCGGGCCGGCAATCCCCTGCCCGAGGAGCCCGACCAGACCACCCACTTCTCCGTAGTCGATTCCGAGGGCAACGCGGTCGCGAACACCTTTACGCTCAACTTCTCCTACGGGCTCGGCCTCGTCGCGGCAGGGACGGGGGTGCTCCTCAACAACGAGATGGACGATTTCTCCGCCAAGCCCGGGGCGCAGAACGCCTACGGCCTCGTCGGCGGAGAGGCCAACGCGGTCGCGCCCGGCGCGCGGCCGCTCTCCAGCATGACGCCGGCCTTCGTCCTGCGCGACGGCCGGCTCCTCCTGGTGACCGGCAGCCCCGGCGGCAGCCGCATCATCTCCACGGTGCTGCAGGTGGTCACCGGCGTGGTGGATTTCGGGCTCAACCTCGCCGAGGCGGTCGCGGCGCCGCGCGTGCATCACCAGTGGCGGCCGGACGCGCTTCTGGTCGAGACCGGGCTGTCTCCCGACACGCTGGCGCTTTTGCGGGCGAAGGGCCACCGGGTCGTGGTCGGCTCGACCTCCGGCTCGGCGAGTTCGGTGATGGCAGTGCCCGGCGGCTGGGCCGGGGCGGCGGATCCGCGCCAGCGCGGCACGCTCGCGGAGGGTCACTGAGGAGACCGGGATTACGGGCCGGCCCCGGCGCGTTCATCTCATGTAGGCCCCCTCAGATCCGGACCATGACCTCACGCAAGCGCCTCGACGTCGTCGACCTGATCGTGCCGCTGCGGCGCTACGCCCGCGCGCTCACCCGCGACCCGGCCCAGGCGGACGATCTCGTGCACGACGCCCTCGTGCGCGCCCTGGAACATCAGAGCTCGCTCAAGAGCGGGACCAACCTGCGCACCTGGCTGATGACGGTGCTGCACAACGCCTTCATCGACGGGCAGCGCCGCCGCCAAGTGGAGGCGCGCTACGCCGAGACCCTCGAGCACATCGCCGACGCGGCGGTGCCCGCCGGTCAGGACAGCCACGTGCGCCTCGCCCAGATCCGCGAGGCCTTCGCGCGGCTGCCCGAGGAGCAGCGGGCGGCGCTCCACCTGGTGACGATCGAGGGCATGGCCTACCAGGAGGCCGCCGACGTGCTCGGCATCCCGATCGGTACGCTGATGTCGCGGCTCGGGCGCGGCCGCGCGGCCCTGCGCAGTTTCGAGAGCGGGGAGAACCGGCTGGCGCCCCCCGCCGCGCCCCCGCCGCCGGAGGTCAGCCCGCGCCTGCGCGTGGTTCAGGGCGGCCGCCCGTCCGTGGAGTACGACCGATGATGGACCCGATCACCGAGAGCGACCTGAACGCCTATATCGACGGCCAGCTCGATCTCCCGCGGCGGATCGAGGTCGAGGGCCACCTCGCGGCCCATCCGGAGATCGCCGCCCGGGTGATGGCGGACCTGCGCACCCGCGACGCGCTCTGCGCCGCCTTCGCGCCGTCCCATCCCCGCCTGCATCCCGGTCCGATGCCCGAGCGCATCGCCGTGGCGGCCCGCCGCCTCGACCGGGCGCTGACCTGGCGGCGGATCGGCCAGCGCTTCCAGCGCGCCGCGGTCGTCGCCTTCCTGGTCGGCGCCGGGTGGCTGATGCATGCCGAGACGGGCGGGTTCGGGGTGCCGGGCACCATCGCCTCGACCCACTCGCCGCCCTTCGTGGAGGACGCGATCCAGGCCCGGCAGGCCTCGCAGCTGCGCGCCCGCGTCGCCTCCCTGCGGCCGAGCCCGGCCTACGACCGGGCCGGCGTCGAGGCCGCCACCGGGATCCGCCTGCCGGACCTGCCGCGCGACTGGCGGGTGCGCGACCTGCAGATCGTCCCGACCCGCTCCGGCGCGGGCGTGGAGGTGGCGATCGACGCGGCTTCGCTCGGTCCCGTGGCGCTCTTCGCGACCCAGACCGCGGACGAGGCGGCGCTCGCCCCCGAGGTGACGCGCGGCAGCGACGCGGTGACGGTCTATTGGAAGGCCGGCCACACCGCCTACGCGCTGAGCGGCGGCGACGAGCCGGCGCTCGGCCGCGCCGCCGAGACGCTCGGCGCGCCGCGGCCCTGACACCCCCCTTCCGCCGGTCTCCCCCGCCGACCGGCGGCGTCTCCACGAGGATCACCGACCGATGAACACGCCTTACGCTTGGCAGAGCACGGCGGCGCCCTCCGCCGCCCTCTTCGACGAGGGCCTGCGGCAGCACATGCTGCGGGTCTACAACCGGATGGGGCTCGGCCTCGCCCTGACCGGCCTCGTCGCCTTCGCGGTGTCGGCGACGCCGTCCATCGCCCAGCCCCTGTTCGGCACGCCGCTGAAATACGTGGTGATGCTGGCGCCGCTCGCCTTCATCCTGTTCCTGTCGTTCCGCATCGAGCAGATCTCGGCCGCCACCGCCCAGACCCTGTTCTGGAGCTTCTGCGCGGTGATGGGGCTGTCGCTGGCCTCGGTCTTCCTGGTCTTCACCGGGACGAGCATCGCGCGCACCTTCTTCATCACGGCGGCGATGTTCGGCGCGAC
The DNA here is from genome assembly GCF_029714205.1 of Methylobacterium sp. CB376. Classification (NCBI taxonomy): domain Bacteria; kingdom Pseudomonadati; phylum Pseudomonadota; class Alphaproteobacteria; order Hyphomicrobiales; family Methylobacteriaceae; genus Methylobacterium; species Methylobacterium sp. CB376. The sequence continues at coordinate 4,985,460 of NZ_CP121648.1, read as the reverse complement.
GAGCCTGTACGGCTACACCACGAAGCGCGACCTCTCGCGGATGGGCTCCTTCCTGATGATGGGCCTGATCGGCGTCGTCATCGCGAGCCTCGTCAACATCTTCCTGGCGTCGAGCGCGCTGCACTTCGCCATCTCGCTGATCGGCGTCGTGATCTTCGTCGGCCTGACGGCCTACGACACCCAGTCGATCAAGGAGCAGTACGCGGAGCACTGGGACCAGGAGACCAGCGGCAAGCTCGCGGTGTTCGGGGCGCTGTCGCTCTACCTGAACTTCATCAACCTGTTCCAGCTGCTTCTGAACTTCACCGGCGAGCGGGAGTAGGGGTCCCCCCTTCCCTTCCTCTCCTCGACGGTGCTGGGGAGCCCCCCGTCCCTCGGACGGGGGGCTTCGCCGTTTCGGGCGGGCCTCCCGGACGGGGGCGGCCCGCGCCCGGGCCGGACAACGATCGATCCGATCGATTGAAACGACCTGATCAATGCGTTGGACCGATTTATCGGCGGTGGGGATCATGCGCGGGCCACGCGAGATCCGCCCATGCCCAGCATCGAGATCGCCACCGACGCCGCGACCCGCGGCGCAGCCCTGACCCGCACCGGCCGTGGCCTCGGCGCGCTGCGCCGGGTGATGCCCGGCCTCGCCCTGTGCCTCGCCGTCGCCGCCGCCTCCGTCGGGCTGGAGCGGGTCGAGGCGCGCCTGTTCGGACGCGCGTGGCTCGAAGCCCTGGTGCTGGCCATCCTGATCGGCACCGCCCTGCGCACGGCCTGGGCGCCGCCCGCGCGCTGGCGGCCCGGCATCGCCTTCTCGGCCAAGACGCTGCTCGAGATCGCGGTGGTGCTGCTCGGCGCCTCGCTCAGCGCCGACGCGATCCTGGCGGCCGGTCCCGGCCTGCTCGTCGGCATCGCGGCCGTCGTGGCCGCCGCCATCGCGCTCGGCTACGGCCTCGGCCGCGCGCTCGGCCTGCCCCGGCGTATGGCGGTGCTGGTGGCCTGCGGCAACGCGATCTGCGGCAACTCCGCCATCGCCGCCGTCGCCCCGGTGATCGGGGCGGACGGGGAGGAGGTGGCGGCCTCGATCGCCTTCACCGCCGTGCTCGGCGTGCTGGTGGTGCTCGGCCTGCCCCTCCTGGTGCCGCTCCTGCACCTGTCCGCCACGCAGTACGGAGTGCTGGCGGGGCTCACGGTCTACGCGGTGCCGCAGGTGCTCGCCGCCACCGCGCCGGTGGCCGCGCTCAGCGCGCAGGTCGGGACGCTCGTCAAGCTCGTGCGCGTGCTCATGCTCGGCCCGGTGGTGCTCGGACTGTCCCTCGCCGCGCGCCGCCTGCCCGAGGAGACCGACGAGGCCGCGCCGCGCGGTGCGGCGGGCGATCGACCGGCGCGGGCGCGGGTGGCGCTCCACCACCTCGTGCCCTGGTTCATCCTCGCCTTCCTTGCCATGGCGGCCCTGCGCTCGCTGGGCCTCGTGCCGCGGGCGGCGCTGGGGCCGATCGCCGACGGCGCGACGATCCTGACGGTCGTCTCCATGGCCGCGCTCGGCCTCGGCGTGGACGTGCGGGTCGTGGCCAAGGCCGGTCCGCGCGTCACCCTGGCCGTCACGCTCTCGCTCCTGGGGCTGGGCCTCGTCGGCCTCGGCCTGATCCGCCTGCTCGGCATCGCCTGAGCGGCCCCGCCCCGACGCCGAGAGCGGCACTCGATCACGTTGCAATCGGGTGCCGCTCTCGATCTTTGATCTTGCCGCGTTTTCTGCGACGAACCGGCATCCACTTCATCGGAAAATGCTCTAGCCCGGCGGCCCGGCGATCAGGGCGAGGAGCGCGTCGGCGGCGCGGCTGCGATAGCGCTCCCGGTGCCGCAGGACACGGAAGGCCCGGCTCGGCAGGGGGAAGGGCGGCGCCGCCAGGCTGCCCGCCCGCAGGGCCGGCGCGACGACGCTGTGGGAGAGCACGCTCGCCCCCGCCCCCGCCTCGACCGCCGCCCGCACGGCCTCGTTCGAGGGCAGTTCCAGCACGACCCGCAGCCCGGAGGGCGCGATCCCGGCGCCGGTCAGGGCGGCTTCCAGGACCGAGCGCGTGCCGGAACCCGCCTCGCGCATCACCCACGCGGCCTCGGCCAGATCCTGCGGGCGCACCGTCGCGCGGGCGGCGAGGCGATGGTCCGGCGCGGTGATCAGGACGAGCCTGTCGTCGGCGACGTCCTCGCTCGCGAGCATCGGATCGTCGATCCTCCCTTCCACGAAGCCGAGTTCGGCGGTCCCGGCCTGCACCGCGGCCGCGACCTCGGCCGTGTTGCCGATCGCGAGGGTGACGACGATCTCGGGGAAGAGCCGGCGGAAGGCGACGAGGTGGCGGGGGAGCCAGTGGCTCGCGATGGTCTGGCTGGCCTGCACGCGCAGGGTGCCGCGCCGCAGGCCCGAGAGGTCCGCGAGCACGGCCTCGGCCGTGGCCGCGCGCGCCAGCACGGCCCGCGCCTCGCCCAGGAAGAGGCGGCCGGCCTCGGTCAACGCGACGCCGCGCCCGACGCGGTGGAAGAGCTTGGTGGCGTGCCGCTCCTCCAGCGCGGCCACCGCCGCGCTGACCGCCGATTGCGAGAGGTTCAGCGCCTCGGCGGCGCGGGTCACGTGCTGGCGCTCGGCCACCGCGACGAAGATGCGAAGCTGCTCTAGGGTCACGCCTGGGGCTTAGCAGCCGGAGCGCCCGGCGTCTCGGGTCCGCAGCGCCTCCCGCCCCCGAGCCCGCGGAACCGCGCGGCGCCGGCGCGCCGCGGGCGGGAGGACGGGGATCGCGCCTCCCGCACCCTCTCCGCCCTCGGCGCGGCCGCGCGCCGGAAAGGGCGTGGTCCCGCGCAGATCCGCCGCCGCCGAACGCGAAACCCCGCCCGGGCGCGATCCCGGACGGGGTGACGGGTGCGATGCCGGGCGGGCCGGCGACTCCCGGGCTCATCCCCATCCGCGAGATCCCTTCGGGATGGCGGATCTGGGCGTCGCTCAAGCGCCGCGCGGGCTCGTGATACGCTGTCCGAACGTGATCGTCCGGACAGCGTATGATCGGGACCCGCTCGGATCGACCGGATCCCGGATCAGAAGGTGAAGCCGGTCTCGATCAGGTAGCGGTCCTGCGAGGTCTTGTTGCCGGCCTTGCCGAAGCCGAGGCCCGCCGTGATGTCGTAGAGCTGAACGTGCGCATACTCGCCGCGCAGGAAGTAGCGGCCGAAGGTGAAGGTCGGGGTGACCGTGACCGAGAGGGCGGAGCTGCCCGGCCCGTAGAGCAGGCTGGTAAGCCCCGTGAAGCGGTTGCCCGTCTGCGTCTCGTACTCGACGCGGCCGGCCAGGGCGAAATTGTCGTTGAAGGCGTAGCTCGCCAGGATCGCGCCGCCATAGGTCGAGGCGCTCTCCACGATCCCGATGCGCGGATCACGCTCGACATTCGTGAACTGGAAGTAGGGCGTGATGATCCACGGCCCGTCCGAATAGGTGTAGTTGATGTTGAAGATGCCGCTGTTCTGCTGGAACAAGGGCGTCGCGAACTGGTAGCGGAAGCTCTTGATCCCGGCATTGGTCCGGTCGACGTTGAAGCCGCCGTTCACGCCGATCGTGTTGGCGTCGTTCAGCTTGTAGGCCACCGAGCCGGTGAACCAGCTGATCTCACCCGAGTAGAACCCGTCCGTGCCCGCCACCGACACCGACCACGGGCCCTCCGACCAGTTCACCTGGACACCGTGGTTGATGATGTTCTCCTGGAAGAACAGCAGGCCGCGCGAGATGTTCAGGTTCTGGAAGGTGAAGGGCGCCTCGCTGCCGATCAGCGTCGGCATGCGGCCGCCCTGGATCGACCACGCGTCGTTGATCTGCCACTTGCCGAAGGCGACCGGCAGCGGCCCGAACAGCAGGTCGGTCTGGTTGATGGCGCTGTAATTCTGCGCCCCGAGGGTGGGCACCGCGTAGGCGCCGGCCGCGATGTAGAACTGGAACGGGCCATCCGCCTTCTGGACGAAGCCCATCAGGTTGGAGAAGTCCACCCGCGCGGCCCGGTCCCGGTCCGGGAAGATGCCGAGCGGCAGGGCCAGGCCCGGCGCGAACTGGTTCGTCTGCGTGTAGGCGTAGCCCGTGAGCGCGCCGCCGACATAGATGTCGCCGAAGCCGCCGATCGTGAAGCAGGTCGGGTCCGGGTTCTGCTTGATCGGTCCGTTATAGACCGGGAACGAGAGCGTGGCCTTGCAGGCCGCGGGCGCCGCCGGGGCCGGCGCGACCTTGGGGGGCAGGTCCGCCGCCTGAGCGTAGCCGGACAAGACGGCTAAGGCGGCCATGCTGAGGGAGGTGAAGCGGATCGCCACGATTCTCAAGTCCAAATGTCGGTCTGACTACGGCTAAGCTGGCAGCGCGGGCCGGTTGGCGCAAAGGCAATTTCTGGGCACCTGCATACCATTTAGGCAGTTTCCGCGTGGCCGGGCCCAACCGTGTCCTGTACGCAACACCGCGATAACGACCTAAAGTAAGGTAAGACGTCGTGAGGGCCCGCGCGGCGTCGCGCGCCAGGGGAGGTGGTTCGCGGGCGGCCGCCAAGCAACGCGCCCGCCTGATCGCGCGACGCGTCCAGCGCCGAGGGATTCGCGGGACCGATGCTTCCCGGACATGTCGCGGATACCCGCTCGGAGCGGTCCCTGCGGCCGCCTTCCTCAGGGACAACACGCCTGAGCGGGACCGCGTCCGCGGGCGATCCGGATCGCTCCCCTAGGAGCGGGACGGAGGGGCGGGCGAAGCCCGCGGCGCGGCGGCGCCCGTTGCCGCCGCCGGGCCCGTCGAAGGGATCTTCAGTGGGACAGGATCTTGGACAGGAAGGTCTGGGCGCGCTCGCTGCGGGGCGATCCGAAGAACTCCTCCTTCTGCGCGTCCTCGACGATCTCGCCGCGGTCCATGAAGATCACCCGGTTCGCCACCTTGCGGGCGAAGCCCATCTCGTGGGTGACGACCATCATGGTCATGCCCTCGCGGGCGAGCTCCACCATCACGTCCAGCACCTCGCCGACCATCTCGGGGTCGAGGGCGGAGGTGGGCTCGTCGAACAGCATCACGATCGGGTTCATGGCGAGCGCCCGGGCGATCGCCACGCGCTGCTGCTGCCCGCCCGAGAGCTGGCCCGGGAACTTGTGCGCGTGCGCCTTCAGCCCGACCCGCTCCAGCAGCGCGAGGCCCTTCGCCTCCGCCTCGGCGCGGCTGCGGCCCAGCACCTTGCGCTGGGCGAGCGTCAGGTTGTCGGTGATCGAGAGGTGCGGGAACAGCTCGAAATGCTGGAACACCATGCCGACGCGCGAGCGCAGCTTCGGCAGGTTGGTCTTCTTGTCGGCGATCCGCGTCCCGTCGACCGTGATCTGCCCCTTCTGGAACGGTTCGAGGGCGTTCACGCACTTGATCAGGGTGGACTTGCCGGAGCCCGAGGGGCCGCAGACCACCACCACCTCGCCCTTCCGGATCGAGGTGGTGCAATTCGTCAGCACCTGGAAGTCGCCGTACCACTTGCTGACCTGATCGATCACGATCATCGGGCCGGAACCGGCGGCGGCGGGCGGCGTCTCGACGAGGGGCGCGGAGGACATGGGAGCCTCTCTGGAAGTCAGCGGATGATGGCGATGCGGCGCTGCAGGCGGCGCACCAGGATCGAGGCGAGGAAGCAGATCGCGAAGTAGACCAAAGCGGCGAAGAGGTACATCTCGACGAGGCGCCCGTCGCGCTGCGCCACCTTCGAGGCGGCGCCGAGGAAGTCGGTGATCGACAGCACGTAGACGAGCGAGGTGTCCTGGAACAGCACGATGGTCTGGGTCAGCAGGACCGGCAGCATGTTGCGGAAGGCCTGGGGCAGGATGACCGACCCCATGCTCTGCCAGTAGGTCAGACCGAGCGCCGAGGCGGCGGCGGCCTGACCCTTGGGGATCGACTGGATGCCCGCCCGCATGATCTCGGAGAAGTAGGCCGCCTCGAACAGCGTGAAGGTGACGAGCGAGGAGGTGAAGGCGCCGACCTGGATCGGCCGCTCGGCCCCGATCAGCCACTGCCCGAGATACGGCACCAGGAAGTAGAACCAGAAGATCACCAGCACCAGCGGCAGCGAGCGCATGAAGTTGACGTAGCCCTTGGCCACCAGCGGCAGCACCGGCAGGCCCGAGAGCCGCATCATGGCGATGAGCGTGCCGAGGATGGTGCCGCTCACCGCCGCCAGCGCGGTCAGCGTCAGCGTGAAGGTCATCCCGGTGAGGAAGAGGTAGGGCAGCGCGCTGACGATGACGCTGAAATCGAAGTTCGACAGCATGGACTCTCACCCGCGGCGGAGAGGGAGCGGCGGCCTCAGCGGGCGCCGGGTATCGCGACCTTGCGCTCCAGGTACCCGGCCGCCGTCACCACCAGGAGATTGATGATGATGTACAGGATGGTGGCGGCCGTGAAGGCCTCGAAGACCTGGAACGAGAATTCCTGCATCGAGCGGGCGCGGGCGGTGAGTTCGAGGAGCCCTATGGTCAGCGCGACCGACGTGTTCTTGAGGTTGTTGAGGAACTCGGAGGTGAGCGGGGGCAGGATGATGCGGTAGGCGTTGGGCAGCAGCACGTACCGGTAGGTCTGGGAGGTGGTGAGCCCCAGCGCCGTGCCGGCCATGCGCTGGCCCCGCGGCAGGGCCTGGATGCCCGCCCTCACCTGCTCGGCGACGCGCGAGGCCGTGAAGAAGCCCAGGCACACCACCGCCGTGTAGAAGGGCGCGTCGGGCAGCTGCTTCAGCCACGTGCCCCAGCTCTGCGGCAGCATCTCCGGCAGCACGAAGAACCAGAGGAACATCTGCACCAGCAGCGGGATGTTGCGGAAGAGCTCGACGTAGCCGTTCCCGAAGGCCTGGGCGAACCGGTTCGGCAGCGTGCGCATGACGCCGATCACGGACCCGACCGCGAAGGCGATGACCCAGGCGCAGAGGGCCGTCACGATGGTCCACAGGAGGCCCGACAGGAGCATGTCGGCGTAGGTCCCCGTGCCCTCGGGCGAGGGCTCGAAGAAGATGCTCCAGTTCCAATTGTAGTTCATGCCCAGTCCACCGACGCGGCTGTCGTCACGGGCGCCGTGCGCGGGCGCAATGATACGTCATGGCGCGGCCATGCGTGACCGATTCTCGCACCATCCACCGGAATGCCGGGGCGCGGCGGCGGCCGCGCCCCGGGCTCGCGACACCCCCTGCGGGAAGGGGCGATCACGGGCCGCTGCGAAGGGCGGCCGGTCAGTACATCGCCGGGTCGGGGCTGTCGCTCGGCTTGGCGAAGGCCTTCTTCAGGGCCGCATCCATCGGCAGGTTCAGGTTGATGTTGCGCGGCGGGATCGGCTTGGTGAACCACTTGTCGTAGGTCGCCGGGCCCTCCGGGCTCTGATAGAAGGCCGCCGTCGCGTCATCCACCACCTTCTTGAACGGCGCGTCGTCCTTGCGCAGCATGATGCCGTAGGGCTCGGGCTTGGAGATCGCGTCGGTGGAGATCAGGTAGGCGTCCGGCTCCTTCGAACTCGCCGCCAGCGAGGCCAGGAGCACGTCGTCCATCACGAAGGCCACCGCGCGCCCCGTCTCGACCATCAGGAACGCCTCGGCGTGGTCCTTGGCCGGCAGGATCGTGATCCCGAGCTTGTTGGCGGCGTTGTACTCGTTGATCTGCCGGATGTTGGTCGTGCCGGAGGTCGACACGACGGTCTTGCCCTTCAGGTCATCGAACTTGCTGACGTTGCTGCTCTTCTTGGCGACGAAGCGGCTGGCGGTCAGGAAATGCGTGTTGGTGAAGGAGACCTGCTTCTGGCGATCGACGTTGTTGGTGGTCGAGCCGCATTCCAGGTCGACCGTGCCGTTAGCGATCAGGGGAATGCGGGTCGCCGAGGTCACCGGATTGAGCTTGACCTCCAGATTCGGCAGGCCGAGCTTGGCCTTGACCGCGTCCACCACCTTGTAGCAGATGTCCATGGCGTAGCCGACCGGCTTCTGGTTGCCGTCGAGATAGGAGAACGGCACCGAGGAGTCGCGGTAGCCCAAGGTGATCGCGCCGGTCTCCTTGATCTTCTTCAGGGTTCCGGAGAGCTCCTCGGCGGAGGCCGGCAGCGCGGCGAAGCCGGCCACGAGCAGGATCAGCAGGCGTTTGGGGGCCATCCAGATTCTCCTTTTGGGCGAGCCCTACGTCCGTCATCGCGGGCCGCGGCGTCAAGGGCCGCGCCCGCGCGAAGGACGGGATGACGGCCGCGCGCCGGGCCGGGGGCCGGTTGCGGAATGCGCAGCCGCGGGCGAGAACGGGCGCGCCGCCCCGCGGCACGCCCCTTGTCCGCCCTGACCGACCCCGCGCCGGACCAGACCGCATGCAGATCGCGACCCCCTACCTGATGTTCCTCGGCGACGTCCCCGACCGCCTCGCCGCCAAGACCGCCTACGGCATCGTGGATTGGCGCCCCGAATGGTGCACCGGGCAGCTGCGGCTGCCGGGCTGCGCGGCCGATCTCGGCATCCCGGATCTCGGCATCGAGGAGGCGGTCGCGCGGGGCGCGCGCACCCTGATCGTCGGCGTCGTCAACGCCGGCGGGGTGCTGCCCGAGCACTGGATCGCGTCGATCGTCGCGGCCCTGGATGCGGGGCTCGACGTGGCGAGCGGCCTGCACACCCGGCTCGGCTCGGTCCCGGCCATCGCCGAGGCGGCGGCGCGGGGCGGGCGCCAGCTCCACGACGTGCGCCATTCCGACCAGCGCTTCGACACCGGCAAGGGGGTGAAGCGCCCGGGCCGCCGGCTGCTCACCGTCGGCACCGATTGCTCGGTCGGCAAGAAATACACCGCCCTCGCGCTGGAGCGGGGCATGCGCGCCCGCGGCTTCGACGCGGATTTCCGCGCCACCGGCCAGACCGGCGTCTTCATCTCGGGCCGCGGGGTCGCCATCGACGCGGTGGTGGCCGATTTCATCTCGGGCGCGGTCGAGTGGATCTCGCCCGCGGCGGCGCCGGAGCACTGGGACCTGATCGAGGGCCAGGGCTCGCTGTTCCACCCCTCCTTCGCGGGGGTGAGCCTCGGCCTCCTCCACGGCGCGCAGCCCGACGCCTTCGTGATCTGCCACGAGCCGACCCGCACGCGCATGCGCGGGGTGCAGCATCCCCTGCCCTCGATCGAGGAGGTGATCGACCTCACCTCGCGCTGCGGGCGCCTGACCAATCCGGAGATCCGCCCGGTCGGGATCGCGGTCAACACGCAGGATCTCGGCGAGGCCGAGGCCCGCACCCTGCTCGACGCGCTCGCCCGCGCCCACGACCTCCCGGCGAGCGACCCGGTGCGCTTCGGCGTCGAGGAGATCGTGGCGCGGATCGCGGCGCTCTACCCGGCGGGTCTGCCCGCATGAGGCGCCTCGCGGTCGCGGTCGAGACCTGGCCCATCGCCGGGCGCTTCACCATCTCGCGCGGCAGCCGCACCGAGGCCGTGGTGGTGGTGGCCAGCGTAACGGACGGCACCCGTACGGGCCGCGGCGAGGGGGTGCCCTATCCCCGCTACGGCGAGAGCGTCGAGGGCGTGCGCGACCTGATCGCCGCGCAGGGCGAGGCGGTGGCGGCGGGCGCGACCCGGGCCGACCTGCTCGCCCGGATGCCGGCGGGCGCGGCCCGCAACGCCCTCGACTGCGCCCTCTGGGACTACGAGGCCAAGGCGGCGGGGCGGCCGGCCCACGCCCTCGCGGGGCGCGCGCCGCCGCGCCCGGTCACCACCGCCTACACGCTCAGCCTCGGCGCACCCGAGGAGATGGAGGCGGCGGCCCGCGCCGCCGCGGCGCGGCCCCTCCTCAAGGTCAAGCTCGGCGGCGAGGGCGACCCGGCCCGCATCGCCGCCGTGCGCCGCGGGGCGCCCGCCTCCCGCCTCGTCGTCGATGCCAACGAGGCATGGCGGCCGCGCAACCTCGCCGAGAACATGGCGGCCTGCGCGGCGGCGGGGGTGGAGCTGATCGAGCAGCCGCTCCCCGCCGGCGAGGACGAGGCGCTCGCCGGGCTCGCGCGCACGATCCCGCTCTGCGCCGACGAGAGCCTGCACCCGGGCGCCGGGCTCGACGGGCTCGCCGGCCGCTACGACGCGATCAACATCAAGCTCGACAAGGCGGGCGGGCTCACGCCGGCCCTCGCCCTCGCCCGGGCCGCGCGGGAGCAGGGCCTCGCGATCATGGTCGGCTGCATGGTCGGCACCTCGCTCGCCATGGCGCCCGCCATGCTGCTCGCGGGCTTCGCGACCTTCGTCGACCTCGACGGCCCCCTGCTCCTCGCCCGGGACCGCGAGCCGGGGCTGCGCTTCGAGGGCAGCCTCGTCCACCCGCCCGATCCGGCCCTGTGGGGGTGAGGCGATGCTGGGCTGGGATTCCGCCGGGGACGCCCTGATCGCCCCCGCCGTCGCCCGCAACCGGGAGCCGATCCTGGCGGTGCTGCGGCGGCTCCTGCCGGAGACGGGCCTCGTCCTCGAAGTCGCGAGCGGCTCGGGCGAGCACGCCGCGCACTTCGCGCGGGCGCTGCCGGGGCTCGCCTTCCAACCCTCGGACCGGGAGCCGGCGGCCCTGCGCAGCATCGCGGCCCACGCCCGGGCGGCCGCGCTGCCCAACCTGCGCCCGCCCCTCGCCCTCGACGCCGCGGCGGAGACCTGGCCGCTGGCGCGGGCCGACGCGGTCCTGGCCATCAACATGATCCACATCGCGCCCTGGCCCGCGACCGAGGGGCTGATGCGGGGGGCCGGCCGCCTGCTGCCGCCGGGCGCGCCGCTCGTGCTCTACGGGCCCTTCATGGTCGAGGACACGCCCACCGCCCCGAGCAACCTCGCCTTCGACGCGGATCTGCGGGCGCGCAATCCCGCCTGGGGCCTGCGCGACCTCGGCGCCGTGGCGCGGGCCGCCCGGGGGCAGGGCCTCGCCCTCGCCGAGCGCGTCGCCATGCCGGCGAACAATCTCTGCCTCGTCTTCCGGGCCGGCGCGGCCGCGTAGGACATTCGTACGCCTTCCCGTCCCGGCCGCCCTTCCCCACCTTCGGACGCCGCGCGGGGTGGTGGCCCCGGTATGGCGAAAGGCGCCCCGGCGTGGGATCCTCCCCGGGGCGCGGCGCCGAGGGGAGGGCCAGGGTGAGCGGCGAGGCGGAACGGCACAGGATCGTCATCGTGGGCGGCGGCGCGGCGGGGCTGCAGCTCGCGACCAAGCTCGGCGACAGGTACGGCCGGCGCAAGCAGGCGGAGGTGACGCTGGTCGACCGCTCGCGCACCCATATCTGGAAGCCGCTCCTGCACGAGGTCGCGGCCGGCAGCATGGATGTGGGCCACCACGCCGTCGATTACCTGCACCACGCCCATGCCCACCATTTCCGCTACCGGATCGGCGAGATGGTCGGGCTCGACCGCGAGCGCCGGGTCGTGCGGCTCGCGGCGAGCCACGACGCCGAGGGCCGCGAGGTCACGCCCGAGCGGGACATCCCCTACGACACGCTGGTGATCGCGGTCGGCAGCGCGAGCAACGATTTCGGCACGCCCGGGGTGAAGGAGCACGCCATCGCCCTCGACACGCCGGATCAGGCGCAGCGCTTCCACCGCCGCCTCATCAACGCGATGATCCGCGCCCACGCCCAGGACGCGCCGGTGCGCGCGGGCCAGCTCCACGTGGCGGTGATCGGGGCCGGCGCGACCGGCACCGAACTCGTGGCGGAACTCCACCGCACCACCCGCCAGGTGGCCGCGACCGGCCTCGACCGCATCGACCCGGACAAGGACCTGAAGCTCACCCTGATCGAGGCGGCCGACCGGATCCTCCCGGCCGTGCCCGAGCGGCTGTCGCGGGACGTGATGGCCCTGCTCGCCGGGATCGGCGTCGAGGTGCGCACCGGCGCCCGGGTCACCGAGGTGCGGGCGGACGGCGTGCAGCTCGCCGACGGCAGCTTCATCGCGTCGGAACTCGTGGTCTGGGCCGCCGGCGTGCGGGCGCCCGAGGTGCTGCGCGACCTCGGCGGGCTCGAGACCACCCGCAACAACCAGCTCGTCGTGCTGCCGAGCCTGCAGACCACCCGGGACGAGAACGTCTTCGCCCTCGGCGACTGCGCCTACCTGATCGATCCGGCCACCCAGCGGCCGATCCCGCCCCGCGCCCAGGCCGCCCACCAGCAGGCGAGCCACCTGCTGCGCCAGATGCCGAACCGGCTGGCGGGACGGCCCCTCGCCCCGTTCCGCTACCGCGATTTCGGCTCCCTCGTCTCGCTCGGCGAGTACACCACGGTCGGCAACCTGATGGGCTTCATCCGCGGCCGCAACGTCTTCATCGCCGGCCTGTTCGCGCGGCTGATGTACCAGTCGCTCTACAAGATGCATCAGAAGGCGCTGCACGGGACCTGGAAGGTCTCCCTCGACACGGCGGCCCGCGCGCTGACCCGGCACACGGTGCCGCGGGTCAAGCTGCATTGAGGCCGGTTGCGCCGGCCGGGCATCGGTGCTTCGGTGGCACGGGCCCGGTCGCCCCGACGGGGCGCGCGCGACCCGGGGGCTCGCCCGAGGCCGGGAGGAGAGCGCAGCGATGATCCTGGTGAGCGTGATGTATCCGGGCGGGGCTTCGCCCGCCTCCTTCGACCTCGACTACTACCTGTCGCGCCACATGCCGCTGGTGCGCGAGCGCTGGTCCGGGATGGGTCTGGAGAAGGCCGAGGTGGTGAAGGGCGCCGCCACGCCGGACGGCAGCCCGCCGCCCTTCCAGATCATGGCGCTCCTCAGCTTCCGCTCCCTGGAGGATTTCCAGAAGGCGGTGGCGGCCCACGGCAAGGAGATCTTCGCCGACATCCCGAACTTCACGCAGGCCCAGGCGCAGGTGCAGATCAACGAGCCGCAGGCCTGGTGAGCGGCGCCGCATGATCGACATCGTCAAGATCGTGAAGGAGCAGCACCCGGACCTCGGGGAGTACTTCGTGGTGCTGCGCCCCTATTCGGGGCTGATCGCGCCGGACACGCCCGACGCGCTGGCCGAGGAGGTGCAGGTCTGGGCGTCCACCGAGGCGCCGAGCGCCCGGCTGTGGCGGCGCAGCGTGACCTACGCGCTGTTCCCGGGCTGGCCGGAGGAGACGCGCGACCTGGAGGTGGTCTCCTTCGCGGACGCGGCGGACCTCGCCCGGTTCGCGACCCGCTGGACGCATTGAGCCGGGGTCGAGGGGGCGGGGCAGCGCCGCGCCCCCCTTCTCCCGGACGAGGGAGCCTGCGCCGAACGCGATGCGGGGACACAGGGGAGGGTCGGCCGGCACCGGTCCGGACGGCGCTCCGATCCCCGCCCCTCCCCGGCACGCCAGGTACCAAATCCGCTTGATCCCTTCGGGATGGCGGATTTGGGCTTCGCTCAGGCGCCGCGCGGGCGCGTGATCCGCGATCCGCCTGGATCAACCGGATCCCGGATCACACGACCCGCCGCGGCCGCTCGAGGAACGGGGCGTCGTCCTCCTTGGGCTTGGGCGGCGGGAACACCACCGGGGTCGCGGTGGCCGCGAAGGGCGGGGCCGAGGTGTCGAGCCCGTTCCCGGCCGGTGTCGGCGCGGCCTGTGCCGCCACGGGCGGGGCCGCCGCGGCCGGGGCCGGACGGGGCGCCTCCTCACGCACCGGCCTCGGCGCCGTCGCCTCGGGGGCGGGCGCCGGCAGCGGGCCGGCAGCGGGGGCCGGCTCCTCGTCCGGGAGCGGAAGGTCCTGGCTCCGGCCGGCGAGAAGCTCCGGCGGGGTCTGCCACACGAAGGCGTCGAGCCGCCCGCTGACCGGCGAGATCGGCGCCCAGCGGTCCGAGACGATCCCGTCCGCGCACCAGGCCGGGTCGCGCGGCGCGTGCGCCGCCCGGGACAGCCACTCGCGGGCCCGGCCGCTGCCGCGGCCGTGCTCGGTCTCCTCGATCTCCGCCATCAGCAGGTAGGCGCGCTGCGTCGGCGACTCGGCGAGCAGGGGCTGCAGCACGTCGCGGGCGCGCCCGAATTCCCGCGCCTCCAGGGCCGCCCGCGCGATGGCGAAGCGCGCCTCGGGGTGCCAGGAGGAGAGCCGGGCCAGGGTCTCGGCGCGGGCGAGGCGGTCGCGGCTCGAATCGCCGGGCCGCAGGTCGAGATAGACCCGGGCGAGGTCCGGGTGCGGGCCGGCCTTCCAGGCGGCCTCGATCACCCGGGCCGCCTTCTTGAGCTCGGCCCGGCGCGACAGCAGGCGCCCGGCCACCACCGCGGCCGGCACGAGGTCGGGCGCGAGACGCACCGCCTCGCGCGCCTGCGCCAGGGCCCGCTCCGGATCGCCCGCCTCCAGCTCCTGGGCGCTCGCCGTCAGCAGCACCGCCCGCTGGCGGCGCGACGCCGCCTTGTCGGCGAGGCCGAGGGCGGCGCGGCGCGACACCGTCTCCAGGGCGCCCGCCCAGTCCCGGTCGGCGCATTGCGCCTCCATCACCGCCTCGTTGGCCCAGGACACGCCCGGGGCGAGGCGCGACGCCTCGGCCGCGTAGGCTCGCGCGGTGGCCTCGTCGCCCTGCCGGCGCGCCTCGACGAAGAGGCCGCGCAGCCCGAGCACCCGCGTCTCGGAGGCCTCGGTCATGCGCCGGAAGGCCCGCTCGGCCCCGGCCCGGTCGCCCGAGATCTGCGCCGCCTGAGCGGTGAGGAGCAGGGCCAGGGGCTCGCTGCCGAGGAGCCGCTCCGCCTCGCCCGCGTGCCGCCGCGCCGCGGCCGGATCGCCGGAGCCCACCGCCACCATGCCGCGCGACAGCGCCTCGAAGCCGCGGGTGCGGCGCCGCTCGTGGCTGCTCGCGCGCATCCGCCGCGGCAGGCGCAGGACCCCGCGGGCGAGGCTCCACAGGAAGCCGAGCACCACCGCCAGGACCAGCACGCCGACGAGGGCCGCGTTCAGGCTCGTCGCCACGTCGACGCCGCCCCACGACACGGACACGACGCCGGGATGGTCGGCGAGCCAGACCGCCCCGTAGGCGGCGAGGGCCAGAAGGGCCAGGAAGGCGAGTGCGCGCCACATCGGTTCTTCAACTCCTCAGGTCCGCGACGGTCACGCGGCGGGGGCGGGCGCCCCTGGATCTGGGTGGTGGGCGCGCGCGGCGGGCTCCGGCTGTGGGATCCGCACCGATGCGCGCCGAGACGGCAAGCCGGTCGTTGGACGGAGCGGGGAGCCCCGGGCGGGCGCCGCGCTCAGCGCGCGGCACCCGACAGGGCACCGAACGCGGCCGCGAGCCGGGCGCGGGAGGCCTCGCCCGCCGCCGCCCGCGCCTTCAGCGTCGCGCCGAAGGAGGCGGCCTCCTTGCGCGCGGCCTCGGGCATCGCGTCGAAGGCCGCGGCCGCCTCCGGAATGGCGCCGCGGTCGAGGGCGTCCTGCACCTTCGCGACCGCGCCCTCCGTGGCATCGCCGGCCGGCTGGGCCGGCGCGCCGCCCTGCGCGGCCCCGTCCGACTTGCGCACCGTGACGATCGAGCCCGCCATGCTGGCGAGCCGGTCGGTGAAGCTGCCGCGCTCCGCCACCTCGCGCTGCCGGGCGGCCTTCACCGCCGCCACGATGCGGCCGCCGATCGGCCGGAATTCCTGGGCCAGGGCGGCGGCCGTGGGGGCGCCCTTGGCCGCGAAGGGCTCGAGCGGGCCGAGCGGCGGGCCGTCCTCCGGGCCGAGCTGCTTGAGCGCCGCCAGGGCATCCGCGTAGGGCGTGCCGTTGGCGAGCGCCGCCGCGATCCGGTCGGCCGCGACCGCGCGCAGGCCCGCCTGCAGCGCCCCCGCATCCGCCCGCCCGGCGAGGTCGCGGGCGAGGTCCGCGAGGCGCTGCTCCTGCGCCTTGCCGCGGGACTCGAAGGCCTGCTGGAGCGCGTCGAGCCGCCCGCCCAGGGCCTTGTCGGCCTCCTGATCGGCCGCGACCCGCTGGCCGAGCTCCGCCTGCAGGCCCTTCAGCCCCGAATCGAGCCCGTCGAGCCGGGTGCGCAGCTCGCCCGTATCGGCCTGGCCCTGCAGGGTCTGGACCGCCTGGGCGAGGCCGTCGACCTTCTGGCGCAGCTCGGGATCGCCGACCCGCCCCTGGAGGTCGCCGAGACGCTTGTCGAGGGCGTCGAGGCGCGCCTGCAGCGGCTCGCCGGACGCGTCCGGCGCCGCGGCGGGAGCCGGCGCCCCCGCGGCGGACGACGGGGAGGTCTCGGCCGCCGCCGGACGGCCCGACTGGGCCTCCTTCAGGGCCTCCGCGGCCCGGTCCGCGGCGGATTTGGCGGCCGCCTCGGCGCCGCGCACCGCGTCCGGCAGCGGGCGCAGGGCCGCCTCCGCCGCGGCGAGCCGCCGGTCGAGGGCCTGAACGCTGTCGCGGGGTGCGAGGTCGGCGAGGCGCTGATCGAGATTGGGCGCGGTCTCGGCGGATTTCGGCAGCAGGCCGTAGGCCGGGCCGTAGGTCTGGACGCCGTAGAGGAGGCCCGCGCCGATCACGCCGCCGAGGAGCGAGGCGGCCAGCACGGAGCCGAACCCGGCGCCGCCCGAGCGCGCCGGCGCCGGGCTCACCGCCGGGGTCGCGCCCGCGCGCGGCCCGGCCGGGCCGGAGGCGGCCGCGCCCGTGGCGCCGATCGGGCCGGTCGCGCCGCGCGGCGGCTCCGCCTTGACGGGATCGGGCTTGGCCGCAGCGGCGGCCTCGGGCTTGACGCCGAGGGGCGACGTGCCCGGTCCAGTCGATGAGCCCGGTCCAGTCGATGGGCCCGGTCCAGTCTTGGGCACGGTGGAGCCGGCAGCGCCCGCGGGGCCGGTCGGCCCCGGCTTCGCGGCGGCCGCCGCGGGTCCGGTGCTGCCCGGCGGCACGGCGGGCTTGGCGCCGGCGAGAGCCGCCCCTGTGGGCGACGCGCCCGTCGGCGATGCGGGCGTGGGCGACGCGGGCGACGCGCCCGGGCCGGTCGCGCCGGCGGCGCCCGGCGGCCTCGGACCGCCCGGGTTCGAGGCCGGAACGGAGGTCGCGGCCGGGCCGGGCTTCGGCGGCTCGGCGGGTCTGGGCGGTTCGGGCGGCGCTGCCGGCTTGCCGGGGGCCGCGGCGCTCGGCGTCGGGCCGGGCTTCGGCGCCGCGCCGGCAGCGGGTTTCGGCGGCTCGCCGGGCCTCGGCGGATCGGCGGGCTTCGGCGGATCGGCGGGCTTGGCCCCCGCCGGGCCGGTCGCTCCCTTGGCGGGCGTCTCGCTCACGCGGGTGGCCTTCAGGTCGATGATCGGGCCGTCCGCCGGGTTGGGGCCGCGTCCGCCCGGCCGGTTGCGGGAATCCTGGGGGTCCTTGTCGGATGGGGTCACGGCCGAAGATCCTCACCTCTGAGCGGGGCGCGCAGGGACGCCCGTCGGCTGGGTCCGGCCCGCCGAGACGGGACCGGACCGGGCCCGCGCGGAACGCGGCCGCTCTGTTGCGCCGTCCTTAGCATCGGTCACGGCCCAGGCGCGAGCCTGCTTGCGCGGACGGAAAAGGGGTTAGGCCGGAGAGGAGTGCGTCCTCCGTCGGCATTGCCGCGACCAGATGGGACAGGATCCCGGCGGCGACCAGGGGCGCGGCGCAATCCTCCGAGAGGCACAGATGCGCCAGCCGGGCGAAGCCGGCCTCGCACCCCGCCGCGCGGGCGAGGCCCAGAGCCGCGGCGGCGCTGCGGCGGGAATAGTGCAGGGCCGCGTCGAGGCGCGCCTCGGCGAGGGCCGCGGCGACCGGATCGGGCAGCTGCGGCAGCGGCCGGGCCGCGTAGGCGATCCAGGTCGTGACCGGGAAGCCGGCCGCCGCGAGGCTCGCGGCGGGCTCGGGCTTGCGCTCCCGGCCGGCCGCGTGGAGCAGGGCGGCGCCGGGCGGCAGGGATCCGGTGATCAGGCCCACCAGGGAGGCCGCGTCGCCCCCGGCCTCGCGGATCTCGCGCAGGCCCGCCGCCCGGGCGGCCTCGGCCGTGCGGGCGCCGACGCAGAAGGCCGGAAGGCCGGTCAGCCCGGCCGGGCCGAGGGCCGGCGCCGCGTTGGCGCTGGTGAGGATCAGGGCGTCGAAGCGCCCGTCCGGCGGCGGGACGTGGCTCGGCGCGAGGTCGAGGACCGGAGCGAGGAGCGGCGCGTGGCCGAGCGCGGCCACCCGCGCGGCCGTGCGCGCACCGGCCGGGAGCGGCCGCGCGACCCAGACGCGCAGGGGCGCCCGATCCAGCCTCGGCGCGCTGCCGCTCACGTCGCCTCCCATCTTTGCGGTCCCGGGCACTCCGGGTTATCTGACGGCCAGCATACCGGCCCGGGTACCGCCAGGATACCGGCCGGGGCAGTGCCAGCATACCGGCGAAGGCGCCGCGCGCCATCCCCGTTCCCCGTTTCTCGGCCCCTCGCGAGCGCGACCCCCATGAACGTCCTCGGCATCGAGACCACCTGCGACGAGACCGCCGCCGCGATCGTCACCGCGGCGGAGGACGGGCGCGCGGTGATCCGCGCCAACGAGGTGCTGAGCCAGATCGCCGAGCACGCGGCCTATGGCGGCGTGGTGCCCGAGATCGCCGCCCGCGCCCACGTGGAGGTGGTCGACCGGCTGATCGCCCGGGCGCTCCAGGAGGCGGGCCTGGGCTTCGACGACCTCGACGGCATCGCGGTCGCGGCCGGCCCGGGGCTGATCGGCGGCGTGCTCGTCGGCCTCGTCACCGCCAAGACCCTCTCGCTCGTCACGCGCAAGCCGCTCCTGGCGGTCAACCACCTGGAGGCGCATGCCCTGACCGCCCGGATGACGGACGGGATCGCCTTTCCGTACCTCCTGCTGCTCGCCTCGGGCGGTCACACCCAGCTCGTGGCCGTCAAGGGCGTGGGCGAGTATGTCCGCCTCGGCACCACGATCGACGACGCGATCGGCGAGGCCTTCGACAAGGCGGCCAAGCTCCTCGGCCTCGCCTATCCGGGCGGGCCCGAGGTCGAGCGGGCCGCCGAGGGCGGCGATCCGGAGCGCTTCGCCCTGCCCCGCCCGATGCTCGGCCGGCGCGAGCCGAACTTCTCCCTCTCGGGCCTCAAGACCGCCCTGCGGATCGAGGCGGAGCGCATCGCCCCCCTGTCCGGCCAGGATGTCGCCGATCTCTGCGCCAGCTTCCAGGCGGCGGTGGTGGACGTGGTCGTCGACCGCGTCCGGGTGGCCCTGCGCGCCTTCGGGGACGTTGCGGGCCACCCGACCGCCCTGGTGGCGGCGGGCGGCGTCGCCGCCAACGCGGCCCTGCGGCGGGCGCTCAGCCAGCTCGCGGGCGAGGCCGGGCTGCCCCTGGTCGCCCCGCCCCTGCCGCTCTGCGGCGACAACGGCGCGATGATCGCCTGGGCGGGCCTGGAGCGCCTGCGGCTCGGCCTCGTCGACGACATCACGGCGCCGGCCCGCCCGCGCTGGCCCTTCGCCGAACCCCTCGCGACGGCCGGGTGAGCGCCGTGTCGCGGCCCGAGCCGGGCGCCGCCGGCCTGCAGCGGCGCTGGCGGGCGCTGGTGGACGAGCGGCTGCCCGAGGCCGCCGCCGCGCGCGCGGATTGGCCGGTGCGCCTCAACCACTGCTTCGCCCGCATCCTCCTGGACAATGCCTGCGGCGGGCCCTGGCGCGAGAGCGTCGCGCCCCCGGCCTGGGCGAACATGCCCCCGACCCGGCTCGCGGCGGCGGTCGCGCTCGGCGAGGCGGTGCTGGCCGGGGAAGCCGACCTCGCCGACCTCAACCGCCGCTCCCTCGCGTGGCGGGGCCGGAGGCGGAGCGCCGCCCCGCCCGGCGCGCTGGCGGCGGAGGGCTTCTGCCTGAGGCGCTGGCGGCGGGCGGACGACGCCCCCTTCGCGGCGCTCAACGCCGATCCGGAGGTGATGCGCTTCTTCCCCGCCCCGAAGAGCCGGCGCGAGAGCGAGGCCGAGGCCCGCGCCCTCGACCGGCGCTTCGAGCAGGACGGGTTCGGGCCCTGGGCGCTGGAGGCGCGCGGCACTTTCGTGGGGTTCGTCGGCTGCTGGCGGCCGGTGCGGCCCCTGCCGTTCGCGGCGGTGCCGGGAAGTCTCGTCGAGATCGGCTGGCGGCTGGCCCGCGACGCCTGGGGGCAGGGACTCGCGACCGCGGCCGCCCGGCTCGCCCTGGCGGACGCGTTCGGGCGCTGCGGGCTCACCGAGATCGTCGCCTACACGGCGCTCCTCAACCGGCCCTCGCAGCGGGTCATGGAGCGGCTCGGCATGGAGCGGGTCGAGGATTTCGCCCACCCGGCCCTGGCGGACGGCGACCCGCTGCGCCCGCACGTGCTCTACCGCCTGAGCGCCGCCGCCTTCGCGGCCGGAGGCGCCGCGTGAGCGCCGGCCCGGTGGCGGTGGTGGGCGGGGGCGCCTGGGGCACCGCGCTCGCCAACGCGGCCGCGAGCGCCGCCCCGCGCGAGGTCGTGCTGTGGCTGCGCGACGCGCAGGCGGCCCGCGCCATGGCGGAGCGGCGCGAGAACGCCCGCTACCTGCCGGGCGTGCCGCTGCACCCGGGCGTGCGTCCGACCGCCGAGGCCGCGTCCCTGCGCGCGGCCGGCTCCGTGCTCGTCGTCACCCCGGCCCAGACCCTGCGCGGGGTGCTGAGCGATCTCGCGCCCTGGCTCGCCCCCGCGGCGCCGCTCATCCTCTGCGCCAAGGGCATCGAGCGGGGCACGGACGCCTTCCTGACCGAGGTCGCCGCCGCGATCCTGCCGGGCGCGACGCTCGCCGTGCTCTCGGGCCCGAGCTTCGCGGCGGACGTGGCGCGCGGATTGCCCACCGCCGTGACGCTGGCGACGCCGGAGGCGGCGCGCGGGGCGCAGCTCGCCGCCGCCCTGTCGGGGCCGAGCTTCCGGGTCTATCACGGCACCGACATGCGCGGGGTCGAGATCGGCGGCGCGGCCAAGAACGTGCTGGCCATCGCCTGCGGGGCGGTGATCGGGCGCGGCCTCGGCGAGAGCGCCCGGGCGGCCCTGGTGGCCCGCAGCTTCGCCGAACTGCGCCGCTTCGCCCGCGCCTTCGGGGCCCGGCCGGAGACGCTGATGGGCCTCTCCGGGCTCGGGGACCTCGTCCTGACGGCGGCCTCGCCGCAATCGCGCAACTTCGCCTTCGGGGAGCGGCTGGGACGCGGCGCCTCGCCGGACCAGGCCGCGGGCGGCAAGCTCGCGGAGGGCGCCCTCACGGCCCCGGCCCTCGTCGGACTCGCCCGCCGCCGCGGCGTCGAGATGCCGGTCGCCGAGGCGGTGGCGGGCGTCGTCGCCGGCACCCTCAGCCTCGACGAGGCCATCACCGGACTGCTCAGCCGCCCGCTCCGGGCCGAGGAGGAGCCGGTCTGACTCGATCCAGACCGGAATCTCGGCCCACGATCACGGTCGAGCGGGAGGCGAAGTCGGGCCAATAGTCCGGCCAAGACTTGACGTTGACTGATCATCACGGGACCTTCGGGTCTGCCCCGGCGCGCGAGACCGGGCGACCTGGGAGGACGTCTGATGATGACACGTCGCGGCTTCGGCCGGCTCGCATCCTGCGCGCTCTGCGCGAGCGCCGGGTTCCTGGCCACGGAGGTGGCCGCGCAGACGCAGCCCGGCGTCGGTGCGGGCATCCGGCGCAAGCTCCTGGCGCAGACGGAGGGCCCGGCGCCGGGCTACGTCACGCTGCTGATGGATGTGGAGATCGACGCGGGCACGGTGGTGGGCCGCCACACGCATCCGGGCGTCGAATCCACCTACGTGATCGAGGGCGAGCTGGAGCTGCCGGTCGAGGGCCAGCCGACCCGGCTCGTGCGGGCCGGGGATTCCTTCCAGGTGCCGCCGCACACGCCCCATGCCGGCGGCAAGGCCAGCGACAAGGCCGTGCGGCTCAGCGTCACCTACGTGCTGGAGAAGGGCAAGCCGATCGCCACGCCGGTGTGACCGGCCGCGGCGGGACGGCCGGTGATCGCCGGCCGTCCCCTGTGCCGCAACGGAACAGACCTGTGCCCGCTCCCTCGCGGCGCCGGCCGAGCGCGCGACGATCCGCACGCATCGGTTGTACATGCCCGCCCCTCCCGGTTCCGCCGCGGCACTCCCGGCGCGGCCGGACACTTGCAGGCGATCGGTCATTCGCCACGATGGAGGAGTGTCTTGATCGACGAGCGCCGCAGATCCCCCCGCACGCCGACCTACCTGCGCGGCCGCATCGGCTACAACCGCGGCGACTGGAGCCTGACCTGCGTGGTGCGCAACCTGTCATTGCAGGGTGCGCTGGTCCACGTGTCGAGCGCGGTGCCGCTCCCGGACGAGGTGGAGCTGGCGGTCGACCGGCTCGACCTGCGCCGGCGCGCCCGGGTCGTGTGGCGGCACGAGGAGCGGGTCGGCCTCGCCCTGGCGCCCGAGCCGGGCGGGGTCGTGATCCCGTTCCCGGGGAGGCGGCGGCCCGGCTGAGCGTGTCGGCCGCCGCGGCGCTCGGTCGACCGACCGCGGCGCTCGGTTGACCGACCGCGGCGCTCGGTTGACCGACCGCGCCGCGCGGGCGATCAGGCCCCATGACGACCCTGATGTCGGCCCCCATCTCGACCCCGATCCCCTGGCGCGCGACGGTCCTGACGCTCTTCCCGGAGATGTTCCCGGGCCCTCTCGGCCTGTCGCTCTCGGGCGACGCGCTCGCCCGGGGCGCCTGGGCGATCGAGGCGCGCAACATCCGCGACCACGGCCTCGGCCGGCATCGGGCGGTCGACGACACGCCGGCCGGGGGCGGGGCCGGCATGGTCCTGCGCTGCGACGTCCTCGCCGCCGCGATCGATGCCGCCGCCCCTCCGGGCGACGCCCGCCCCCGCCTCCTGATGAGCCCGCGCGGAGTGCCCCTCACCCAGGCCCGGGTGCGGGTGCTGAGCGAGGGGCCCGGCCTGGTCGCCGTGTGCGGGCGCTTCGAGGGCGTCGACGAGCGCGTGATCGCGGCCCGCGGGCTGGAGGAGGTCTCGATCGGCGATTACGTGCTCTCGGGAGGCGAACTCGCGGCCCTCGTGCTGATCGACGCCTGCGTGCGGCTGCTGCCCGGGGTCATGGGCAAGGCCGCCTCCGGTACGGAGGAGAGTTTCGAGGGCGGGCTGCTCGAATATCCCCACTACACGCGCCCGCGCGCCTGGGAGGGCCGCACGATTCCCGAGGTGCTGACCGGCGGCAATCACGCGGCGATCGCCCGCTGGCGCGCCGAGGAGGCACTCCGGCTCACCCGGGCCCGCCGCCCCGACCTGCTGACCGAGGGACGCCCGAAGGGCTGACCGGTCCAACCGCGCCTCGTCCCACTACGTCAGCGGGGGACATCAGCCGGGATGCTTAACGGAGAACTTGCGCATTCGCGCGCCTTCTCGTTTCATGTCGGAACCTTTTCCTGAGAGCTGGTCTTCGCTGGCGACGAGGACCACCCTCGAACGGGGAGTGGAGCGGACGGCGATGAGGCAGCGGCGCGCGAATCCCCGCATCCCGACCTTCATGGGCGGGCGGATCCGCCTGCCCGGCGGAACCGGCGTGACCTGCGTGGTGCGCAACATCTCGGCGGGCGGCGCGCTCCTCGACGTCTCGAACGCGGCCGTGCTGCCGGAGCAGGTCGACCTCTGGGTCGAGCAGATCGGGCTGGAGCGCCGCGTCCGGATCGTCTGGCGCAAGGACGGCCGGGTCGGCGTCGCCTTCGTGGACGACGCGCCCACCCCGTTCCTGTCCCGCGGGGCGACGCAGGCGGCCGGCCCGAGCGAGGCGGATCGCCGCACGGCATCGCCCCCGCGCGAGGAGCCGTGAGGAGGCCGCGCGAGCCCGGCCCGCACCGCCCGGGCGCCCCCATCCACCGGACCGCGGCGGGGCGTCTCGCCCTTCCGCGCGGCCTCCATTATAGCGGCACTTCATGAAGCTGATCACCTCGACGGACGATCTCACGTCCGCCTGCGCGCATCTCTCGACGCAACCCTTCGTGACCGTCGACACGGAGTTCATGCGCGAGACGACCTACTACCCGAAGCTCTGCCTGATCCAGATCGCGGCGCCGGACGGGACGACGGCCCTCGTCGACCCGCTGGCGCCCGGCATCGACCTCGCGCCCTTCTTCGCCCTGATGGGCGACGAGGGGGTGCTCAAGGTCTTCCACTCGGCCCGGCAGGACCTGGAGATCATCTGGCTCCAGGGCGGGCTCCTGCCCCAGCCCTTCTTCGACACGCAGGTCGCCGCCATGGTCTGCGGCTACGGCGATTCGGTCTCCTACGAGCAGCTCGTCAACGACGTCGCCAAGGCGAAGGTCGACAAGTCCTCGCGCTTCACCGACTGGTCGCGCCGCCCCCTCTCGGAGGCGCAGCTGACCTACGCCCTCTCGGACGTCACGCACCTGATCAAGGTCTACGAGGCGCTGGCGCGCCAGCTCCTCGCCAGCGACCGCGGGGCGTGGCTCGACGAGGAGATGGCGGTGCTCACCTCGCCCGAGACCTACGAGGCCGACCCCGCCCAGGCGTGGCGCCGGCTGGCCGGGCGCATGCGCAAGCCCCGCGAGATCGCGGTGCTGATGGAGGTGGCGGCCTGGCGCGAGCGCGAGGCGCAGGGCCGCAACGTGCCGCGCGGGCGCATCCTCAAGGACGAGGCCGTGCTCGACGTCGCGACCGCCGCCCCCCGCAGCATCGAGGCGCTCGGGCGGCTGCGCACCATCCCGACGGGGTTCGAGCGCTCCCGCACCGGCACCGAGATCCTGGCGGCGGTCGAGCGCGGCCTCGCCCGCGACCTCGCCACCGTCCCGATGCCCGAGCGCGGGCGGCCGCGCGGCGGCGGCAACGGGGCCCTGGTCGAGCTCCTCAAGGTGCTGCTCAAGGCGGTCTGCGAGGAGGAGAGGGTGGCGCCCAAGATCATCGCCACGGTCGACGAGCTCGAAGCGCTCGCGGACGACGACGCGGCCCCGGTCCCGGTCCTCAGCGGCTGGCGGCGCCAGCTCTTCGGCGAGAAGGCGCTCGCCCTCAAGGCCGGGCGGCTCGCGCTCTCGGCCGAGGGCGGCCGCGTGGTGGTGCGCGCCCTCGGCGGGGCGCGGGCCGAGCGGGAACCGGTCGAGTGACGGACGGCCGGCGGGCCAACAATCTCGGGCTGCTGCGCCTCCTGCTCGCGGGGCTGGTGGTGGTGTCCCACTCGCCCGAGCTGATCGACGGCGACCGCTCGCGCGAGATCCTGACCCGGCTCACCGGCACCCTGTCCTTCGGGGAGGTCGCGGTGGACGGCTTCTTCGTGCTGAGCGGCTACCTGATCACGCGCAGCTGGCTCGCCTCCGCCTCGGGCGCGTCGTACCTCGCCAAGCGGGTGCTGCGGATCTATCCGGGCTACCTCGTCGCCTCGCTCGCCTGCATCGGGATCGTCGCGCCGCTGGCGGGCGGCGACCTCGCGGCGCTGCGGATCCCGGACGCGCTCGGGCGCCTGCTGCTCCTCGGCGCGCCGGCGGTGCCGCGGGCCTTCGAGGGCCTGCCCTACCCCTACCTCAATGGCGCGGCCTGGACGATCGTCTACGAGTTCGCCTGCTACCTTTTGGTCGCCGGCCTCGGCTGCTGCGGGCTGCTCCGGCCGGACCGCCGCTTCCTCGCCGGGATGGCGCTCCTCGCCGGGCTCTGCCTGCTCGTCTGGCACCCGGCCCTGGCCTCCGGCAGCCCGCTCCTGTTCAAGCTGAAGCACGGGCTGCGCTTCGCCCTGATCTTCGCCTGCGGCAGCGCCTTCTTCCTGTTCGGCGAGCGCATCCGCTTCTCGGCGGGGCGGGCCGCCCTCGCCGCGCTGCTGCTCGCGGGATTGCTGGGCCGGCCGGGCCTCGCCGAGCCCGCCTTCGTGGTCCTGGGCGGCTTCCTGCTGCTCTGGTTCGCCTTCGCGGTGCCGCCGCTGCGGATCGGGCGCTTCACGCAGCGGACGGACCTCTCCTACGGGGTCTACCTCTATGCCTGGCCGCTCCAGAACCTGATCGTGGCGCAGGATCGCGGCGTCGCGCCCTGGCTGGTGACGGTCGCCGCCCTGACGGGGGCGGGGCTGCTGGCGTGGCTCAGCTGGCACCTCGTCGAGCGCCCCGCCCTGGCGCGCCGGGACGTGCTCGCCCGCCTCTTCGCCCGGATCGCCGCGAGTGCGGGCCGGCTCGCCGGTGCCGGGCGGGGTGCGGCGGGGACTCGCTCCCGCCGCGGTGAGCGGCGGTCGCTCGGTCGAAGACCCGCTCGGATCCAGGCACCGACACGGCTGTCTCCCTCTGCGCCGTCGCGCTCGTGGCCCGTATCGTGCGCGGATCTGATGGAAACTCCGAGTTCGTTTGTGCTTGGCGCAGGGATCTGTCGCAGGTGCCGGCCGTGCGTCAGGGGCAATACGCAACCAGCTTGATCATCATGAGCTCGGCTTGCGCCCCGTAGCGGATCGACAAGCTGCCCGCAGGCCCGCCTTCGTCATGGCCAAACAGGTAGGCCGTCCAGCCCCGCGGTTTCCGGCAGGCCGCAGATCAGGTTTGCATTCTGCACCGCCTGGCCGGCCGCTCCCTTGCCGAGATTGTCGACCACGCCCATCGCGATCACCAAGTTGCGCTCCGGGTCGGCCGCATAGCTGACGAACGCGAGGTTCGAGCCGGTGGCCCATTTGGTCTGCGGCGGCTTGTCGGTGACGCGGACGAACGCCCGCCCGGCGTAGAAGCGCCGGGCCGCGTCCAAGCACTCGCCCGTGCTGGCGCGGCCGCGGCAATACATGGTGGCGAGGACGCCGCGGGTCATCGGCACCAAGTGTGGCGTGAACACCAGCCCTGCCGCGCTGCCGCCGCTCAGCCGCTCGATCGTCTTGGCGATCTCGGGCATGTGGACGTGCTTGAGCAGCCCGTAGGGCACCACGGTCTCGTTGGTTTCCGCGTAGCCGAACTTGCTGTCGGCGCCGCCCCGGCCCGCGCCGGAGATGCCGGTCTTGGCGTCGATCACGATGTTGTCAGGCTCGATCAGCCTCTCGGCCAGCAGCGGCGCCAGCGCGCTCAGCGTCGCCGCGGGGAAGCAGCCGGGATTGGCAACGCGGATCCGACCCTCGATCTCGGCTGGCCAGACATCGGCCAGGCCGTACGCCCAACCCTCGACGTAGCGGTGGTCGCCGCCGATGTCGACGATCCTCACGTCCTCGGGGACGCGCGCCAGCGCCTCGGCCGAGGCGCCCGTGGGCAGTGACGCGAACAGCAGGTCGAGCTTCGGCAGGGTCACGGGGTCCCACTTCTCGATCACCAGGTCGGCCAGCTTGGCCGGCACACCGGGGAAGCGGTCCACCAGACGGCTGCCGGCACTGCCCTCGCCTGCGGCGTAGATGAGCTCGAAAGAGGGGTGGCTCGCGACCAGGCGCATCGCCTCGCCGCCGCCAAAACCGCTGATCCCGACGATGCCGACGCGAATGCTCATGGTGGAGTCCTTCTGGGGTTCGGGCAAAAGAAAACCCCCGGAGCCGAGGGCTGCGGGGGTTCGGGAACGGGGACCGGCCGCTCCGGCGGGTGGGACCTACGGTGAGGCAGTCACCACGCGGAAGGACGCTGATCGACGCGCAGCCCGAAGAGCCACCGCTTGGGGGCAGCGGCGTCGGCGTCGGTCACAGAGGGTCTGGTTCCTGGGCATGTCCTGCGACCCTGTCGTTGGCCACCGTCATCGTCAAGCGGAATGTCCGCGTCCCACCCGTCGCGGCTTCCGCGCCGCGCCTAATCAGTCGCACGCCGGCAGGAGCAAGGCTGCGGCTTCCTCCGAGTCCGAGATGTCCGCGCAGGGCGGCCAGTCCGGGCTGCCGCGCTGCGCCAGCCGGTTCACCCAGATGCCCCGCACAGGGGCATCGGGAAGCCCTCGGTGGCTGGCACGCGGCAACGCGAGGCGAAGCGGCGCCCGCGCGCATCCCGAGGGCGTCCGCCTCCCGCCATCGCGGCGCCTGCGAAGCCGGACCGATCGGGTCTCGAACGACGTCGGGAAACTTCCACAACCAATTGCCGACGCTGGTGTGTCTCTCCTAGCGCGGCCCGGCGCCCGCCCGCCCGCCGGCGGCCCCGTGCACGAGGGCGAGCACGCCCGCGCGCAGGAGATCGTACTTGCTCGGCAGGCCCGGCCCGGAGGGCAGCCGCCCGGCCGCGGCCAGCATCGCGATGCCGTGGGACAGCGCCCAGACTTCGAGCGCGATGAAGCGGGGATCGACGCCGGAGAACCCGTCAGGGAAGGTGGTGCGCAGGGCCTCGACCAGGAGCCCGAAGGCGTCCGTCTCGCGCAGCGGCCGCGGCGGGCCGCTCTCCTGCGCGGCGAGCGGCCGCGCCTCGAAGATGGCCGCGTAGTAGCCGGGCTCCTCCTCGGCGAAGGCGAGGTAGGCCTCTCCCATCCGGGTGAAGCGCTCGAGCGGCGTGCCGGGGCCGCGCAGGGCCCGGCCGAGCCGCGCGGCGAGTTCGCGGAAGCCCCGCTCGGCCACCTCCTCCAGCAGGGCCTCGCGCCCGCGGAAGTGCCGGTAGAGGGCGGCCGGCGAGACCCCGACCAGGCGGGCGGCGTCGACCAGCGTGAAGCCGCCGATGCCCCGCTCGGCGATGAAGCGGCGCGCCGCCTCGATCAGCGCCTCCTTGAGGTTGCCGTGATGGTAGCCGCGCCGGTCGGACGGGCCACTGCTCCAGGGTCGCACCGAAACTGAACTCCACGCCGCCGCCGGGACGCAGCCGGATCCTTAGCTCATCTCCCGCCGCACCGGTAAAGTTTCGGCTGCGCGGCAGGCTCAGCGGCGCGCGAGCCGGAAGGGCGGCGCGTGGTCGGGCCGCACCGTCACGGTCGCCACCGGCAGGATCGGGCGCGCGCCGTCGAGGGAGAGCGCGAAGCGGCGGGCGAGGCCGGCGAGCGCGAGCGTCGCCTCGGCCAGGGCGAGCTGCGCCCCGATGCAGACCTGCGGCCCCGCCCCGAAGGGCAGGTAGACGAAGCGGTCCGGCTCCTCGCCCGGCCGGAGGAACCGCTCGGGGTCGAAGGCGTCGGCCCGCGGCCACCAGCGCGGGTTGCGGTGCATGACCCAGGTCGGGATCATCACGGTGGTGCCGGCCGGGATCGCGGCGCCGCAGACCGCCCCGTCCCGGACCGCGCGCCGGGCGATCATGTAGGCGGGCGGGTAGAGGCGCAGCGCCTCCTGCACCACCGCCCGGGCCAGGGCGAGCCTCGGCAGGGCGGCGGCGGCCCCCGCCTCGCCGAGGTCGAGGCCGCGCGCCTCCGCGGCCAGCGCCTCCTGCACGGCAGGGGCGCGGGCGAGCAGGGTCGCGGCCCAGAACAGGGTCGAGGCCGTGGTCTCGTGCCCGGCCACGATCATGGTGCCGACCTCGTCGGCGAGCAGCCCGTCCGGCTCCTCGCCGTGGGCCTCGGCCAGGAGGTCGAACAGGTCGCGTGGCCCCTGTCCCGCCACCTGGGCCCGGCGGACCGCGATCAGCTCGGCGATCAGCGCGCGCCAGCGGCGCCGAAAAAGCCAGCGCCGCGGCGCGGCCGGGGTCGGCCAGCCGGGCGGCACCAGGAAGTCGCTCACCCGGGGCCGGCCGAGCCCGCCGAGATAGGCCGAGACCATGGCGCGGATCCGCGCCTCGTAGGGGCCGGCCTCCAGGGAGAACATCGAGGAGGCCGCGATGTCGAGGCTGAGCCGCTGCATCTCGGCGTGGAGATCGACCGGGCCGCCCCGGGCGGCGTCGAGCCGGCGCAGGCAGGCGGCGGTGGCGCGGGCGATGTGCCGCGCCATCAGCGGCACCGTGCGCGGCGTGAAGGCCGGGGCCAGGACCCGGCGCTGGCGGCGCCACGCCTCGCCCTCGGCCGTGACGAGGCCGCGCCCCGCCACCGGGCCGAGCACCCGGATCCCGGCCGGGAGCCGGGCGAAGTCCGATCCCTGCGCGACCAGGACGTGGCGCACCGCCTCCGGCACGCAGAGCAGCACCACCCGCCCGCCCCCGGGCAGGCGCAGGGTCACGGTCGGCTCGGTGAGGCAGGCGCCCGGGAAGGCGTCCAGGGTGTTGCGGCGGAAGGCGGAGAGCAGCCGCAGCCAGTCGACCCGCTCGGCGAGCGGCGGCATCGGCGGCGCGTAGAGGTCCGCCCGTTCCAGAACCGCGCCCGACGTCATCCCGTCCATCCTCGTCCGCGGGGCCGTCACAGCCAAACGTCACAGCCAGGAGCGGCCGGCGGGGAGCGCCAGGCCGAGATGCGCCGCGACCGTCGCGCCGATATCCGCCAGCCCCTCGCGCCGCCCGATCGGGCCCGGGCGCTGCCCCGGCCCGAAGGCCAGGACCGGCACCTGCTCGCGGGTGTGATCGGTCCCGGTCCAGGTCGGGTCGTTGCCGTGGTCGGCGGTGACGAGGCAGAGGTCGCCCGGCCGCAGGGCGGCGCGGATCTCCGGCAGGCGGGCGTCGAAGCGCTCCAGCGCCGCCGCGTAGCCCGGCACGTCGCGCCGGTGCCCGTACTCGGTGTCGAAATCGACGAGGTTCGCGAAGACGAGGCCGCCCGGGCCGAGATCCGCGAAGGCCGCCAGGGCGGCGTCGAGGCAGGCGTCGTTGCCGGCCGGCTTGACCTCGGTCCCGGTGTGCCGGTGGGCGAAGATGTCGCCGATCTTGCCGACGCTCACCAGGGGCCGGCCCGCGGCGGCGAGCCGGTCGAGGAGCGTGTCGCCGGGGGGCGGCGTGGCGAAGTCGCGCCGGTTCGCCGTCCGCACGAAGCCCGTCCCCGCGCTGCCGGCGAAGGGGCGCGCGATCACGCGGCCGATCCGGTAGGGGTCGCAGAGGCGGCGGGCGATGCCGCACAGGGCGTAGAGGCGCTCGAGTCCGAACGCCTCCTCGTGCGCGGCGATCTGGAAGACGCTGTCCACGGAGGTGTAGCAGATCGGCTTGCCGCTCCGCAGGTGCTCGGCCCCGTATGCCTCGATGACGGCGGTGCCGGAGGCGTGGCAATCGCCCAGGATGCCGGGCAGGTTCCCCTCCTCGATGAGGGCGCGGGTGAGGTCGGGCGGGAAGCTCGGCCGCGTCGCCGGGAAGCGGCCCCAGTCGAAATCGACGGGCGCCCCCGCGATCTCCCAGTGGCCCGACACCGTATCCTTGCCGCGGGCAGTCTCCACGGCGTGCCCCCAGGCGCCCGCCACCGGCCCGTCGGGCGCGAGGCCGGGCGGCATCCGGCCGCTCGCCTCCCGCGCCGCGAGCCCGAGGCCGAGCCCCGCGAGGTGGGGCAGCCGGAGCGGTCCCGCGCGCAGGCCGGGCCGGTCGCCCCGTCCCTCGGCGCAGGCCTCGGCGATGTGGCCGAGCGTGTCGGCGCCCCCGTCCCCGTAGGCGGCGCCGTCCGGAGCGCCGCCGATCCCGACGGAATCGAGCACGATGACGAGGGCGCGGGTCACTCGCGCACCGCGCCGGCGGGAGCGGCCGCGAGGTCGAAGGCGGCGGCGAACAGGGCGCGGGTATAGGCGGTCCGCGGGGCGGTGAAGATCGCCTCGGCCTCGCCCTCCTCCACCACCTGCCCGTTCTGCATCACCACCACCCGGTTCGCGAGCGCCCGCACGACCTTGAGGTCGTGGCTGATGAACAGGTAGCCGAGACCGCGCCGGCGCTGAAGCTCCCGCAGCAGCGTCACGATCTGCGCCTGCACCGACATGTCGAGGGCGGAGGTCGGCTCGTCGAGGACAACGAAGCGCGGATCGAGCGCCATGGCCCGGGCGATGGCGATGCGCTGGCGCTGGCCGCCGGAGAATTCGTGCGGGTAGCGGTCCATGGCGGCCGGGTCGAGCCCGACATCCTCCAGGGCCCGGGCCACGATGCGCCGCCGCTCGGCGGCGCCGCGGCCCGCCTTCTGCACCAGCAGCCCCTCCTCGACGATCTCGGCCACCGACATGCGCGGCGAGAGCGAGCCGTAGGGATCCTGGAACACCACCTGCATCTCGCGGCGCAGGGGCCGCATCGCCCCCTGCGCGAGCCCGTCGAGGCGGCGGCCCAGATAGACGATCGGCCCGTCGGAGCCGATGAGCCGCAGGAGCGCGAGGCCGAGCGTGGTCTTGCCCGAGCCCGATTCGCCCACGACCCCGACCGTCTCGCCCGCCCGCACCCGGACCGAGACCCCGTCCACCGCCTTCACGTGGCCGACCGTGCGGCGCAGCAGCCCCTGGCGGATCGGGAACCAGACCCGGATCGGGCCTGCCTCGACCAGCGTCTCGGCGGACGCCGCCACCGGGTTGCCCCGCCCCCTCGGCTCGGCGGCGAGCAGGCGGCGGGTGTAGTCGTGCTGCGGATCGGCGAAGACCCGCGCCACCTCGCCCCGCTCGACGATCCGGCCCTGGAACATCACGCAGACCCGGTCCGCGACCCGGCGCACCACCCCGAGATCGTGGGTGATGAACAGCATCGCCATGCCGAGCCGGGCCTTGAGGTCGGCCAGCAGCGCCAGGATCTGGGCCTGGACGGTGACGTCGAGCGCCGTCGTCGGCTCGTCCGCGATCAGCAGGTCGGGCTCGCAGGCGAGCGCCATGGCGATCATCACCCGCTGGCGCTGGCCGCCGGACAATTCGTGCGGGTAGGCGGTGAGGCGGGATTCCGCGTCGCGGATCCCGACGAGGTCGAGGAGTTCGAGCACCCGCGCCCGCACGCCCGCCTCCGGCACCTTGCGGTGCAGCCGCAGCACCTCGCCGATCTGGTCGAGGATGCGGTGGAGCGGGTTGAGGGAGGTCATCGGCTCCTGGAACACCATGGTGATGTCGGCGCCGCGGACCGCCCGCATCTCGGCCTCGCGCAGGGCGAGGAGGTCGCGGCCCTTGAACAGGATGCGCCCCTCGGGCGTCGCGCCGTCGAGGAGCCGCAGCACGCTGAGCGCCGTCACCGACTTGCCGGAGCCGGATTCGCCCACCAGCGCGAGTGTCTCGCCGGGCTGGATCTCGAACGAGACCCGGTCGACCGGGCGGGTCTCCCGCCCGCCCTGGCGGAAGGCGACGGACAGGTCCTGGACGGAGAGGAGCGGAGCTGACATCGCCTCTCGGGTGCGGAGGGTGGGGAGGCCCTTGTGGGGCACGGGGCGGGCCCCGTAACCTGCGACACTCTGCTGCCCGAGGCCAGTCGTCCCGGCGATTCCCGACTCGCGGATCCGCCGCGCCGCGCTACAACGGCGCCGTGACCCGCGCCCTCCTCCTCTGCCTGATCCTCCCCTGGCTGCTCCTCCCGGCCCTCGCCCCGCGCCCGGCCGCGGCGCAGCCGGCCGGGGCCGCCACCGAATCCGTCGAGCAGGCGCTGTGCCGCCTGATCGAGGGCGCCGCCCAGGCGCAATCCCTGCCGGTCGCCTTCCTGACGCGGCTGATCTGGCGGGAGAGCAGCTTCCGGCCGGGCGTGGTCAGCCCGGCCGGCGCGCAGGGCGTGGCGCAGTTCATGCCCGGCACCGCCGCCGAGCGCGGCCTCGCCGACCCCTTCGACCCCGAGCAGGCGATCCCGCACGCGGCGCGCCTGCTCTCGGACCTGCGCCGCCGCTTCGGCAATCTCGGCCTGGCGGCGGCGGCCTACAATGGCGGGCCCGGCCGGGTCTCGTCCTGGCTCGCCGGCAGCGGGGGCCTGCCGGGCGAGACCCGCTCCTACGTCTCGGCCATCACCGGCCGCACCGCCGAGGATTGGGCGGCGGAGGCCAAAGCGGACGCCAAGGGAGACCTCACCGAGCCGCCCGGCACGCGCTGCCTCCAGGTGACGGCCGCCCTGCGGATCCGCGGCCGCACCGAGACCTACTTCGCCGACAGCACGCCGTCGCTCGCGCCCTGGGGCATCCAGCTCGCCGGCAACTTCTCCAAGGCCGCCGCCCTCGCGGCCTTCGGCCGTGCCCGCGCCCTCTACGCCTCGGTCCTGGGCGAGGTCCGCCCGATGGTGATCGGGACGCGCTTCCGCAGCCGCGGCACGCGCGCCTTCTACCGGATCCGGGTGCCGGCGGAGACCCGCCAGGCGGCGGAGGGGCTGTGCAACCGGATCCGCGGGATCGGCGGCGCCTGCCTGGTGCTCAAGACCTGACCCTCGCCCGGATCCCGGCGTGCTCCACCGCCGGGAGGCCGCCGGAGAGCGTCCCCCTGCCGCGGGGCGCACGCGCCGCGGTGAACGAAGCCCGCTCCGTTGCGTTGAGAGCGATCATCGGCCGACAGCCTGGGCGCCGGTGGCTGAGAGACCGCGCGCTCCCGCCTGTGTCGCGGGAGGCCGCCTTGGCCAAGGATCTCCTTGAGGACCTGCTGGATCGCGCCGCCAGGGCGATCGGCCACAGCAGGCGGCTCCACGCGGAGGCCGAGCGCCTGCGCCGGGACTGCTTCGAACTCACGCGGCACTTCACCGCGCAGGTGGTGGGGATGCAGCTCGACATCGTCGCGGCGCGCGGGCGGGCCGCAGGTCTCGCGGGCCGGCGCGTCCCCGCCGACCTCGCGCTCCGGCCCGACGCTCCGGAGCCCGGGCGGCACGGCGAGGGCCCGGGCCGGGAGCGCACCGCGACCGGCCCGCCTGCCACGCCGAGGCTGCGCGCCCTGACCTGATCCCGCGGGCCCGCGCCGGCCACTTGAACGGGCCCGCGATGGCGAGCCAGCGCTTCGCCCGTCGGGGGCCCGACCTGCCGCGGGAATTCGGCGCGGAACCGGCCGGCTCCCGCGGAGCCGGCTCAGACCGCCCCGGCCCGCGCCGCCGCCATCCGGTCGCGCGCGACCTCGACCGGCAGCGCCGGCGCCTGCCGGCCGATCCCGAGCGCCTCGTCCAGGATCGCCACCGCCTCCGCCCAGGAATCGGGGGAGAACAGGGCGGCGGCCTCCGCGGCGTCCGCGGCCGAGCGGGCGTCGATCTCGGCCGCGAAGGTGGCGGCCCGGCAGGCCGCCGCCGCCCGCGCGCCGCGGACCCAGATCCCGCCGCGCGCCGCCGCATCCGCGACCGCGCCCGCCGCCCAGGCCCCCGCCCGCGCGGCGGGCACGGCGCCGGCGAGGTCCGCCGCCGCCCGGCAGGCCGCGGCGTGACGGTCGAGCCCGACCTGCTCCAGCACCGGCGGCAGCAGGCGGCGCACCGTCTGCACGGTCAGGTGATGCGTGCGGGCCGCCTCGACCGCGACGGTGTCGGCCGAGCCGGCGAGGCGCAGCACGAAGGCCATCAGCCGCGGTCGCTCGGCATCCGGCATCGCATCGTTGAGGCCGAGCGCGTAGGAAGCGAGCGGGCGGGAGAAGCAGGGCGGGCAATCGGCCGAGGAGCGGATGGCCCGGTAGGGCAGCCCGGCCGCCACCATGGCGGCCTCGTTGATGCAGGTACCGCCGTCCGGCCCCGGGAAGGCGTGCGAGCCCGGCAGCAGCCGCCAGCGAAGGATGTGGTCGAACGCGCCGCGCATGAGACCTCCGGTGCGGACGTCCCGAAGCTGACACGGTTCGCGGCCCGGGGCGAGCCCGATCTCAGGCTGTCCCGGCCGCCGGCAGCGCCGCCAGGTCCGGCAGCGCCCCCTCGGCGGGGGCGCCGGCCAGGGCGGCTTCGAGCCGGACCAAGTCCTCCTCCGCGTCCGGCCGCCAGCCGCAGCCGCAGACGGGCCGGTCGCCGTGCAGCGCGGCCACCTGCCGGTAGAGGTCGCCGACCGCGCCGGCCGCCGCCTCCAGGGCCGCCATCGGCGGCATCGGGTTGCGCTCCAGGGTCT
This sequence comes from Methylobacterium sp. CB376, assembly GCF_029714205.1. NCBI lineage: Bacteria > Pseudomonadati > Pseudomonadota > Alphaproteobacteria > Hyphomicrobiales > Methylobacteriaceae > Methylobacterium > Methylobacterium sp. CB376. Next base: position 4,949,928 of record NZ_CP121648.1, on the reverse strand, counting down.
GCCAGAAGGCCCGGGCGAGGGCCCGCGCCACCAGCTCCCGCGCCGGGAGGTCCCGCCCGCTCACCGCCCCGCCCTCCCCGGCCCGTCGCCGAGGCGGTCGACGACGTGGTCGAGGCGCAGGCGCGGCACCGGCCAGCCCTCCCGCAGCAACCCGAGACATCCCTGGATCAGGCTCAAGGCACGCACCATCGCGGGCTCCCTCGCGGCGCCGACAATCAAGAAGACCGGCGCGTCCGCGCCACGCGGACGTCAGGGCCGGCAGCGGAGGAATGCGATGATTTACAGGCCGAAGCAAGTGCCGATACGAAGATTGGATTGTTTCAATATTTGAGTTTTTCTATACTGAAGGAACCGGCCGGCGCGGGCGGCGGCGGGAGGTTGGCAGGGCGGGCCGGAGCCGGTAGGGAGCGCCCGCCGACAGCCGAGAAGGCCCTCACCGATGACCGACACCCCTCCGGACCGCCTCTGCACCGATCCGCGCAGCCCCTTCCACGACGCCGACGCCCTCGAGCGTGGGGTGGGCGTGCGCTTCAAGGGCGTGGAGAAGACCAACGTCGAGGAATATTGCGTGAGCGAGGGCTGGGTGCGCCTCGCCGCCGGCAATGCCCGCGACCGGTTCGGCAACCCGATGACGATCAAGCTGAAGGGGCCGGTCGAGCCCTATTTCAGGGGGCCGCGGCGCCAGGAGGGCTCGCCCCCGGCCGAGGGCTGAGCGCGCGCAGGGACGCAAGGTCGAGCCGCGCCGTGGTCATCCGCAGCATCCCGGCGGAGTCCCGGGGCCACTCGGCCTCGGGCCGGTCCCAGTAGAGTTCGAGCCCGTTCCGGTCCGGATCGTCGAGGTAGAGCGCCTGGCTCACGCCGTGGTCGCTGGCCCCGGTGAGCGGGATGCCCGCCGCCTCGAGCCGGGCGAGCGCGTCCGCCAGCGCGACCCGGCTCGGGTACAGGATCGCGGCGTGGTAGAGGCCGGTCGTGCCCGGAGCCGGCCGGGGGCCGCCCCGGCTCTCCCAGGTGTTGAGCCCGATATGGTGGTGGTAGCCGCCCGCCGACACGAAGGCGGCCTGGTGGCCGTAGCGCTGCATGAGCCCGAAGCCGAGCACGCCGCAGTAGAAGGCCAGCGCCCGGTCGAGGTCGGCGACCTTGAGGTGCACGTGCCCGATGCGGGTGCCGGGATCGATCGGCGCGGGAGTGAGGGTCTCGCCCATCGGGTCGGCCTCACGCCTCGCGGGTGACCGCGTAGCGGCCGTTGCCCAGCAGCGCCTGGACCACCAGGGCGACGGCCCAGAAGGCGACGAATTCCCAGCCGCCGCCCGGGTTCTGGGCGAGGAAGCCGTTGGCGGCATGCACCGTGACGATGGCGCCGAGGAGGATCGGCAGCAGGGCCAGGGCGACCCAGCGGGCGTAGAGGCCGAGGATGAGCGCGAGGCCGCCGAGCACCTCGGCGGCGATCACCGCGTAGGCGAGGGCCGCCGGAAGGCCGAGCTTGCCGAAGAAGGCCGCCGTGCCGGCCGGTGTGAAGACCAGGAGCTTCACGCCGGCATGGGCGAGGAAGAGGCCGCCGAGGGAGACGCGCAGGAGCAGTGCGGCGTAGGGGCTGGTTCGGGTCGCGGTCATGCGGGCAGGTCCGGTTGGGGGAAGTCCGGTTGGGGTGAGGTCCGACGGGAGGCAGCCCGTACGCGGTGCCAGGATCACTACCCCTCTTCCGATCCGGGGATAATCCGCTATTCCGGCCATTCAGCTCATCCTGGCAGAGTGAGGCGGGACCGTGCTCGATCGCGTCACCGGCATGCAGGTCTTCGTGCGGGTCGCGGGCCTCGGCAGCTTCGCGGCGGCCGGCCGGTCGCTCGGCCTGTCGCAGACCGGGGTCACCAAGCACGTGACGGCCCTGGAGGAGCGGCTCGGCACCCGCCTCCTCCACCGCAGCACCCGGCGCCTGACCCTGACCGAGGCCGGGCGCGGCTACCTGGAGGCCTGCGAGCGCATCCTGGCGGAGATCACCGAGGCCGAGGCCGCGGCGCGGGCCGAGGCGCTGGAGCCGACCGGCACGCTGCGCCTCAACGTGCCGCTCTCCTTCGGGGTACGGGAGATCGCGCCCGCCCTGGCGGCGTTCACGGCGGCGCACCCGGCCCTGCAGGTCGATCTCGGCCTCAGCGACCGCGCCGTGGACCTGATCGAGGAGGGCTGGGACATGGCGGTGCGGATCGGGCACCTGCGCGATTCGGCCCTGGTCTCCCGCTTCCTGGCGCCGTGCCGGCTGCTCCTCTGCGCCGCGCCGGATTACCTCGCGGCGCGGGGCCGGCCGCGCCGGCCGGAGGATCTCGGCCGGCACAATTGCCTCGGCTACACGCTGGCGAGCAGCGGCGGCTGGCGCTTCGGCGGCCGCGCCTACGCGGTGACGGGCAACCTGCGTGCCTCGAACGGCGACGCGCTGGTGGCCGCCGCCGTGGCGGGCCAGGGCCTGATCTACCAGCCGAGCTTCATCGTGGGGGACGCCCTGCGCGCGGGGCGCCTCGTCGCCCTCGACCTCGGGGCCCCGCCCTCCGTCCTGCCGATCCATGCCCTGATGCCGCCGGGCCGGCGCCAGCCCGCGAAGGTGCGGGCCTGCGTGGCGTTCCTGGCGGACCGGTTCACGGGCGAGCCCGTCTGGGACAGGGGGCTGCCGGAACCCGTGGCGCCCTGAGCAGAGTGGCCCCGCGCCACTCTGCCCGGCTCTCGATCTTGCATCATTCTCGCCGCCGGACGGGTGGCCACTTCGGCGAATGATGCTTGGTCTTGCATCATTGTTTCCGCCGAACCGGTGACCACTTCGGCGAATGATGCCGAGGCGGCCCGCCTCCCCGCGCCGTCTCCGCCCGGCGCGCGATGCCGCGGCGAGCCGCCTTTCTCCCCGGGCCGATCGGCTCCATATTCCGCCCATGCCCGCCCCGAAGAAACCGCGCCCGTCCTCGGCCAAGGCGTCGAAGCCCGAACTGAAGCCGCTGGACCCCTTCCTCGCCGAATTGCTGAACCCGGCCCTCAACCGCGAGCGGCTGCCCGCGCCGGAGCCGCAGGCGGCGCCGGAGCCCGGGCCGCGCCGGCGCGGGCGGCCCCGGAAGGCCGAGCCCGGATTCGGCGAGGCGCCGCAGGCCGCCTTCGCGCACGGCGCCGTGACGGATGTCGATCCGGCCCTCGCCAAGTCCCTCGGCCTGCGCACCCCCGACGACGGGCCGGACCTCGCCGAGGAGCCGGGCGCCTCGCTCGCCGCGGCCGGGGTCTCGGCCACGGTCGACGCGCTCACCAAGCTCCTCACCGAGGGCAACCCGCTGTTCAAGGACGGCAAGCCCTGGGTGCCGCACCGGCCGGAGCGGCCGCAGAAATCCGAGGGCGGCGTTGCCTTCCGGCTGAAATCCGATTTCAGCCCGGCCGGCGACCAGCCCAAGGCCATCGCCGACCTCGTCGAGGGCGTGCGGCGCAGCGAGCGCGACCAGGTGCTGCTCGGCGTCACCGGCTCCGGCAAGACCTTCACGATGGCCAAGGTCATCGAGGAGACCCAGCGCCCCGCCCTCATCCTGGCCCCGAACAAGACGCTCGCCGCCCAGCTCTACGGCGAGTTCAAGGCCTTCTTCCCCGACAACGCGGTCGAGTACTTCGTCTCGTACTACGATTATTATCAGCCCGAAGCCTACGTGCCGCGCTCCGACACCTTCATCGAGAAAGAATCGTCGATCAACGAGCAGATCGACCGGATGCGCCACTCGGCCACGCGGGCGCTGCTGGAGCGCGACGACGTCATCATCGTCGCCTCGGTCTCCTGCATCTACGGCATCGGCTCGGTGGAGACCTACACGGCGATGTCGTTCACGGTGACGCTGGGCGAGCGCATCGAGCAGCGCCAGCTCATCGCCGACCTCGTGGCCCTGCAGTACAAGCGGATCCAGTCCGACTTCGCCCGCGGCACCTTTCGGGTGCGCGGCGACGTGATCGAGCTCTGGCCGGCCCACCTGGAGGATCGCGGCTGGCGCATCGGCCTGTTCGGCGACGAGGTCGAGGCGATCACGGAATTCGACCCGCTCACCGGCAAGACCATCAACCCGCTGAAATTCGTCAAGATCTACGCCAACAGCCACTACGTGACGCCGCGCCCGACCCTCCAGCAGGCGGTCAAGGGCATCAAGGACGAGCTGAAGCGGCGGGTCGAGGAGCTGACCCGGATGGGCCGGCTGATCGAGGCGCAGCGGCTGGAGCAGCGCTGCACCTTCGACCTGGAGATGATCGAGGCGACGGGCGCCTGCAACGGCATCGAGAACTACTCGCGCTACCTGACGGGCCGCAAGCCGGGCGAGCCGCCCCCGACCCTGTTCGAGTACCTGCCCGACAACGCCCTCGTCTTCACGGACGAGAGCCACGTCACGATCTCGCAGATCGGCGGCATGTACCGGGGCGACTTCCGCCGCAAGGCGACCCTCGCCGAGTACGGCTTCCGCCTGCCCTCCTGCCTCGACAACCGGCCGCTGCGCTTCGAGGAATGGGACGCGATGCGGCCGCAATCGATCCACGTCTCGGCGACGCCGGCCAAGTGGGAGATGGAGCAGACCGGCGGCGTCTTCGTCGAGCAGGTCATCCGCCCGACCGGCCTCGTCGACCCGGAGGTGATCATCCGCCCGGCCCGCTCCCAGGTGGACGACCTGCTCGGGGAGGTGAAGGAGGTCGCCGCCGCGGGCTACCGGACCCTGGTCACCACGCTCACCAAGCGCATGGCCGAGGACCTGACCGAGTACCTGCACGAGAACGGGGTGCGGGTGCGCTACATGCACTCGGACATCGACACGCTGGAGCGGATCGAGATCATCCGCGACCTGCGGCTCGGCGCCTTCGACGTGCTGATCGGCATCAACCTGCTGCGCGAGGGGCTCGACATCCCGGAATGCGCGCTGGTCGCGATCCTGGACGCGGACAAGGAGGGGTTCCTGCGCTCCGAGACCTCGCTGATCCAGACGATCGGCCGCGCGGCCCGCAACGCAGAGGGGCGGGTGATCCTCTACGCGGACCAGCGCACCGGCTCGATGGACCGGGCCATCGCCGAGACCGAGCGGCGCCGGGCCAAGCAGCTCGCCTACAATGCCGAGCACGGCATCACGCCCCAGAGCGTGAAGCGCAACATCGCCGACATCCTGGAGAGCGTCTTCGAGCGCGACCACGTCCAGGTGGACACGGGACTGGCCAAGGGCGGCGTCACGGTCGGCCACAACCTCAAGGCCGTGATGGCGGATCTGGAGAAGCGCATGCGCGCGGCCGCCGCCGACCTCGACTTCGAGGAGGCGGCGCGGCTGCGCGACGAGCTCAAGCGGCTCCAGGCGACGGAACTCGCCATCGCGGAGGACCCGCTGGCCCGCCAGGGGGCGGTGGAGGACCAGGCCGGGCGCTACGGCGAGAAGGGCGGGCGGCGCCGCTACGGCCGCAACGCCGACCTGCCGCCGGGCACTGGCGGGGCGGAGGAGCCGCTCGGGTCCGGGCCGCTGGGCAAGGGCGTGTCGGACGAGGGCACCCGCATCCGCAGGCCGACCCTCGACGAGATGGGGCCGGGGACCGACCGGGAGATCCCGATCTTCACCGAGCGGCCGGCGGCGCGCTCGACGCAGGGCTTCCCGGGGCAGCGGCCGAAATACAAGGGCCGCAAGGGGCGGGGCTGATCCGACATCCGACGGATTGCTTCGCCCTCTCCCATTTCGGCCATGCGGAGGTCGGCGTCGCTCAGGCGCCGCGCGGGCTCGCGATCCGGGATCTGCTTGGATCAACCGGATCCCTGATCGTCCGCTGTCCGGACGTGATCCTCCGGACAGCGGATGAGGCGCTCAGTCCACCGCCGCCCCGCTCAGCTCGGCCTGGGTGAAGCGCTGCTGCTCCTCCATGACCAGCCCGGCGAGGTCGCGCTTGAGGGCGTTGAACTCCGCCGAGGCGGTGTCGCGCGGGCGCGCCAGCGGCACCGCGATGTCGCGCTTCAGGCGCCCCGGCCGGTAGGTCAGCACCAGGATCCGATCGGCGAGGTAGATCGCCTCCTCGATCGAGTGGGTCACGAACACGATCGTCTTGCGGTACTCGGCCCAGATCCGCAGCAACTCGTCCTGCAGGGTGCGGCGGGTCAGCGCGTCGAGGGCGCCGAAGGGCTCGTCCATCAGCATCACGGGCGGGTCGAGGGCGAGGATCCGCGCGATGGCGACGCGCTGGCGCATGCCGCCCGACAGGTCCTTGGGGAAGCGGCCCAGGAACTCGGACAGGCCGAGCGTGCGGGCGATGCGCGCCACCGCCGCCTCCGCCTCTCCCCGCCCCACGCCCTTGATGTCGAGGCCGAAGCGGATGTTCTGCGCCACCGTCATCCAGGGGAACAGGGCGTATTCCTGAAAGACCATGCCGCGGTCCGGCCCGGGCTCGGCCACCGGCCGCCCGCCGACCCGGATGGAGCCGCCGGTGAGCGGCGCGAATCCCGCGATGGCGTTGAGGAGCGTGGACTTGCCGCAGCCCGAGGGCCCGAGCAGGCACACGAACTCCCCCTCCGGAACGTGGGCGGTGACGCCCTCCAGCGCCACCACGGCGTGGTCGCCGGCCCCGAACACCTTCGAGGCCCGGTCGATCGCGATCTCGGCGGAATCCCGGCTCATCCGTGTCAGCGCTCCAGGCCGCGGTGCCAGCGCAGCAGGTGGTCGTTGAGCCGCGACATCGCGGCGTCGATCAGCAGGCCCAGCAGGCCGATCGTCAGCATCCCGCCGATGATCTTGTCCGACCACATGTATTCGCGCGCCTCCAGGATCCGGTAGCCGAGCCCGTCCGAGACCGCGATCATCTCGGCGACGATCACCACGATGAAGGCGGTGCCGATGCCGATCCGCATGCCGGCGAGCACGAAGGGGCTCGCGGCCGGCAGGATCACCCGGCGAAACAGGGTCCAGGGCCCGGCGCCGAGGTTGCGGGCCGCCCGGATGTAGATCGAGTCGACCTGCCGCACGCCCGCGATCGTGTTGACGAGGACCGGGAAGAAGGTGCCGAGCGCGATCAGGAACAGGGCCGGCGGGTTGCCGAGGCCGAACCACACGATGGCGAGCGGAATGTAGGCGATCGGCGGGATCGGCCGCAGGATCTGGAGGAGCGGGTTCACGAGGCCGTAGAGCCGGTCGCTCGTGCCCATCAGCAGCCCGACCGGCAGGGCGAGCCCGACCCCGATGGCGAAGCCGGCGACGACCCGGCCGAGGCTCGCCACCGCGTCGTGGGGCAGTTCGCCCGAGAGCAGCCACTCGCCGTAGCTCTGGCTCTGCGGGTCGTAGGGCAGCGCGGGAACCAGGCTCTGGACCCAGCGCGCCGCGACCGCGCTCGGGGGCGGCAGCACCACGGCGGAGAACAGGCCGGCGCGGCTGGCGAGTTCCCAGAGGATCAGCAGGCCGATGGGCAGGAGCGCGCCGCGCAGGGCCGAGAGACGGGTCGCGAAGGAGGTGCGGGGGGTCATGCCGAGGCGGTTCCGTCGATGCCGTGACGCCGCGCAGAACGGCCCCAGGCACTGTGGTGGTCTGAGTTGGCGGTCCTAATTGGTCTTGGCACCCAGCTCCGCCTTGGCCTTCTCCAGAAGGTCGAGCTTCACCCACTCCGCGTCGCTCTTCGGCGGGCTCACCATCTTGCCGAGCCCGTACTTGTGCATCAGGTCGGCCGTGACCTGCATGTGGCCGGCCGGGATATCGTACGTGAAGGCCGCGTTCGTCATGGCGTCCTTGTAGTCCTGGGACGAGAGCTGTCCCTTGAAGACCTGCTCGCGCACGTACTTCTCGGCGAGGTCCGGCTTCTCGATGAAGGTCTTGGTCGCCTCGACGAAGACCTTGAGCACCCGGGCCGCCACGTCCGGCTTCTCGGCATACATCTTCTCGGTCATGACGAGCGGCCGGTAGGGAATGCCGACCGGGGTGTCGTAGGGCTTGACGATCTCGGTGCCCCAGCCGGCCGAGATCGCCTGCGTCGATTGCGGCTCGCTCTGGCAGATCACGTCGACGTATTTCTGGGCGAGAGCCTGATTCAGGTCGGCGTAGTTGTTGAAGTAGATCAACTGCACGTCCTTGCCGGGACGGTCTGACCAGGTCAGGCCGTTCTTCTCCAGTTCGGCGAGCAGCATCAGGTCCTGCGTGCCGCCCCGGACGGTGGCGACCTTCTTGCCCTTGATGTCCGCGAGGGTCTTGGCGCCGAGGTCCGGCCGGCCGAGGATGCGCACCCCGCCATTGGCGAAGCCCGCCACGACCAGCAGCTTCACGCCGTTGCCGCGCGCCGCCACCGCCCCGTCGGCGCCGGAGGCCGAGATGTCGATCTGGTCGACCGCCATCGCCGGGTAGATGTCGGCGCCCTTGGCGAAGACCTTCTCGTCGATGCGGATTCCGTATTTGGGCGCGATCTCCTTCATGTAGGAGATGGCGCCGTAATGGGCGAATTTCAGGTTGCCGAGGCGGACCACGTCCTCGGCGGAGGCGGGTCCGGCCCAGGCCGCGATGAACGCGGCGAGGGCCGCGAGGCGTGTCAGCATGCGTCTCTCCCGGTCGGGTCTGGCCGGGCTCTCGGGGTCCCGGCTCGTTGGCCGCGGATACTGGACAAAGGTCGAGCCGGCTGGAAGACGGATACTGCGCGGGGGCCTAAGACTTTAGACTCGCGGATGGCGGGAGGAGGCGGAGCGTGTCGGAGAGCCCGGAGAGCGTGCGGCGCGTCGCCGTGATCGGCTGCGGCACCGTGGGGGCGAGCTGGGCGGCCCTGTTCCTCGCCCACGGCCTCGACGTGGCGGCGACGGACCCGGCGCCGGGCGCCGAGGCGCGGCTCCTCGCCTTCGTGGCGGGCGCGCGGGCGCAGCTCGCCGGGTTCGGCCTGCGCGGCGCGGGCCGCCTGGACTTCCGCGCCTCGGTGGCGGAGGCCCTCGACGGCGCGGATTTCGTGCAGGAGAACGCGCCCGAGAGCGAGGCGCTGAAGCGCCCGCTCCTCGCCGAGATCGACCGCCTGCTGCCGGCGCGCGTGCTGGTGGCGAGCAGCACCTCGGCGCTCCTGCGCAGTGCCATCGTGGCCGATTGCGCACGGCCCGAGCGCGTCCTCGTCGCGCATCCGTTCAACCCGCCCCACCTCGTGCCGCTGGTCGAGATCGTGGCCGGGAGCGAGGCGGCGGCCGCCCGCGCCGCCGGCTTCTACCGCGGCCTCGGGCGCCGGCCCGTGATCCTGCGCCGCGAGATGCCGGGCCACATCGCCAACCGCCTCACCGCGGCGCTCTACCGGGAGGCGGTCAACCTCGTCGCCGAGGGGGTGGCGAGCGTGGCGGATATCGACGCCGCGCTCTGCCACGGGCCGGGCCTGCGCTGGGCCGCGATGGGGCCGCACATGACCTACCACCTGGGCGGCGGTCCGGGCGGCATCGCCCATTACCTCGCCCATCTCGGCCCGAGCCAGGAGCGGCGCTGGGCCTCGCTCGGCCGGCCTGCGCTGACGCCGGAGGTGCGGGCCGCGATCGTGGCGGGCGTCGCCGAGGAGGCGGCCGGCCTCTCGGTGGCGGAGCTGGAGGCCCGGCGGGACCGGGCGCTGATCGAGATCCTGAAGGCGCGGGTGACGGTGGTCCCGGAGCCCGCCGACGCTCCGGAGGACCACGCGTGACCAAGCCCCTGATCATCGCGGTCGCCCCCAACGGCGCCCGCCTCGCCAAGAGCGATCACCCGGCCCTGCCCCTGGCGCCGCGGGAGATCGGGCTCGAAGCCGCCCGCTGCCGGGAGGCCGGGGCGGCGATGATCCACCTGCACGTGCGCGACGCGGAGGATCGCCACACGCTCGACCTCGACCGCTACCGCGAGGCCATCGCGGCGGTGCGCCGGGAGGCCGGCCCCGAGATGATCGTCCAGGTGACGACGGAGGCGGTCGGCCTCTACGCGCCGGCCGAGCAGATGGCGGCGATCGCCGCCCTGCGGCCCGAGGCCTTCTCGGTGGCGGTGCGCGAACTCTTCGCGGAGCCGGACGACGAGGCCGCCGCCGCGTCCTTCCTGGCCGGGCAGGCCCGGGCGGGCACGCTGGTGCAGCACATCCTGTACGATGCGGGCGACGTCACGCGCTTCCAGGGCCTGGTCGCCCGCGGCCTGATCCCGCTCCAGCGCGCGAGCGTGCTCTTCGTGCTCGGCCGCTACAGCACCGGCCAGCGCTCGCAACCCTCCGACCTGCTGCCCTTCCTGGCGGCCTGGAATTCCGGCCACCACCTCGACCTGCCCTGGGCGCTGTGCGCCTTCGGGCGGCGGGAGGCGGCCTGCCTGATCGCGGCGGCCTGCCTCGGCGGCGACGTCCGGGTCGGGTTCGAGAACAATCTCTGGCGGCCGGACGGCAGCCTCGCCCCGGACAACGCCGCCCAGGTCGCGGCCCTGGCGGCGCTCGCCCGCGGCCTCGGGATCGAGGTGGCGGGCCCGGCGGTCGCCCGGACCCTGCTGGCGGCGCGGCGCTGAACCGGGGAGCGCCGCCCTACCCTCGACAGAATGTCGCGGGAGGCTTGCGGCACTGCACCACGCCCCCCACTGTGAAGCTCCGTGATGACGCGCCTCGCTCCCCTCCTGCGGTGCTGCGCGGCGGCCCTCCTGGGCCTCGCCGCCCTGCTGCTCGCCGCATCGACCGCCTCGGCGGCCCCGGTCGGGGGCGGCCCGGTGATGCGCGCCGTCACCCCGGAGATGATCGACGCGAGCCTTCACGCCGATCTCCCGGCCCACGCGCTGCGCTGCATCGCGAGCGTCTCGGCCCCGGCCGAGCCGATCCGCCCCAGCGACGACGGCGCCCAGGGCGCGAGCCCGGTCGCGACCGCGGCGCCGGGCGCGTCCGCCTCCACGGTGATCCTGCCGCCCCGCGACCTCGGATCCCGGCCGCCCGCCCGCGCGGCGCGGCTCGACAGGCCCCCGAAGGCTGCCTGACCGGCCGCGACCGCGCGGCCCCGGGCGCCTGATCCGGGATCCGCTTGATCGAAGCGGATCCCGGATCACGAGCCTGCGCGGCGCCTGAGCGAAGCCGACATCCGCATTGCGACGCAATCAACCGGATGTCGTATGACGCGCCGCGGCGCTCCCCCTTCCCGATCCCCACCCGACGATCGCCGCCGGCCGCCTCCCCGCGCCGGCCAAGCCTCGGCCCGCACCCGCGGGCTCGGCCCGCACCCGCGGGCTCGGCCCGCGCCCGCGGGCCGGGCCGCTCGCCTCATCGCCATCGCCGCGTCGTCGGGGCCGGAGAGCCTCGCCGCGCGCAGGAGTTCGCTGCCCGTGATGCACCGCCTCGCCCTCGTCACCGCCGCCGCCCTCCTCCTCGGCGCCTGCAAGCTCGAGCAGCACGATGCTGCCGCGCCGGCGGAGGCCCCGCCGTCGGAGGTCGGCATCGTGACCGTCCGCAACCAGCCGATCCCGTTCGAGCGCGACCTGCCCGGCCGCGTCGCGCCGACCCGCATCGCCGAGGTCCGCGCCCGCGTCTCCGGCCTCGTGATCACCCGCGCCTTCCAGCAGGGCAGTCAGGTCAAGGAGGGCGACCTCCTCTACAAGATCGACCCCGCGCCCTACCGGGTCGAGCTCGACAGCGCCGAGGCGACGCTCGCCCGCGCCGAGGCCGCCCTGGTGCTCGCCCGCCAGCAGGCCGAGCGGCTGGAGACCCTGCTGTCGCGCCAGACCGCGAGCCAGGCGCAGTACGACGCCGCCTACGCGGCCCAGAAGCAGGCCGAGGCGGAGGTCGCCGGCGCCAGGGCGGCGCGCGACCGCGCCAAGCTCAACCTGAACTGGACCGACGTGCGCGCCCCGATCTCCGGCCGCATCGGCCGCGCCCTCGTCACCGAGGGCGCCCTGATCGAGCAGGGCAGCGCCACCAACCTCGCGACGATCCAGCAGCTCGACCCGATCTACGTCGACATCACGCAGTCGGTGAGCGAGCTCAACAAGCTGCGCCGCGACCTCGCGAGCGGGGAACTGGCGAGCGTCGCCCCCGACGTCGCCACCGTGCGCCTGATCATGGACGACGGCTCGCTCTACCCGGAGCCCGGCCGGCTGCTGTTCTCGGACGTGACCGCCGACCCGAGCACCGGCCAGGTCACGCTGCGCGTCGAGATCCCCAACCCCCGCAACGAGCTCTTCCCGGGCATGTACGTCCGCGCGCGCATCCGGCAGGGCATCGACGCGGACGCGATCGCGGTGCCCCAGCAGGCGGTCCACCGCTCCAACGACGGCCGGGCGGAGGTCTGGCTCGTGGGCGAGAACGACAAGGTCATGCTCCACCCGGTCGAGGTCGGGCCCGTGGTCGAGGGCCAGTGGGTGATCCGCGAGGGCCTGAAGGCCGGCGACCGCGTCGTCACCGAGGGCTTCCAGAAGATCGTGGCCGGAACCGTGGTGAAGCCGGTGCCGTGGCAGACCGCCGCGGCCGGCGCCGGGCGCCGCTGAGGGGGCGCGGCATGGCGAGCTTCTTCATCGACCGCCCGGTCTTCGCCTGGGTCGTCGCCCTGTTCATCTGCCTGGGCGGCGCCCTCACGATCCCGCTCCTGCCGGTGGCGCAGTACCCGATCATCGCGCCGCCCTCGATCGCCCTCTCGACCGCCTATCCGGGCGCCTCGGTGGAGGACCTCTACACCGGCACGACCCGCCTGATCGAGGACGAGCTCAACGGCGCGGCCAACATCCAGAGCTTCGAATCGGCCTCCGATTCCTTCGGCGTGGTCGAGATCACGGCCAATTTCGAGCCGGGCACCGACCCGGGCTACGCCGCCGTCGAGGTCCAGAACCGCCTCAAGCGCGTCGAGGCGCGCCTGCCGGCCGAGGTGCGCCAGCAGGGCATCCTGGTCGAGGAGGCCTCCGCGGCGACCCTCAACATCATCACGCTCGTCTCGACGGACGGCTCGATGGACGAGGTGGCGCTCGGCGACTTCCTCATCCGCAACGTCATCAACGAGATCCGGCGCATCCCGGGCGTCGGCCGCGCCACCCTCTACTCGACCGAGCGCTCGCTGCGCATCTGGGTCGATCCCGACAAGCTGCGCGGGCTCTCGCTCAGCGCCTCGGACGTGACGCGGGCGATCCAGAACCAGAACGCCCAGATCGCCTCGGGCGCGGTCGGGGCCCAGCCGAGCCCGGCCGGCCACGCGGTCAACACCCCGATCATCGTCAAGGGCCAGATGCGGGCGCCCGAGGAGTTCGGCGCGATCGTGCTGCGGGCCAATCCGGACGGCTCGACCGTGCGGCTGCGCGACGTCGCCCGGATCGAACTCGGCGGCGAGGATTACAAGTTCACCACCCGCCTCAACGGCGGCGAGGCGGCCGGCATCTCGGTGACCCTCGCCCCGGACGGCAACGCCCTCGAGACCGCCAAGGCCATCCGCGCCAAGATGGAGGAACTCTCGCAGTTCTTCCCCTCGAACGTGAAATGGGACATCCCCTACGACATCACCCCGGCGGTCAAGGCCTCGATCAAGAAAGTGATGATGACGCTGGTCGAGGCGGTGGTTCTGGTGTTCGTGGTGATGTTCCTGTTCCTGCAGAACATCCGCTACACGCTGATCCCGACGATCGTGGTGCCGATCGCCCTGCTCGGCACCTGCACGGTGATGCTGCTGGCCGGCTTCTCGGTCAACGTGCTCACCATGTTCGGCATGGTGCTGGCCATCGGCATCCTGGTCGACGACGCGATCGTGGTGGTGGAGAACGTCGAGCGGATCATGAACGAGGAGGGCCTCTCCCCGAAGGAGGCCACCCGCAAGGCGATGAGCCAGATCACCGGCGCCATCGTGGGCATCACGCTGGTGCTGGTGGCGGTGTTCATCCCGATGGCGTTCTTCCCCGGCTCGGTCGGCATCATCTACCGCCAGTTCTCGATCGCCATGGTGACCTCGATCGCCTTCTCGGCGGTGCTGGCCCTGTCGCTGACGCCCGCCCTCTGCGCGACGATGCTCAAGCCGATCGAGAAGGGGCACGGCCACGCCAAGGGCGGCGTCTTCGGCTGGTTCAACCGCGTGGTCGAGCGCGAGACCGAGCGCTACGGGCGCGGCGTGCGCTGGACCATCGCCAAGGCCGGCCGGATGATGGCGATCTACCTGATCCTGGTCGCCGGCGTGGCCTTCGCCTTCGTGCGCCTGCCCGAGGGCTTCCTGCCGGTCGAGGACCAGGGCTTCTTCACGGTGGACATCCAGACGCCGCCGGGCGCCTCCTTCAACCGCACGCTCGCGGCGGTGAAGGCGGTCGAGGAGCACCTGATGGCCCAGCCCGGGGTGGCGACGGTGACGGTCGTCAACGGCTTCTCCTTCTCGGGGCAGGGCCAGATGACCTCGCAGGCCTTCGTCACCCTCAAGGATTGGTCGCAGCGCGGGCCGGACCAGTCCGCCGCCGCCCTGGTGGCGGGGACCAACAAGGCCCTGGCGAGCTACAAGGACGCGGTGATCCAGGCGCTGGAGCCGCCGCCGATCGACAATCTCGGCAACGCCTCGGGCTTCAGCTTCCGCCTGCAGGACCGCGCCCAGAAGGGCTACTCCGCCCTGATGGCGGCGCAGGAGCAGCTGCTCTCGCTCGCCCGCAAGAGTCCGGTCCTGAAGAACGTCTACGTGGAGGGGCTGCCGCCCGCGCCGCAGGCCGAACTCGTCATCGACCGCGAGAAGGCGGCCGCGCTCGGCGTCTCCTTCGACGAGATCAACCAGACCATCCAGGTCAACCTCGGCTCGGTCTACACCAACGACTTCCCGAACCGGGGCAAGATGCAGCGGGTGATCGTGCAGGCGGAGGCCGCCCAGCGGCTGAACCCGAGCGATCTGCTGAATTACGGCGTGAAGAACCAGCAGGGCACGATGGTGCCGATGGCCTCCTTCGCGGACCTGACGTGGAGCGTGGGCCCGGCCCAGATCATCGGCTTCAACGGCTACCAGTCGGTGCGCATCACCGGCGAGCCGGCCGCGGGCTACACGTCGGGCGAGGCGATCGCCGAGATGGAGCGGCTGATGACCCAGCTGCCCAAGGGCTTCGGCTACACCTGGACCGGCCAGTCGCTGCAGGAGAAGCAGGCGGGCTCGCAGGCGACCCTGCTGCTGGCCCTCTCGGTGCTGATCGTGTTCCTGTGCCTCGCGGCCCTCTACGAGAGCTGGTCGATCCCGCTCTCGGTGATGCTGGTCATCCCCCTCGGCGTCGTCGGCTCGGTGGTGGGCGTGATGCTGCGCGACATGCCCAACGACGTCTACTTCAAGATCGGGCTGATCACGATCATCGGCCTCTCGGCCAAGAACGCGATCCTGATCATCGAGTTCGCCCGCGAATTGTGGCGCCCCGGCACGCGGCTGGTCGAGGCGACGGTCGAGGCCGCGCGGCTGCGCTTCCGGCCGATCGTGATGACCTCGCTCGCCTTCATCTTCGGCGTCGTGCCCCTCGCCATCGCGGTGGGCGCGGCCTCGAAGAGCCAGCAGGCGATCGGCACGGGCGTGATGGGGGGCATGATCTCGGCCACGGTGCTGGCCGTCATCCTGGTGCCGGTCTTCTTCGTGGTGGTGATGCGCCTGTTCCAGCGCCGCCGGGTGCGGGAGGAGGAGGGCCGTCCCGGCCGGACCCGGCCCGCCCCGGCGCGGGAGGCGGCGAGCCACTGACGAAAGGGGCGCGGGAGCGCAACGCAGCGGAACCATCCCGCGCCCCAGCTGTTCCTAGGGCCTGGACCGACAATAACGGTCACCTCAACAGGAGATCCCGATGAGCAGCTTCACCGACAAGGTCAAGGGCGCCGCCAATGAAGCGGCCGGCAACATCAAGCAAGGTGTCGGCAATCTCACCGGCGACGAGAAGCTGAAGGCCGAGGGCAAGGCCCAGGAACTCAAGGGTGAGGCTCAGCGGACGGTGGGCGACGCTAAGGAAGGCATCAAGAACGCCGCCGACACGGTGAAGAGCAAGCTCTGATTCGAGCATTCGGGGCCTCGCCGTCGATGACGGCGGGGCCGACCGTTCAGCGCGCCGCCGGCCCGTCCGCATGTGCGCTCGCGCACCTGTGACTGGCGCAAGACGCTCGCGCATTTCACACTCATGGTCTAGCTTCAGGTGTCCCCCCGCGTCACCGTGCAGGCCAATGACTGATTCTTCCTCCGCCCGCCGGGCCAAGCCGGGGCCGGCGACGCCTCCGACCCTTCCCGTCGAGGTGCAGGAGCATCTCGGCCGCCAGCTGCGCGACGCTTACGCGGCGCTCGGCGACATCGAGGCGCCGGCCGCCTTCTCGGACCTCCTCGGGCGCCTCGACAAGGCCCTCGCGGCGCTCGGCGCGCCGCGCAAGGACCGCTTCCGCGACGAGCTCCTGGCCGCCGCCCCCTCCCTGCGGCGCTTCGCCCTCACCCTGACGGCGAACCCGGCCCGGGCCGACGACCTCGTGCAGGACACCCTGCTCAAGGGCTGGCAGAACCGCGACCGATTCGAGGACGGCACCAATCTCAGCGCGTGGCTGTTCACGATCATGCGCAACGCCTTCTACTCGGAGCACCGCAAGCGCTCCCGCGAGGTGGAGGACGGCGAGGGCGTCTATTCCGCGCGCCTGACCACCGCCCCCAACCAGGGGGACCGGCTCGACGTGCAGGATCTGCAGGAGGCGCTCAACAAGCTGGTCGCCGAGCAGCGGGAGGCCCTGCTCCTCGTGGCGGTCGGGGACCTCTCCTACGAGGACGCCGCCGCGCTGATGCAGTGCAAGGTCGGCACGGTGAAGAGCCGCGTCTGCCGCGCCCGCGACCGGCTGGCCGAGCTCCTCGGCTATTCGGGCGGGGAACTCGGCGCCGACCGGCTGACCCGCTCGGTCCTCAGCAACGCGAGCCTGATGGCGATCGAGGGCTGAGCCGCGCCCAGCGCGCGGCGGCGCGGGCGTAGAGATCCAGGTCGGACGCGTTCAGGCGCTCGATGTAGACGCGCAGGGCCGGGCTCAGGCCCTGCTCTCCCGGGCCCGCCAGCGGGTCTGGGCCCGCCCGCGGGCCCGGGTCCGCCTGCGGACCTGGCTCCGCTTGCGGGCCGGCGGCCGTTTCCGGAAAGGCGAGGCCGAAGCGCCGGTTGAGCTGCGCCACGAAGGGCGCGCAGGCCTCCGCGATCCCGACCAGGGCGATCTCCTCGACCTCGGCGCAGCCGAAGGCGCGGGTCTGGACGTTCTGGTTGGCCTTGTCCTCGATGAAGGCTTCCAGGCTCGGAGGGGCGGCGTCCTCGGAGGCGTCCTTGGCGGCGTCCTTGGCAGCATCCTTGGCGATCCGGGCCCGGTAGGCCGCCAGCACCTGCGCCACCGGCGCCCGGACCAGCGCGAAGGCCCGCCCCGGATCGAAGCAGGCGAGGTAGGCCGCGCTCAGGTGACTGGCGTAGAAGGCGATGTCGTGCCCCGCCACGTAGTCCGAGATCAGCCGCAACTTGTCGGCGGTCGACAGGTCGGGCCGGCCATAGACCGTCGCCTCGGCGAAGGGATGCGTCTCCGGACTGCCCGGGCCGTAGAGCGTGAACAGGCGCTCCGGCGGGAAGGCGGCGCGGGCCGCCCGCAGGAGGCCGTCGCCCGTGCCCGGGACGTGCAGGAAGAAGAGCGGCGCCATCGTCGGGACATTCCCTCGCGGACGGAGCGACGGCCGTGGCCGGCCTTGGTGGTCTTGTTGTGGCGGCACCACACCCGGCGCGGGTGGCGGTGTCGCCGGGACCGGGCAGGTTGTCCACACCCGTCCACAGGCCAGGCCCCGCGCGGAGCGGGCGGACTCGCGCCTTGACCCGCTGCCGCGCTAGAACAAATTAAGAACATCGGCGTTCGGAATCGGTGACGGGCATGGCATGCATGAGACCGGACGAGAGCAGCGGCTCGCGGCCCTGCGCGAGCGGATCGGCGGCCTGGAGCGGGACGCGGGGGCGGGCGCCCGGCCGCCCCTGCCCTTCGGCATCCCGGCGATCGACCGGCACCTGCCGGGCGGCGGCCTGCGCCGGGCGGCCCTGCACGAGGTGGTGGAGACCGGGCCGAGCGCCGGCCACGCGGCCCTCGCCGCCCTCTTCGTGGGCGGCCTCCTCGCCCGGCTCGACGGCCCCGTCCTGTGGTGCCTCGCCGGCCGCGACCTCTTCGCCCCCGGCCTCGCGGCGGTGGGGCTGCATCCCGACCGGGTGCTCTACGCCGAGACCCGCCGCGACGCGGAGGTGCTGCCCACCATGGAGGAGGGGCTGCGGCACGGCCGGCTCGCGGCGGTGGTGGGCGAGGCGGCCCGGGTCGGGCTCACCGCCTCGCGGCGGCTCCAGCTCGCCGCGGAGGGGGGCGGCACCCTCGCCCTGGTGATCCGCCGCTGGCGCGAGGGCGTCGCCGGCGAGCCGAGCGCCGCCGCCACCCGCTGGGGCGTGGCGGCGGCGCCCTCCCCGGCCTCCGCCCCCGGCCTGACGCGGGCGCGCTGGTCCCTCGCCCTGCTGCGCGCCCGCGGTGCCGAACCCCGGACATGGCTCGTCGAGGCTCCCGATGCGAAGGGTCGTCTGCATCTGCCTGCCGACTTGGCCGACCGACCGCGTGCGGAGGAAGGGCCGCGCCATCGTGCCGCCCGATAGGCCCCTGGTGACGGTCGCCACGCAGGGGCCGCGCCGGGTCCTGGCCGCGGTCGACGCGGCCGCCCGCCGGCTCGGCCTGCGGCCCGGCATGCCGCTCGCGCAGGCGCAGGGCATGGTCGCGGACCTCGCGCTGGTGGAGGCGGAGCCGGAGGAGGACGCGGCGGGCCTGCGGCGCCTGGCGGGCTGGTGCCTCGCCTACGCGCCCCTCGTCGCCCCGGATCCGCCGGACGGGATCTTCCTCGAGAGCGCGGGGGCCGCGCATCTCCACGGCGGCGAGGCGGCGATGCTCGCCGACCTCGCGCGCCGAATCCGGGCGGGGGGATTCGCCGTGCAGCTCGGCCTCGCCGACACGCCGGGCGCCGCCTGGGCGGTGGCGCGCCACGCACCGCGGACGCCGATCGTGCCGCCGGCCGGGCAGGGCGAGGCGCTGGCGCCCCTGCCGGTGCGGGCGCTGCGCCTGCCCGCCGAGGCCGCGGCCGGGCTGGAGCAGCTCGGACTGGCCCGGATCGGGCAGCTCCGCGCGACGCCGCGGGCGCCCCTGCGCCTGCGCTTCGGGGAGGAGGTGACGGCGCGCCTCGACCAGGCGCTGGGCGCGGCGGCCGAGCCCCTCGCCTACCTGACCCTGCCGGAGGCCCCCCGGGCCCGGCTCGCCTTCGCGGAGCCGATCGGGGCGCCCGAGACGCTCGCGCGGGTGGTCGAGCGGCTGACCGGCCTCCTCGCCCGCGACCTGGAGCGCCGCGGCCTCGGGGCGCGCCGGCTCGACCTCGTCTTCCGGCGCGTCGACGGCCTGCCCCAGGCCCTGCGCCTGGGCACCGCGCGGCCGAGCCGCGATCCCGCCCACCTGGCGCGCCTCTTCGGCGAGCGCCTCGGCGGGATCGATCCGGGTTTCGGCATCGAGGAGGCGTCGCTCTGCGCCTCCCGCGCCGAGCCCCTCTCGGCCCGCCAGATCGCGGCCTTCGCCGCGCCCGGCGAGGTGGATCCGGACGCGATGGGCGAGCTCGTCGACCGGCTCGCGGTGCGGCTCGGGCCGGGCCGGCTGTTCCGCGCCGCGCCGGTGGAGAGCGAGTGGCCCGAGCGGAGCGTGGGCCGGGTGCCACCCCTCGCCCCGGCGCGGGGCCTGACCTGGCCGGCGGACCTGCCGCGCCCGGGCCGGCTCGTCGATCCGCCGGAGCGGGTCGAGGCCATCGCGGCGCTGCCGGACGCGGCGCCCGCCCTGTTCACCTGGCGGGGCCGCCGCTGCCGGGTGGCGAGGGCGGACGGGCCCGAGCGGGTCTTCGGCGAGTGGTGGCGCAGCGACGCGGAGGTCTCGGCCATGCGCGACTATTACCGGGTCGAGGATCAGGCCGGCGCCCGCTACTGGCTGTTCCGCGACGCGCCGGCGGCGGAGGGCGGGCGCTGGTGGCTGCACGGCGTGGGGGAGGCGTGATGGCTCCCGCGGGCCCGGGCGCGTCCGGATCGGGGAGAGGCGGGTTCGCCCGGCGCGGACCGCCGTGACCGTCGAGCTTCAGGTCACCACGCACTACTCCTTCCTGCGGGGCGCCTCCTCGCCGGAGGAGCTGTTCGCGACCGCCGCACTCCTCGGCCTCACCGCCCTCGGCGTCACGGACCGCCACTCGGTGGCCGGGCTCGTGAAGGCGCACGAGGCCGCGCGGGCGACGGGCTGCCGCCTCGTGGCGGGCTGCCGCCTCGACCTCTCGGGCCCGGATGCCGGCACCGCCCTCCTGGTCTACCCGACCGACCGCGCCGCCTACGGCCGGCTCTGCCGCCTGCTCACGCTCGGCAAGGGCCGGGCCGGCAAGGGCGGCTGCACCCTCGACCTCTCCGACCTCGCCGCGTGGCGCGAGGGCCTGATCGCGGTCCTGCTCGCGGACCGGCCCGACGAGGCCCTGCCCCGGCGCCTCGGGCGCCTGCGGGAGGTCTTCGGCCGGCGCGCGCATTGCGCCCTCACCCGCCGCTTCGGGGTGAACGACCAGCTCCGGCTCGACCGCGTCGCCGACCTCGCCCGCGCCGCGCGGATCCCCACCGTCGCGACCGGGGACGTGCTCTGCCACGTCCCCGAGCGGCGCCTGCTGCAGGACGTCGTCACCTGCATCCGCCTCGGCACCACGATCGACGCGGCGGGCTTCGCGCGGGAGCGCCATGCCGGGCGCCACCTGCAGGCGCCGGCCGAGACCGCGCGCCTCTTCGCCCGCCATCCGGAGGCCGTGGAGCGGGCGCGGGCCATCGCCGAGGCGTGCCGCTTCTCCCTCGACGACCTCACCTACACCTATCCGGACGAGGTCGGGGAGGACGGCCGCTCGGCCCTGGAGCGGCTGGAGACCATGACCCTGGAGGGCGCGGCCCGGCGCTATCCGGACGGCGTGCCGGAGGAGGTGCACCGGCAGATCCGGCACGAATTCGAGCTCATCGCCCGCAAGGGCTACGCCCCCTACTTCCTCACCGTCGAGGCGATCGTGCGCTTCGCCCAGCGCCAGGGCATCCTCTGCCAGGGGCGCGGCTCGGCGGCGAACTCGGTCGTCTGCTACTGCCTCGGCATCACCGCGATCGATCCGGTGCGCCAGAAGCTGCTGTTCGAGCGCTTCGTCTCCGACAACCGGGACGAGCCGCCCGACATCGACGTCGATTTCGAGCACGAGCGGCGCGAGGAGGTGATCCAGTGGGTCTACGCGACCTACGGGCGCCACCGCGCGGCGCTCACCGCCACGGTGATCCGCTACGGCGCCCGCGGGGCCGTGCGCGAGGTCGGCAAGGTGCTGGGCGTGCCCGAGGACGTGACCGGGGCGCTGGCCCGCCTGGTCTGGGGCTGGTCGCGGGAGGGGGTCGGCGAGCGGGAGGCGCGGGCCCTCAACCTCAACCTCGCGGATCGCCGCCTGCGCCTGACCCTCGACCTCGCCCGGGCGCTGATCGGCACGCCGCGCCATCTCGGCCAGCATCCGGGCGGCTTCGTGCTCACCCTCGACCGCCTCGACGAGCTCTGCCCGATCACCCCCGCGACGATGGAGAACCGCCAGACCATCGAGTGGGACAAGGACGACATCGAGGCCCTCCGGTTCATGAAGGTCGACGTGCTCGGGCTCGGCATGCTGGGCTGCCTGCGCCGGGCCTTCGAGCTCCTGGGCGAGCACCGGGGCGAGACCGACCCGCCGCGGGAGATCGCCGCGATCCCGCCGGAGGACGAGGCCACCTACGCGATGATCCGGCGCGCCGACACGCTCGGCGTGTTCCAGATCGAGAGCCGGGCCCAGATGGCGATGCTGCCCCGGATGCAGCCCAGGAACCTCTACGACCTCACCATCGAGGTCGCGGTGGTGCGCCCCGGCCCGATCCAGGGCGACATGGTCCATCCCTACCTGCGCCGCCGCCGCGGGATCGAGCGGCCCGAATACCCGAGCGAGGCGCTCAGGAGCGTGCTGGAGCGGACGCTCGGCGTGCCGCTCTTCCAGGAGCAGGCCATGCAGGTCGCGATCGTGGCGGCCGGCTTCACCCCCGCGGAGGCGGACGGGCTGCGCCGCGCCATGGCGACCTTCAAGGCCAACGGCAAGATCGGCCTCTACCGCGAGAAGCTGATCGCCGGGATGATCCGCAACGGCTACGCGGCGGACTTCGCCGAGCGCACCTTCCGGCAGCTCGAGGGCTTCGGCTCCTACGGCTTCCCGGAGAGCCACGCGGCCTCCTTCGCGCTCATCGCCTACGCCTCGTCCTGGCTGAAGTGCCACCATCCGGACGTGTTCTGCTGCGCCCTCCTCAACGCGCAGCCGATGGGCTTCTACGCCCCCGCCCAGATCGTGCGGGACGCCCGCCGGCACGGCGTGCCGGTGCGCCCGATCGACGTGAACGCCTCGCGCTGGGATTGCACCCTGGAGAAGGCCGAGGGACCGCGCCTCGCCGTGCGGCTCGGCCTGCGCCTGGTGCGGGGCCTCGCCAACGCGGAGGGCGCCCGGATCGCCACCGTGCGCGAGGCGGATCTCTTCCGCTCGCCGGAGGATCTCTGGCGCCGCACCGCCGTCCCGCTCAGGGCCCTGGAGAGCCTCGCGGCGGCGGACGCGTTCGGGTCGCTGGGCCTCGGGCGCCGGGAGGCGCTCTGGGCGATCCGGGGCCTCGCCCCGGTGCCGCTCCCCCTCTTCGCGGCGGCGGATGCCCGCGAGGCGGCGATCCGGCCGGAACTCGACGAGCCCGCGGTGGCGCTGGCGCCGATGCCGGAGGGCGCCGGCGTGGTGGCGGATTACCGGGCCGCGAGCCTCAGCCTCGGCCGCCACCCGGTCGCCTTCCTGCGCCCCGACCTCGCCCGGGACGGGATGAGCGCCTGCGCGGCGCTGCGGCGCCTGCGGGACGGGGCGCGGGTGACGGTGGCGGGGCTGGTGCTGGTGCGCCAGAAGCCGGGCTCGGCCAAGGGCGTGATGTTCATCACCCTCGAGGACGAGACCGACGTGGCCAACCTCGTGGTCTGGCCCTCGCTCTTCGCCCGCCAGCGCGGCCTGATCCTCTCGGCCGGCATGATGGCGGCCCGCGGCCGGGTGCAGCGGGAGGGCGAGGTGATCCACCTCGTCGCCGAGCACCTGATCGACCTCTCGGACCTGCTGGCGCAGGTGGGCGGGCGCGGCGCCCCGCTGCCGCCGCCGGGCGGGCGCGGGGACGAGGCGCGCCACGGCGGCGGCGACGCGCGGGGCCTCGCCCGCCCGGCCGGCGCCCTGCGGATCAGGACGCGGGACTTCCGGTGACGGGCTGCCCGCCCGCGCCGGATTGCGGGCCCGTGACGGGCTGCGGGCCCGTGGCGGGCTTGGAGCCCGTGAAGGGTTTGGAGCCCGTGAAAGGTTTGGAGCCGGCGAAGCGCGCCTGGTCGAAGCCGCGCAGCAGCTCGGGCGTGCGGAAATCCTTCGGCGCCTCGAAGTCGCGGGCCGCGCCCCGCATGGCGCCCGGCGGGCGCGGGAAGCCGCTGCGGTCGCCGAAGTCGCGGAAGGGCCCGCGATGGGTCTCGCGCTGCTCCTCCAGCGCCTTGGCGCATAGGACGTCGGCCGCCGTCACCCCGGCCACCGCCGCGAAGGCCAGCATGACGTGGGACCTGCGCGAATTCTCGCTGTCGAGGCCGGTGGCCAGGGTGGCGAGGTCGAGCGCATCGCCCCCGACCCGGGTCCAGAGCCAGGGCGCCGGGTCGTGCGTGACCAGGATGGCGAGGCCGTTGGTGATCTCGCGCACGCCGTAGGCCTGCACCACGCCCTCGAAGCCCGGCATGCCGAGGGTGCGGGTCACCCGGCGGGGAGCCAGGAGTTCGACGAGCCCGAGCCCGATCGAGAACAGGCCGAGCCCCTTGGCGAGGGTGTCGGCCGTGCGGCGGGAGAGCAGGGTCTGGTCGGGACGGGTGGCGGGCATGGGGGTTCCTCCGAGTGTCCGGGCTAATGTCCGGAATGGTCGCGCCGGTCGGGCCGCGGCCGCCCGCCCTGCGGGCGGCCGCGGCCCCTCAGTCCAAAGCTCTCCGGCACGCCCGGTTCAGGCGGGTGCGGCGCGCCTCGACATCCTCCGCGCCCCGCCCCGCGGCGGAGGCGTGATCCGACATCCGACGGATTGCTTCGCCATGCGGATGTCGGCTTCGCTCAGGCGCCGCGCGGGCTTGGCATCCGCTGTCCGGACGTGATCGTCCGGACAGCGGATCACGGCTTCAGCACGACCTTGATGCAATTGTCCTTCTTGTCCCGGAAAGTCCGGTACATCTCGGGCCCCTGGTCGAGGCCGACCGTGTGGGTGATGACGAAGGAGGGATCGATCTGGCCCTCCTCGATCCGCCGCAGCAGGTCGTCGGTCCAGCGGTTGACGTGGGTCTGGCCGGTGCGGACGGTCAGACCCTTGTTCATCAGGGCGCCGAACGGGATCTTGTCGAGGAGCCCGCCATAGACGCCCGGGATCGACAAAATGCCGGCCGGGCGGCAGACGTAGATCATCTCGCGCAGCACGTGCGGCCGGTCGGTCTCCAGCATCACCGCCTGCTTGGCGCGGTCGTACATCGAGTCGAGCGTCGCGGTCGCGTGGGCCTCCAGCCCGACCGAGTCGATGCACTTCTCCGGGCCCTTGCCGTTGGTGAGGTCGTTCAGGCGCTCGATCACGCTCTCCTCGCGGAAGTCGATGGTGATCGCGCCGCCGGCCCGCGCCATGCTGAGGCGCTCGGGCACGCAGTCGATGGCGACGACCTGCCGGGCGCCGAGCAGGATCGCCGAGCGGATCGCCATCTGGCCGACCGGGCCGCAGCCCCAGATCGCCACCGTGTCGGTCGGCTCGATGTCGCATTGCACGGCCGCCTGCCAGCCGGTCGGGAAGATGTCGCTGAGGAACAGCAGCTGCTCGTCGGTCAGCGTCGAGGGCACCTTGATGTGCGTCTTGTCGGCGAAGGGCACCCGCAGGTACTCGGCCTGCCCGCCCGGATAGCCGCCGGTGAGGTGCGTGTAGCCGAACAGCCCCGCCGTGGTGTGGCCGAAGACCTTCTCGGCGAGGGCCTTGTTGCGGTTCGAGCGCTCGCAGACCGAGAAGTTGCCGCGCCGGCACTGGTCGCACTCGCCGCAGAAGATCGTGAACGGGATCACGACGCGGTCGCCCACCTTGAGCGCCGATCGCGCGCCGCGGCCGACCTCGACCACTTCCCCCATCGATTCGTGGCCCAGGATGTCGCCCCGCTCCATGCCGGGCATGAAGTGGTCGTAGAGGTGCAGGTCGGACCCGCAGATCGCGCAGGTCGTCACCCGGATGATGGCGTCGCGGTCGTCCTCGATCCGCGGATCCGGGACCGTTTCGCAGCGGATATCCTGGGTTCCGTGCCAGACCAGAGCCTTCATGCGGCGAATCTCCTACGTCGCGCCGCGGCGACACGGCGTCCTTCGGCGTCGCGGGACAACGCGTCCGACGCCGCAGGAGCCATGCGGTGAATACCTGGGGGGAGCTCAGAGGCCTGCGTTGGGATCAGGCCTGCTCGACCGGGCCCCGGCGCAGGCTCTCGGGCCACCCCGCCGCGGGCCCATCCACGGCACCGGCCCATCCACGGCGCCGCCGGGCCGGGCCGCGCACCAGCGGCCGCGACCGCCGCGCTTGGCGGCGTAGAGCGCCTCGTCGACCCGCTCCAGCAGCGCGGCCGCGTCGAGGGCCTCGCGCCAATCCTCGCTCGACGCGAGGCCGGCGCTCGCCCCGATCCGCTGCGGCTCGGCGACCGGGTAGGGATCACTCAGGGCGGCGATCACCCGCTCGGCCCGGTCGGCCGCGGCCGGCACCCCGCCATCGGCCCGCGTCAGGATCATGAACTCGTCCCCGCCGAGGCGCCCGGCGACGTCGTCCGGGGCGAGGCAGCGGCGCAGGCGCATCCCGACCTCGACCAGCACGGCGTCCCCCACCGGATGGCCGAGGCGGTCGTTGACGCGCTTGAAACCGTCGAGGTCGATGGCGATCAGGGCGAAGGGCCGGCTCCCGGCCTGCTCCAGCGCGGCGCCGAGCCGGGCCAGGAAGCCGGCCCGGTTGAGCAGCCCGGTGAGCGCGTCGTGCTCGGCCTGGTGCGCCAGGGCGCGCTTCGCCTCCAGGCGCTCGATGAAGGCGCCGCTGAGGTGGCGCGCGGATTCGCGCACCGTCAGCCAGAACGGCACCAGAATGGCGGCGCCGACCTGATAGGCGGGCTCCGGCCGCATCAGGCCGCCGACCAGGATCGGTGCGAAGAGCACGGCCGTCGCCAGCATCACGATCCAGGGGCACACGGCCGCCCGGGACATGAGGCCGACGCAGTAGCCGACCGCGAGGCCCAAGCTGAGCCACGCGCCGGGCGCGTCGTCCCGGTCGAGCGCCCGCCACGCGAGCGCCCCCAGGGCCGCCGCGAACAGGGCGGCCCCGGCGCCGTAGATCCGCTCCCAGCGCCGGACCTCGGCGGCGGTCAGGGACCGCCCGCGCGGATAGTGCAGCAGGCTCCCGATGCGGGCGAGCCCGATCACCCCGAGCGCCGCGGCGATCGCGGCGTCGACGAGGTCGCGCCCGACCGCCGCGATCGTCGCGCCGCCGAGGGTGGCGATCCCGGTCGAGGCGACGAACTGCGGCAGCGAGGCGTAGAGGAGATCGACCAGTTCGCGCCGGTCGGTCTCGTCGAGAGATCGGGGCGAACCTTTCTGACCCTGCGTCATACCTTCCCGATAGCAGGGAAATGCGGCTCGATGATAGAGCTTTCCGCCCAGCCGAGGCGCGCTTTCGAACCCGGATCAGGCCGCGATCTTGGGCTGAGCACCCGAGAGCAGGCCCACGAGCCGCGCCTTGACGCTCTCCGCCTGGTCGTTCGGGATCTGGCAGGTGCCCGCCGCCCGGTGCCCGCCCCCGCCGAAGGAGAGGCAGATCGCGCCGATATCCGCCGGCGAGCCGCGGTCGAGGATCGACTTGCCGATCGCGAAGACGGTGTTCTGCTTGCGCAGGCCCCACATGACGTGGGCCGAGACGTCGCAATCCGGGAACAGCGCGTAGACCATGAAGCGGTTGCCGGCGTAGATCACCTCCTCGTCCCGCAGGTCGATCAGGGCGAGCTTGCCGTGCACCGTCGTGCAGCGGCGCAGCTGCGCGACGAACGGCTCCCGGTGCGCCTCGTAGAGGTCGACGCGCTCGCGCACGTCCGGCAGCGCCAGCACCTCCTCGACCGAGAGGTCGCGGCAGCGCTCGATCAGCTGCATCATCAGGTCGTAGTTGGAGATGCGGAAGTCGCGGAACCGCCCGAGCCCGGTGCGCGAATCCATCAGGAAATTCATCAGGACCCAGCCCTTCGGATCGAGGATCTCCTCGCGGCCGAACTGGGCCGAATCCGCCTTGTCGACCGCCGCCATCAGGTCGGGGCTGATGCGCGGGAAGGCGCTCGCCCCGCCGAAATGGTCGTAGACGACGCGCGCCGCCGAGGGGGCGGCCGGGTCGATGAGGTGGTTCTCGTGCGCGCGCCCGCCCGCCCGGGCCACCTCGCTCGCGTGGTGGTCGAAGGCGAGGTGGCAGCCCGGCACGTAGGGGAGGTTGGTGATGATGTCGCGGGAGGTGATCGGCACGATCCCGTCCTGCATGTCCTTCGGATGAACGAACTTGATCTCGTCGATCAGGTCGCGCTCGCGCAGGAGCATGCCGCAGACCAGGCCATCGAAATCGCTGCGCGTCACGAGGCGGAATTTCGGGGACGCCATGGGTGATCCGTTCATGAACGTTGCGGCGCGAAGCCTAGGAGGAAGAGTCTAAGTTTCCCTTGACGCCCCGGCCGCACCCCGTGCTTCGGCGGGCGAGATCCTCCTCCCGGCGGGCCGCGCCGCGGCACGGCCTTCCCCACCGGGGTGTTCTGCAAAAAGAACGTTTCGGTTGACATGACGGCCGCCGCGCGGTTTCTCTCCGGGCGACGATCACCGACGGACGACGATGCAGCACGCGATCCTCAACCAAGCGGGAGCCCGGCCGTGACGGCGCCCTTCCGCGTTCCGACGCCCCCCGACCTCACGGACCGGCTCGGCAGCCCCGACGCCCTGGTGCGGCTCGACGGCGTGGCCAAGACCTACCCGGCGCGGCGCGGCGCGGCGCCGGTCGCGGCCCTCGACGGGATCGACCTCAGCCTGCGGCGCGGCGCGGTGCTGGGCGTGATCGGGCGCTCGGGCGCCGGCAAGTCGACGCTGATCCGCCTCGTGAACGGGCTGGAGCGGCCGAGCCGCGGCCGCGTCGTCGTGGACGGCGCCGAGATCTCGAGCCTGCCCGAGGCCGCCCTGCGGCGCGAGCGGCGCGGCATCGGCATGATCTTCCAGCACTTCAACCTCCTGTCCTCGCGCACCGCGGCCGAGAACGTCGCCTTCCCGCTGGAGATCGCCGGCGCGGAGCGCGCGGCGATCCGCGCCCGGGTCGACGAACTCCTCGACCTGGTCGGGCTGACGCAGCAGCGCGACCGCTACCCGGCCGAACTCTCGGGGGGGCAGAAGCAGCGCGTCGGCATCGCCCGCGCCCTCGCCACCAACCCCAAGGTGCTGCTCTCGGACGAGGCGACCTCCGCCCTCGACCCCGAGACCACGGGCGCGATCCTCGACCTGCTCGGGCGGATCAACCGGGATCTCGGCCTCACCATCCTGCTCATCACCCACGAGATGTCGGTGATCCGGGCCATCGCGCACGAGGTCGCGGTGCTGGAGAACGGCCGCATCGCCGAGAGCGGCGACGTGTTCGAGGTCTTCACCCGCCCGCGGGCGGCGATCACCCGCAGCTTCCTCGACCGGGAAACCGGCCGCGCCCTGCCGCCGGTCCTGGCGGCGCAGCTGCGCCCGGAGGGCCAGGGCGAGACCAACGTCCTGCGCATCACCTTCCGGGGGCCGCACGCCACCGACCCGGTCCTGGCGCAGCTCGCCCGCGAGGGCGGGGTCGAGGCCTGCATCCTCTCCGGGACGGTGGACGAGATCGCGGGGCGCCCCTTCGGCACCCTGGTGGTCGGCGTCTCCGCCGCGCCCGGCGTCACCGCCCGGGCGCAGGCCTTCCTCGCCGCGCGCCAGCTCGGCGTCGAGGTGCTGGGCAGCCTCCCCGCCTCGGCCTGGCCGATCCCGCCCTCCGCCCCGTCCTCCTCCGGCCGTCCCGATGTCGCCTGAACTCCTGCGCCTCCTCCTCGTCGCCACCGGCGACACCCTGCGGATGGTGGCGGTCGCCGCCGGCCTCGGCACGCTGTTCGGCCTGCCGCTCGGCGTCTTCCTCGCCACCAGCGGGCGGGGCGAGCTCTTCGCGGCGCCGCTGGCGAATCGCGGGCTCGGCCTCGTGGTGAACGCCACCCGCTCAACGCCCTTCATCATCCTGGTCGTGGCGATCATCCCGTTCACGCGGCTCGTCGCCGGCACCTCGATCGGCACCGGTGCCGCGACCGTGCCGCTCACCGTCGCGGCGACGCCCTTCATCGCCCGCCTGGTCGAGGGCGCCATCCGCGAAGTCGATGCGGGCCTCGTCGAGGCCGCCCGCGCCTTCGGGGCGAGCCCGCTCCAGATCGTCCTCAAGGTGCTGATCCCCGAGGCGCTGCCCGGCATCGTCCTCGGCCTGACCCTGGCGGTGGTGTCGCTGATCGGGTTCTCGGCCATGGTCGGGGCGGTCGGCGGCGGCGGGCTCGGCGATCTCGGCATCCGCTACGGCTACCAGCGCTTCATGCCCGAGATGATGGTCGCGGTCGTGGCGGTGCTGATCCTCCTCGTCCAGGCCGTGCAGACGGTGGGCGACCGCCTCGCGCGGCGCCTCAACAAGCGCCTGCGCCAGGCCTGACCTCAATCCCCGGAGATTCCAGACGATGTTGCGCGTCCTCACCCTGGCGGCGGCCCTCGCCGCCGCTGCCGCCGCCCTGCCCGCCGCCGCCGCCGAGCGCGTCCGCGTCGCGGCGACGCCCGGCCCGCACGCCCAGATCCTGGAGGCGGTCAAGCCGGTCGCCGCCAAGCACGGCCTCGACCTGCAGGTGATGGAGTTCTCGGACTACGTGGTCCCGAACGAGGCGCTCTCGGCCGGCGAGATCGAGGCGAATTCCTTCCAGAACCAGCCCTACCTCGACAACCAGAAGGCCGATCGCGGCTACCGGATCGAGAGCGTGGCGCTCACCGTGAACTTCCCGCTCGGGATCTACTCGAAGCGGCACATGTCCTGGGACGCGGTGCCGGACGGCGGCACGGTCGCGATCCAGAACGACCCGACCAATGGCGGGCGCTCGCTGCTGCTGCTCCAGGACAAGGGGGTGATCACCCTGCGGGAGGGCGTCGGCTTCAAGCCGACCGTCGCCGACATCGTGAAGAACCCCAAGAAGCTGCGCTTCATCGAGGTCGACGCGGCCCAGACGCCGCGCTCCCTCGACGACGTCGACGCGGCGGCGGTGAACACCAACTACGCGACGCCCGCCGGCCTCACGCCGAGCGACGCGCTCCTGCGCGAGGCGCCCAAGGGCCCCTACGTGAACGTGATCGCGGTGCGCAGCGCCGACAAGGACAAGCCCTGGGTCAAGGCCCTGGTCGAGTCCTACCGCTCGCCGGAGGTGAAGGCCTTCATCGAGACGACGTTCAAGGGCGCGGTGCTGCCGAGCTGGTAGGCGGTCCGGCCGGGCGGCGGCACCGCCGCCCCTACCCGCCCCGCGCCAGGAACTGCCTGAGCCGCTCGGAGCGCGGCGCGCCGAACAGGGCTTCGGGCTCGCCCTCCTCCTCGATCCGGCCCTCGTGCAGGAACACGACCCGGTGCGCGACCTCCCGGGCGAAGGCCATCTCGTGGGTGACGATCAGCATCGTGCGCCCCTCCTCGGCCAGCCCCCGCATCACCCGGAGCACCTCGGCCACCCGCTCCGGGTCGAGGGCCGAGGTCGGCTCGTCGAAGAGCAGCACCTGCGGGTGCATCGCCAGCGCCCGGGCGATGGCGGCGCGCTGCTGCTGCCCCCCGGAGAGGTGGGCCGGGTAATGGTCGCGCTTGTCGGCGATGCCGACCTTGGCGAGCAGCGCCTCGGCCTCGGCCACGCACTCCGACCGGGGCCGCCGCTGGACGTGGACCGGCGCCTCGATCACGTTCTCCAGCACCGTGCGGTGCGGCCAGAGGTTGAAGCTCTGGAAGACCATCCCGGCCCGGGCGCGGATGCGCTCCACCTGGGCGCGGTCGGCCGGCACCCGCCCGCCGCGGCGCGCGCGCCACGCCACGGTCTCGCGGCCGAGCGTGATCTCGCCCGCGTCGGGCAGTTCGAGCAGGTTGATGCAGCGCAGGAGCGTCGACTTGCCGGAGCCCGAGGCGCCGAGGATCGCCACCACCTCCCCCTCCCGCGCCGACAGCGAGACCTCGCGCAGCACCTCCAGGGTGCCGAAGCGCTTGGAGAGCCCCTGGACGGCGACGGCCACCGGACGGGAAGGCGCGGGAGCGAGCACGGAATTCTCCGGATCAGGCGGGGCGCGGCAGCGCGGCGGGCCGCGCGCGCAGGTCGGGCGCGAGCCGCGCCTCGGCGAGGCGCACGAGGGCGATGATCGCGCTCACGGCGGCGAGGTAGAAGGCGGCGGCGCAGCAGAAGATCTCCAACGCCCGGAAGCTCTGGGCGATGAGCTTCTGGGCGATGCCGGTCACCTCCATGATGGTGATGGTGGAGGCGAGCGCCGTCGACTTGACCACCAGGATGACCTCGTTGCCGTAGGCCGGCAGGGCCTGCCTCGCCGCCAGCGGCAGGGTGACGCGGGACAGCAGCGTCAGCCGCGACATGCCGCAGGCGCGCCCGGCGAGGAGCGCCCCGTGCGGCACCGCCAGCACCCCGCCCCGGACGATCTCGGCCGTGTAGGCGCCGGTGTTGAGGCTGAGCGCGAACAGCGCGCACCAATACGGCTCCCGGAAGAACCACCACAGGTTCAGGGCCTGCAGGTCCTGCCGGAACTGGCCGAGCCCGTAATAGATCAGGAAGAGCTGCACCAGGAGCGGCGTGCCGCGGAACACGAAGACGTAGGCGCGGGACAGGAGGCTCAGGGGCCCGATGCCGGAGAGGCGCGCCGCCGCCGCGAGCAGCGCCAGCACCGCCCCGCAGGCGAGCGACCCGGCGGTGAGGCCGAGCGTGAGCGGCAGGCCGCGCGACAGGGCGACGAGGGTCGCCTGCAGGAAGGCGAGGTCGATCACGGCGTGCCCCGTCGCGCATGCGCCTCCGCCCGGGCGAAGCCCCAGGAGGACAGGCTCGTGATGAGGAGGTAGAGCGCCCCGGCGGCGAGGTAGAAGGTGAAGGGCTGGCGGGTCGAGCCGGCCCCGACCTGGGCCTGGCGCAGCAGCTCCACGAGGCCCGTCACCGAGACCAGGGCCGAATCCTTCAGCAGGATCTGCCAGACGTTGCCGAGGCCCGGCAGCGCGGTGCGGGCGACGAGGGGCGCCACCACCCGCCGGAACAGCAGCGCGGGCGACATGCCGACCGCCCGGGCCGCCTCGATCAGCCCGCGGTCGAGGGCGAGGTAGGCCCCGCGGAACACCTCGGCCTGGTAGGCGCCCGAGATGATGCCGAGGGCGCCGACGCCGACCGCGAAGGGCGGCAACCCGACGAAGCCGGTGGCGCCGAACAGCCCCGCCACCGACCCGAGGGCGGCGCTGCCGCCGAAATACAGGAGGTAGATGACGAGGAGGTCCGGCACGCCGCGCAGGATCGTCGTGTAGAGGCCCGCGAGCCCCGCGAGCGGCGCCGGACCCGCCAGCTTGGCGCAGGCCGCGAGCGCCCCGATCGCGGCCCCGACGAGGAAGCCGCACAGCGCGAGGGCGATCGTGGTCGCGGCCGCGAGCAGCAGGGCCGGGCCCCAGCCGGACGGCCCGAGGAGCGCGAGACTCTGCACCGATCCGGTCTCCCCCGGTCACTCGGAGGGGGTCATGTCGACCTTGAACCACTTGATCGAGAGGGTCTTCAGGGTGCCGTCGGCGATCACCGCGCCGATGCCCTCGTCGAGCCGGGCCTTGAGCGCCGCCTCGCCCTTGCGCAGGCCCATCGCCACGCCGCGGCCCAGGATGCCGCCGCGGAAGCGCGGACCGGCCAGCACGATGCTGCCCTTGAATTCGGGCTTCTCGGCGGTGGCGCGCAGCACCGCGTCGTTGGCCAAGATCCCGTCGATCCGCCCGGCCGCGAGGTCGAGGTCGTGCTGCTCGGTGGTCTTGTACTCGCGGATCTCGACGGTGCCCTTCAGATATTTGTCGAGGAAGTTGGCGTGGATGGTCGAGACCTGCGCCCCGATGGTCTTGCCCTTGAGCAGCGGCTTGATGGCGTCGATGGCCTTCTGGGCCTGCGCCTCGTCGGTGGCGAGGCTGAGCTTCTGGTCGCCGAGCGGGAGCTTGGCCAGGGGACCGTCGGCGTCGACCGCGAGCCCCGAGAAGTCGCCGCTGTAGGGGCGCGTGAAGTCGATCACCTTCTGGCGCGCCTCGGTGATGGTCATGCCCGACATGATGGCGTCGAACTTCTTGGCCTGCAGGCCCGGTACCACGCCGTCCCAATCCTGCACGACGAACTCGCAGGTGAGCTTGGCGCGCTTGCAGATCTCGCGGGCGAGCTCGATCTCGTAGCCGTCGAGGCTGCCGTCCGGCTTGGTGAAATTGTAGGGCGCGTAGGCGCCCTCGGTGGCGATGCGGACCACGGCCGGCACCGTATCCTCGGCGGCGGCGGGACGCGGCGTCCCGAGCGCCGCGACGGCCAGGGCCGCCAGGGCAAGGGCCGCCCGGGCAAGGGCCACCCGGGCGAGGTGCGGCCGGAGCGAGGGGGCGGACGGGAAGGTCGGCATGGTCGGTTCCGTGGTTGATCCGGCAAGGCGGCGTCATCAAGCGGCGAAGGTTCGGCTTCCGCAAGCCCCCTTCGGGAGCCCCCTTCGGGAGCCTCCTTGGGGAGCCCCCTTGGGGAGCCCCCTTCGGGAGCCCCCTTCGGGAGCCTCCTTGGGGAGCCCCCTTGGGGAGCCCCCTTGGGGAGGTCCGCGGCACGCCGCCTGCGCGAACCCGTCAAGCAAGGCGGATGCCGCGGGCGGGTTTGCACCGGAGCGCGGGCGCTGCTATCGGGCGGGCGGCCCCTTCGCGGGGCGCACGGGCCCGCTTTCGGGCCGCAAGGGCCCGCCGGGCCGCAGGGGCCCGCCTCCGGGCCGCAGGGGAGCACGACATGGGAGCCCGGCGCCAGGACGCGCGACGATCTCGGCCGTGACGCCGCCCGTCCGTTTCCCCTTGCCCGAGGTTGTCCGGTGAGTTCCCTGCCCCTGGTGATCCGCCCCGAGCGCGCGGGCGACAGCGACGCGATCGGCCGCCTGCACGAGCGCGCCTTCGGCCCCGGCCGCTTCGCGCGCACCGCCTACCGCCTGCGCGAGGGGGTGGCGCACCTGCCCGCCCTCTCCTTCACGGCCCTGGTGGGGACGCTCCTCGTCGGCTCGGTGCGGGTCACGCCCGCGCGGGCGGGCGGCGCGCCAGCCCTGGTGCTCGGCCCCCTCACGGTCGACCCGGCCTTCGGCGGCCGCGGCATCGGCGGCGGGCTGATGGACGCCTCCCTCGACGCCGCCCGGGCCGGCGGGCACGGGCTGGTGCTGCTCGTGGGCGACGCGCCCTACTACGCCCGCTTCGGCTTCCGGCCGGTCCCGCCGCGGCGCCTGGTCCTGCCGGGACCGGTCGACCCGGCCCGCTTCCTGGTGCTGGAACTGCGCGAGGGCGCCCTCGACGGGGTGTCGGGGGCGATCGTCGGCGGGGCGTGATCCGCTCTCCGGACGATCACGTCCGGACAGCGTCTGACGAGCCTGCGCGGCGCTTGAGCGAAGCCGACATCCGCATTGCCGAAATGGGAGATGGCGAAGCGATCCGTCGGATGTCGGATAAGCAACGCCGCTCGCCCCCGATCGCGCGGCCGGTGCGGGCTCACGCCCGCCCGCGACGTCCCTCGACGAGCCACATGGCCAGCACCGCGGCCGCCAGCAGCGCCAGCGCCACCAGGCCGAGCGCCAGCGGGTAGACCGAGACGCCCCGCACCACCGCGCTGTCGCTCGGCCGGAAGCCGATCCACTCGGCCCCGGCGAGGCGGCCCGAGCGGGCGATCTGGAGCCGCGGCACGACGACGCCGCCGCCCGCCTCCGCGAGGCGGCGGACCGAGCCGCCGGTCGCCTCGGCGAGCGGGCGCAGGCGCTCCGTGTCGCTGAAGACGTCGACGAGTTCGCGCGGATTGGCCGGGCCGACGCTGACGAAGCTGACGAGGCTGTCCGACCGCAGGGTGTGCAGGCCGAGTTCCCCCGCCTCGAAGGTCGCCGCGAACAGGCCGGGCCGGTCGGGGTCGAGGGTCAGCGTACGGGTGGCCCCGCTCGGCGCGGTCACGGTCACCGGCTCGGCCGAATCCGCCATGGTCTGGCGCTCGACCCGGACCTCGCGGCCGTGGCCGGTCGTGGCGGCGCGCAGCGCCTCCTCCTCCAGGGCCGGCTCCTTCATCAGCCAGTGGCCGAGGCGGCGCAGCAGGTCGAGATGCGGGCCGCCCTCCTGGTAGCCCCGGGCCCAGAGCCAGGCGTGGTCGGAGAGGAGCAGCGAGACCCGGCCCTTCTCCTCGCGCGAGAGGGCGAGCAGGGGCATGGACTCGGCCCCCGCCAGGATCGCCGTGATGCCGGGGCGCATCTCGGCCCCGATCAGCCGCAGCCAGTCGCCCCAGGCCGGCGGACTCGCCTCCGAGCCCGGCAGGTCGCGGGTGACCGGGTGGCGCTGGCCGCTGCCGGTCAGGGCCGCCTTGTAGGGCCGCTCGACCACGCGGCCGTTCGGCTCGCCGGGCAGGATCGCCGCCAGGCGGGTGCGCGCGAGGCTCGCGGCCGAGGCGAATTCCGGCCCCGCCGCGATCAGCAGCGCCCCGCCCTCGCGCACGTAGCGGACGATGTTGTCGAAGTAGCTCGACGGCAGCACGCTCTGGTTGGCGTACCGGTCGAAGATGATGAGGTCGAAATCCTTGATCTTCTGCTGGAACAGCTCGCGGGTCGGGAAGGCGATCAGGGAGAGTTCGGAGATCGGGGTGCCGTCCTGCTTCTCCGGCGGGCGCAGGATGGTGAAGTGGACGAGGTCGACGTTGGCGTCGGACTTGAGGAGGTTGCGCCACGTGCGCTCGCCGGCGTGGGGCTCGCCGGAGACGAGGAGCACCCGCAGCTTCTCGCGGATGCCCTCGATCGGCAGCACGGCGCGGTTGTTGGCGGTGGTGAGCTCGCCCGGCAGCGCCTCCGCCTCGATCTCGACGACGTTGGGACCGCCATGCTCGATGCGCAGGGTCAGGCTGAAGGGCCGGTCGGTGCGCACCGTCTGGCGAACCACCTCCTGCCCGTCCCGGCGCACCGTGACGGTGGCCGAGCCGGTGCCGCCGCGCTCCATCACCTCGGCGCGGATCGTCTGCTCGCGCCCGACGATGCCGAAGCGCGGGGCCTCGATCAGGCGGATCTGGCGGTCGCGCTCGTCCGGATGGCCGGTGACGAGGACGTGCAGGGGCGCCTTGACGCCGAGGGCGGCGGCACTGGCCGGGATGTCGTGCACGACCCCGTCCGTGACCATGACGATCCCGGCGAGCCGGTCGGGCGGCACGTCCGCGAGGGCGTTGGAGAGGGCGGTGAAGAGCTTGGTGCCCTCGTCGGTGCCGACCTCCGGCACCTCGATGAAGCGGGGCTCGATCTCCGCGAGGCCGCCGAAGCGCCGCTGCAGCTCGGCCCGGACCTGCTCGGTCATGGCCGGGCGGTCGCCGAGCATCTGCGAGCCCGAGCGGTCGATCACCACCGCGGCCACGTCCTTGACCGGCTCGCGGTCCTCCTGGACCAGGGAGGGGTTGGCGAGGGCCGCGAGCAGAAGGCCGAGGACCAGGACGCGCAGGAGCGCCACCGGGCCGCGGGCCACGAACGCCACGAGGCCGAGCAGACCCACCGCGGCGGCAAGCCCCCACAGGAGCGCGGTCGGAACGAGGGGCGAGACACTCAGGCTCAGCATCGATGGTCCTCAGCTCCGCCGGCCCGGCCGCGGGCGCGCGGGCGGGCACCCGGCCCGGCCGCCCCGATCGCGCCCGCCCTCACTGGCCGAGCCGCTCCAGCAGGGCCGGGACATGCACCTGGTCGGCCTTGTAGTTGCCCGTGAGGGCGTACATCACGAGGTTGACCCCGCCCCGGAACGCCATCTCGCGCTGGCGCGGGTCGCCCCCCACCACCGGATAGAGCGCCTCGCCCCGGCGCCCCACCGCCCAGGCGGAGGCGAGGTCGTTGCCGGTGATGACGATCGGCGAGACGCCGTCGCCCGCGCGGGCCGGCCGCCGCTCGGCCCCGTCGCCGGCCGGCGGCAGCGCCTCGACCCAGGTCTGGCCGTTGGCGTAGCGGCCCGGGAAGGAATCCACGAGGTAGAAGGCCTTGGTGAGCACGTGGTCGCGCGGCACCGGCTCCAGTTCGGGCACTTCGAGGGTCGAGAGCATGCGCTGGAGATAGAGCGCCTCGGCGGTGGGCGGGCCGCCGGAGCGCGCCATCATGGCGTCGCGCGTGTCGAAGATCACGGTGCCGCCGTTCTTCATGAAGGCGTCGATGCGCCGGATCGCCTGCTCGCCCGGCTGCGGGCGGCTCGGCACGACCGGCCAGTAGATCAGCGGATAGAAGGCGAGTTCGTCCCGCGCCGGGTCGATGCCGGCGGGCTCGCCGGGTTCGAGGGCCGTGCGGCTCGCCAGCATCTGGGTGAGGCCGGTCAGGCCCGCCCGGCTGGTCTCGTCCACGGTGGCGTCGCCGGTCAGCACGTAGCCGATGCGGGTGACGAGGGCGGATTCGATGCCGTTCGGCCGGTTCGCGGCCGGCTCCGCCGCCCGGGCGGGATCGGGCGCGCCCGGGAGGCCCGCGAGGAGGGCCGGCAGCAGCAGCGCCGCCGCGGCGGGCCGGCGCAGCCGGGCCGCCATCAGGCCGAGGAACCCGCCGAGCCACAGCGTGGCCAGCGTGTCGAGGACGAGGAGCAGCAGCCCGAGCAGGAAGAGCGGCCCGCGCAGGTCGCGCCGCGCCGCCTCCGACAGGCCGCCGAACCGCGCCGCCCCGAGCGGGGCGAAGTCGAGGGCGTGCAGCCGGTCGTCGGGCCGGAGGGCGTTCACCGCGAGGCCGCCGTCGAGCGGCCCGTAGAAGCCGGGCGGGTGCTCCGCGCTGGCCCGGTCGGTGTAGGTGGCGGGGATCGCCCGCGCGGTAGCGGGGGGCGGGGCGAGGGCGCCGAAGCCGTCGAGGGCGAGGCGCGGCGCCAGGACCGGCGGCGGTCCCGCCTGGGCGCCGCCGTCGGGCGGCGGCGCGGAGCCGGCGAGCGCCACCGTCCGGCGCAGCATGTCGACGAAGAGGCCCGAGAGCGGCAGGTTCGACCAGGTCGTGTCGGCCGTGACGTGGACGAGAACCATCAGCCCCTCCCCGCGCTTCGCCGCGGTCACGATCGGCGTGCCGTCCTGCAGCGACGCCCAGGTCCGGCGGGCGAGGTCGCCGTCCGGCTCGGCGAGGATCTGCCGCCGCACCCCGATATCGGCCGGGGCCCGCAATCCCGCGAAGGGGCTCTCGGGCAGGAAGGGAGCCAGGGTCTTGGGGCTGTCCCAGGAGAGGGCGCCGCCGAGCACGCGGCCGCCGCGGCGCAGGCGCACCGGCACGAGGTCGTCGCTGCCCGCCGCGAGGCGCGGCCCCGCGAAGCGCAGGAGGAGCCCGCCCTTGTCGACGAAGCCCGCGACGCGCTCCTGCGTGGCCGGGTCGAGGGCGCCGACATCGGCGAGCATCAGCACCGAGACCTGCGCATCGAGCATCTGCCCGATCGCTTCCGCCACGCCCTTGCCGCCCCGCGGCTCCTGCACGTCCGCGAAGGGCGAGAGCGCGCGCGACAGGTAGTAGACCGGGGACAGCAGGGGCTGGGCCTGGTCGCTGGTTCCGCCGAAGACGAGGCCGACCCGCCGGCGGCGCCCGCGCTCGTCCGCGAGGGTCACGGCGGCGGCCGAGCGCTCGCCCGCGACCTCGAAGCGCGCGATGGCGTTGCGGATCTCGACCGGCAGGTCGAAGCCGGTCTCCGCCTCGGTGGCGCCCGACGCGAAGGCGAAGGCCCCCTCGGCGAGCGGCAGGCCCTTGGCGTCGAGGGCCCGCACGGTGCCGGAGTCGCGGCCGTTCGGCTCGGCGCGCAGCACCCGGACGCCGATCCGCCCGCCGCTCCCCTCCGGCCCGGCGAGCGCCAGGGCCGGGGCGCGGTCGCCCTTCAGCACCGTGACGGCGGCGCCGGTGCGGGAGGCCGCCTCCGCGAGGCCGGCCGGGAAGCGGCCCTCGTCGACCCCGGCGACCCCGTCGCTGATCCAGACCACGGCGCTGCCGGGATTGCGCTCGAGGAACCCCGTCAGGGCGGGCAGGTGCGCGTCCCGCGCCGCGAGGTGGGGCTGGGGCTTGACCGCGCGCAGGCGCTCCAGCGCCGGGCCGGGGCCGGTCGCCTCCAGGCCGGCGGGCGCCGCCGCCGTGGCGAGCAGCGCCACCGGCCGCCCGGCCCGGGCGGCGGCCTCGACCTCCTCGCCCGCGACCCGCACCCGGTCGCGCCAATCCTGCGCGGCGGTGGCGCCGTTGTCGAGGACGAGGACGAGGGGCGCGCGCCCGTCGCCGACCGCCGGGGCGGCCGGGTTCCAGACCGGCCCCGCCACCGCGAGGATCAGGCAGGCCGCCGCGAGGAGGCGCAGGATCATCAGCCAGGGCGGCGTGCGGGCGGGGGTCTCCCGCTCGGGCAGCAGGTCGGCCAGGATGCGCAGCGGCGGGAAGTCGATCCGCCGCGGCCGCGGCGGCGTCACCCGCAGCAGGTACCAGAGGGCCGGCAGGGCGAGCAGGGCCGCCAGGGCGAGCGGCGCGGCGAAGGTCAGGGGAAGTCCGAACATCCGGTCCGCCTCCTCAACCGGCGCCGCGCGCCGCCACGAGCGTCAGCACGCGCAGCGCCGCCTCGCTCGCCGGACGGTCGGTGCGGTGGAGGCTGAAGGTCCAGCCGTGACCGCGGGCGATCTCGGCCAGCGCGTCCCGGTGGGCCCGGATCCGCGCCCGGTAGGCCTCGCCCCAGGCCGCGGCGTCGCCGACCCGCAGGGAGATCCCGGCCTCCAGGTCGTGCAGCTCGGCCTCGCCCGCGAACGGGAAGGTCTCCTCCACCGGATCCACGACGGCGACGAGGTGCCCGCGCCCGCCCGCGCCGGCGATGCCCGCCACCGTGGCGCGCAGCTCCTCGGGCGGGCTCAGGAAGTCGCCGATCAGCACCACCTCGTCGAAGCGGGCGACGGGCGCGCGCGGCGGCAGGTCCTCGTCGAGCCCGGCCGCATCGGCGGCCAGGGCCTCGGCGACGCGCTCCACGATCGCGCGCGAGGCCTGCGGCCGGGCGAGGCCGAGCAGCCCCACCCGCTCGCCCGCCTCCACGAAGGAATCCGCCAGGGCGAGGCCGAGCACGAGGGCGCGCTCGACCTTCGGGGCCTGGGCCAGGCTGGAGGCGAAGCCCATCGAGGCCGAGCGATCGACCCAGATCCAGACCGTGTGGGCCGCCTCCCACTCGCGCTCGCGGACGTAGAGGCGCCCGTCCCGGGCGGAGCGGCGCCAGTCGATGCGGCCGGCCGCCTCGCCCGCCACGAAGGGGCGGAACTGCCAGAAGCTCTCGCCGGGCCCGGCCCGCCGCCGCCCGTGCAGCCCGTGCGCCAGGGTCGAGGCCACCCGCCGCGCCTCGAGGATCAGGCGCGGCATCCGCTGGGCGAGGGCGAGGGCGCCCTCGGTCTCGCGCCGCCCGGGGGCGCGCTGCGTCGCGTCGAGGACGCGGGTCGAGGGCATGCCGCGCCCTAGAGGCGCGAGGCGAGCCGGCCGATCAGGCCGGGGATCGTCTCGCCGTCCGCGCGGGCCGAGAAGGTGAGCGCCATGCGGTGCTTGAGCACCGGCTCGGCCAGGGCCGCCACGTCCTCCACGGAGGGCGCGACGCGGCCCTCGATCAGGGCGCGGGCGCGCACCGCCAGCATCAGGGCCTGGCTCGCCCGCGGCCCCGGCCCCCAGAGGAGCTTGGGCGCCACCGCGGCGTCGCCGCCCTCCGGCCGGGCGGCGCGGACGAGGTCGAGGATCGCGTCGACCACCCGGTCGCCCACCGGCAGGCGCCGCACGAGGCGCTGCGCGGCGATGAGCGCGTCCGTGGTCATCACCGCCTGCG
Organism: Methylobacterium sp. CB376; assembly: GCF_029714205.1. Classification (NCBI taxonomy): domain Bacteria; kingdom Pseudomonadati; phylum Pseudomonadota; class Alphaproteobacteria; order Hyphomicrobiales; family Methylobacteriaceae; genus Methylobacterium; species Methylobacterium sp. CB376. The sequence goes on along the minus strand of NZ_CP121648.1, from coordinate 4,908,802 downwards.
GCCGGTGCTCCTCGGCGCCGGTCGTCTCGATCAGGATGCGCCGCTCCGCCGCCCGGTCCGGGTAGCCGACGTCGATCTCCAGGAGGAAGCGGTCGAGCTGCGCCTCGGGCAGCGGGTAGGTGCCCTCCTGCTCGATCGGGTTCTGGGTCGCGAGGACGTGGAAGGGGCGCGGCAATTCGTGCCGCTCGCCCGCCACCGAGACGAAGTGCTCCTGCATCGCCTGCAGCAGGGCCGACTGGGTGCGCGGGCTCGCGCGGTTGATCTCGTCGGCCATCAGCAATTGGCTGAAGATCGGGCCGCGCACGAAGCGGAAGGAGCGGTGGCGGTCCTGGTCCTCGTCGAGGATCTCGGTGCCGAGAATGTCGGAGGGCATCAGGTCCGGGGTGAACTGGACCCGGCGGGCATCGAGCCCGAGCACCGTGCCGAGGGTCTCGACGAGCTTGGTCTTGGCAAGGCCCGGGAGACCGACGAGGAGCCCGTGGCCGCCGGCCAGGATGGTCACCAGGGCGAGGTCCACGACCTGCTCCTGGCCGAAGATCACCTGGTGGATCGCGTCGCGGGCGCGTCCGACCGAAGCGAGGCAGGCTTCCGCGGCGGCGACGATGCCGTCGTCGAGGGAGGTCGCGGGGGCCGGCGCGCTGCCGTGGGTCATGGGGGATCCTCTGCTCGCGGTGGTTCCCGGATCCGCCCCGATCCGCACCAGACCGTGGAGTTTGGAACCCTGCCCTGCCGGAGGCAAGGTCGGCGAGACGACGCAGGGCAGGGCGCCGGGCGGGGCGGCGTTGCGGGAGGCGCGCCGGCTCGGGTAAGCCCTCGCCATGAGCGACCTCGACCCCTCCCAGGGCTGGCATCCCTTCACGGATCCCGGCTTCGTCGACCTCGTCGGCCCGATCTTCGTGCGCGAGGGCGAGGGGCCGGCCTCCTACGCGTTCCGGGCCGAGCCCAAGCACGCCAACCTGATCGGGGTCGTGCAGGGCGGGATGCTGATGACCTTCGCGGACCGGGCGCTCGGCGTGACCGCGATGGCGGCGGCCGAGGGCGCGAACTGCGTCACCGTGCAGTTCGAGATGCAGTTCATCGCGGCCCTGCGCATCGGCGAGGTGGCGACGCTGGTGCCGCAGGTCGTCCAGCGCACCGGCACCCTGGTCTTCCTGCGCGGCGACGTGACGAGCCGGGGCCGGGTCGCGGCGACCTGCACGGGCGTGTGGAAGATCCTGCGGCGGCGGCCCGATCCGGCCAGCTGAGGACGTTCAAAACCGTCGCGCCTCGCCTATCTTCAGCGCATGACGCAGACTTCGTCCGGCCCCGCCTCACCGGAATCCCCCTCGCCGGGCCCGCTCGCGCGCCTCGCCGCCGCCCTCGGGCCGGAGGCGGGCCGGCGCGGGCCGCCCCCGGTCGAGCGCTGGAATCCGGCCTATTGCGGCGAGATCCCGATGCGGATCGCCGCGGACGGCACCTGGCACTACAACGGCAGCCCGATCGCGCGGCCGGCCCTGGTGCGCCTCTTCGCCTCGATCCTGCGGCGGGACCCGGACGGGCGGATCGTGCTCGTCACCCCGGTCGAGCGGGTCGGGATCGAGGTCGAGGACGCGCCCTTCCTGGCCGTCGAGATGGCTGTGGAGGGCGAGGGCGAGGCGCGCCGCCTCGCCTTCCGCACCAACCTCGACGACCTCGTGCCGCTCGACGAGGCGCACGGAATGCGCTTCGAGCGCGACGCCGAGGGCGGCCTCAAGCCCTACATCCACGTCCGCCACGGGCTCTGGGCGCTGGTGACCCGCGCCCTCGTCTACGACCTCGTCGATCTCTGCGAGGAGCGCGAGGTCGAGGGCGCGCGCTGGTTCGGCCTCGCGGCGGGCGGGCGCTTCCACTCGATCCTGCCGGCCGCGGAGCTGTCGTGAGCGCCTCCCCCGCGCCGCATCCCTCCGCGGTCGAGCTCTTCCTGGCGCGGGCCGCGGCGGGGCTGCGGGCCGAGCCGCCCGGCCCCCTCGAGCCGACCTCGAATCCGCGCGGCGACCACGACGTCGAGCCCGACGTGCTGACGGCCGCGCTCGCGCGCCCGCCGCGGGCCGCCGCCGTGCTGGTGCCGGTCCTGGCCCGGCCGGAGGGCGTCACCGTCCTGTTCACGCAGCGCGCGGCCCACCTGCGCGACCATTCCGGGCAGATCGCCTTCCCGGGCGGCAAGATCGACCCGGCCGACCCCTCCCCGCTGGCGGCGGCCCTGCGCGAGGCCGAGGAGGAGATCGGCCTGCTGCGCGGCTTCGTGCGCCCGCTCGGCTACCTCGACGCCTACCTGTCGGGCACCGGCTTCCTGGTGACGCCGGTCGTCGGCCTGGTCGATCCGGCCGCGCCGCTCAGCCTCAACCCGAACGAGGTGGCGGAGGCCTTCGAGGTGCCGCTCGCCTTCCTGATGGACCTCGCCAACCACGCCCTGCACAGCCGGGAATGGCGCGGGCGCCAGCGGCGCTACTACGCGATCCCGTTCGGCGAGCGCTACATCTGGGGCGTGACGGCCGGCATCCTGCGCAACTTCTCCGACCGGCTCGCCGGGGCGCCGGCGGCCGCTCCTTCCGGCCCCGGCCAGGCTGCCCCGCGATGATCCGCGCCGTTGCCGACGACCTGATCCTGTTCTTCCTGCCCTTCGCGCTGTTCGGGATCTACCTCGTGCTCAGCCGGCGCAGCCCGCTGGTCTGGCTCCACTGGAGCGACCACGCCCTGCGGCTCGCGCTGGCGGGCGCGGTCCTCGTGGTGGGCTCGCTCCTGGCGGCGGGCCTGTTCGCCGAGCGGCACGGGCACGGCTTCGTCCCGACCCACATCGAGAACGGCCGGGTCGTGCCCGGACAGTTCCGATGAGCCTGCGCGACGCGGGCGGCCTCGCGGCCCTGCTGGCCCGCGCCCCCCTGCGCAAGGTGCTGGACGCCCTCGCCCTGCCCGGCGAGGAGACCCGCCTCGTCGGCGGGGCGGTGCGGGACGCGCTGCTCGGCCGCGCCGTGGCGGATGTGGACCTCGCCACGACGCTCCTGCCCGAGACGGTGATGCGGCGCGCCGCCGCGTCGGGGCTGAAGCCGGTCCCGACCGGGATCAGCCACGGCACCGTCACGGTGGTGGCCCACGGCGAGCCCTTCGAGGTCACGACCCTGCGCGAGGATGTGGAGACGGACGGCCGCCACGCGGTGGTGCGCTACGGCCGGGATTTCGGCCGGGACGCGGCGCGGCGCGACTTCACCATCAACGCGCTGTTCGCGGATGCGGGCGGGCACCTGCACGACCCCGTCGGCGGCCTGCCCGACCTCGCGGCCGGGCGGGTGCGCTTCATCGGCGATCCGGCCCAGCGCATCCGCGAGGATTACCTCCGGATCCTGCGCTTCTTCCGCTTCCACGCCCGCTACGGGCGCGGTCCCCTCGATCCCGCCGGCCTCGCCGCCGCGATCGCCGCGCGCGACGGCCTCGCCACCCTGTCCCGGGAGAGGGTCCGGGTCGAGATGCTGAAGCTCGTCGCGGCGCCGGGCGCGCCCGAGGTGGTCGCGGTCATGTCCGCGACCGGGCTGCTGCAGCGGCTCCTCGGCGGGATCGGCGATCTCGGCCGCCTCGCGCGGCTGCGCTCCCGCGACGACCCGCCCGACCCGGTGCGCCGGCTCGCCGCCCTGGCGGTGCAGTCGGAGGCGGATGCCGACCGGCTGCGCGAGGGGCTGCGGCTCTCCAAGGCCGAGCACGCGCGGCTCGCGGGCGCCGCGGCCGCCCTCGCGGCGCTGCACGGGGCGACGGAGGCGATCGACGCCGCCGCGCTCCGCCGGCAGGTCGCCCGGCACGGCCTTCCGGCAATCATCGACGCGACGATGATCCTCGCGGGCGAGCCCCGCCCCATCCTCGACGAGGAGGCACGGGAGCTGCTCGCCTCCCTCGCGGCGGGCCGCATCGCGGTGCCGCTTTTCCCGGTGACGGGGGCGCAGCTCGTGGCCGGCGGGGCCACCCCGGGACCGGGGCTCGGGCGGGCGCTGGCCGCGGCGCGGGCGGCGTGGCTCGCCGAGGGCTGCCCCTCCGACGCCCCCGCCCGCCAGCGGCTGGTGAGGCTGGCGCTGGAGGCGGCGCGGGCCTCCGATGGCTGATCCTATCCAGGCGGATCCCGTCTCACGCGCCCGCGCGGCGCGTGAGCGACGCCCCCAACCGCCGTCCCGAAGGGATCAAGCGGAGTGGGTAGGTGACCGGCCTTCGCCAGACCGGCGGTGACGAGGCGTGACCGCCGGTTCGGTTCACGAAGGGCCGTCGAGCCCTTGGCGCGTGTTGACCATGCGAGAGCGTCGCCGGCCCGGTGCGTCAGCGTCCCGGGCTCACGCGGTCGCGGCGAGGCGCCCGGCCGGGCCGGGGCGCGCCTCGGCGGGGCGCAAAGCCGGGGCGGCGGCCATCACCGCCCGCAGCAGCTCGGCCTGCCGGCGGGTCCCGGTCTTGTCGAACAGGCGCGCGAGGTGCGTGCGCACCGTCGCCACGCCGATGCCGTAGGCCTCGGCGATCTCGCTCAGGGTCATGTCCTGCATCAGGCCCCGCAGCACCCGCAATTCGCCCTGGGTCAGCCCGTAGAGGCGCTCCAGCGCCTCGCTCGGAATCGACACGGCCGCGTCGGGATCCTGCACGAACAGGGCCGCCACCGGCTGGCGTTCCCCCTCGCCCCCCGCCCCGCCCGGGACCCGCATGCCGCGCCGCGGACCGGGACGATCTGCCCGACGAGGCCGCCCCGCGGACCGGACCCGCGGCGCGAGGGGAACGGCAGCGCCGCGCGGCAGCGGGTGCGGTCGTCGTCGCGGCAGGCCGCGAGGGCCCCTCGAGCGCCCCCTGCGACCAGGGCTCCGCCGTGGCCAGCGTGCCCGCCGGCAGGCGCCGCAGGGCGTCGCCCTGGCGCAGGATCGCCTCGGCGGCGGCGTTCGCGCGCAGCACCCGGCCCGCCGCGTCGAGCAGGAACACGCCCAGGCTGAGCGCGTCCATGGCCGAGGACAGGCCCTCCGCCTCGCCGCACTGCTCGGCGAGGAGCTGGCCCGTCTCGACGGCCCGGCGCACGTGCGGCAGCAGGAGCGTCATCAGCTCCCGCGCCTCCAGCGAGACCGGCCGGTCGAAGGAGGCCGACAGGCTGCCGCATCCCCCCGAGGCCTTGGTCAGCACGCCGGCGATCAGGTCCTCGACCTGCTGCGGCCGGCACCATTCCCGGTAGAAATGCGTGCCGCGGAACGCGTCCCGGTCGATGAGCTCCGAGAGGCCGACCACGTCGCCGACCTGCGTGAACCACGTGCCCAGGGCGAGCGGGGAGAGGCCGGCGAAGCGCTCCGCGTAGAGGGAGCGGTGATCCGGCGACAGCCCGACATCGACGGCGAGCCGCCCGGTTCCGGTCTCGGCATCGTGCACGCCGATCCAGCCTGCCACGGCGCCGAGCGCCTCGACGAGCCGCGCGAGCGTGTCCGGCCAGAGCTCCGGATCGCGCCCGCAATCGTAGATGCGGCCGACCAGATCAGAGAATTCGCCCTGCGACAGCGGCATGACGGTGCCCCCCGGCGGCTGCGGCCCAGGCGTGCGGGGGCGCTCCCCCGAGGCGGGGGGGCCGAAGCATCGACCTGGAGAAAGACCGATCATCCCCAATCGGCCGGGCGGAACTCTGGTATCTTTCTGGGCTGCTCGGCAAGACCTCGCGGGCACAGCACGGCCGCTATGCGCCCGTGAGGTGCGATTTCGCACGAGGCGAAAGTGTCTGCACAGTTTCGGCAAGATGCGACCGGCGCGGATGTGGTATCGTTCATGAACGGGCGCTCGATCGCGACTTGCGGGCGCGGGCCTCGGGGCGGCGCAGCCCGGGGGGCGCCGCGCCTGAAAGCCGCGTCGGAGGCCGTCCGCGCCCCTCCCGGACGGCGCGCTCCCGCTTGACCTCGCGTTCGCGAACCCCACGTGTGAGCGGTTCTCCCCACGCGCCAGGAGGCAGAGCGGCCGATGTTTCCTTTCCGCAGCCCGCGGCCGGTGGCGGTGGCGGTGGCGGCCCTGGCGGTGCTCACCGCGCCGGCCCGCGCGCACGACCTGTGGCTGACCCTGAGCACGCCGGAGGCGGGGCCGCAGGTCCGGGTGAATTTCGGCTCTCCGCGGCAGCGCTTGGCCCCGGCCAAGCCCAAGGTGATCGACCTGCAGGCGATCACGCCCGACCAGACCGTCAGCCTGGTGGCGCCCCTGACGCCGAGCCCGCCGGAGGTGCCGCCCGCGCTCGTGGCCGCCCTGCCGACCAAGGCCGCCCGCACGCTCCTCGCCGCGACCTACGACAGCGGCTACTGGGTGACGCTCATGGACGGGAGCGGCCGCAACACCAGCCGCCGCCTCGTCCCGGACGCCCGGGACAGCCGCTGGGCCGTGCGCTTCGCCAAGGCCGCCCTCGGCCCCGCCGCCCCCTGGTCGAAGGTTGTGGGCCACACGCTGGAGATCGTGCCGCTCGAAGTGCCGGCCGCCACCGCCGGGGCGATCCGGGTGCGCGTGCTGTTCCGCTCCGAGCCCCTCGCCGGGGCGGTGGTGAATTACGGCGAGGGCAGCGCCGACCTCGACCCGGCGCAGGCGCCGCGCGTCCTCACGGACGCGGAGGGCGTGGCGACGGTGCCGATCCGCAAGGCGGGGGCGCAGCTGATCACGGCGCGCCACAGCGTCAGCCCCTCGGCGACGCCCGACCTCGCCGACCGCGACGAGTACAGCGCGACCTTCGCGTTCCGCCTCGACGAGCAGCCGGTGAACTGACCCCGGTCCGGGCGTCGCGTCGGGCGGTCTCCCTCTCCCCCGAGTCGCGCCGCCCTTCAGAGGGGCAGCACCTTGCCCGGGTTGAGCAGGCCCTCCGGGTCCAGGGCGGCCTTGATCCGGCGCGCGAGGGCGATCTCCTCCGGGGTGCGGCGCCGGACCAGTTCCGCCGCCCGGTACTGGCCGATGCCGTGCTCGGCCGAGATGCTGCCGCCGAAGGCCTCGACCACGTCGTGGACGACGGCGTTGACCGCCTCGCCCGCTTGGTCGGCCGTCGCCAGCACGTTGTAATGGATGTTGCCGTCGCCCATGTGGCCGAAGGCGTTAGGCCGCGCGCCGGGCAGCTTGTCCGCGAGGGCCCGGTCCGCCGCGGCCAGGAAGGCCGGGATGGCGGCGATCGGCACCGAGACGTCGTGCTTGACGCCCCGCCCCTCCTTCGCCTCGGCCTCGGTGATGCCCTCGCGCAGGGCCCACAGCCCGGCCGCCTGCTGGCCCGACTCGGCCAGCACGCCGTCCTGCGCGTCACCCTGCTCCAGCGCCGCGCCGAGCACGGCCTCGGCCGCCTCGCGCAGGGCGGGAAGCGAGGAGGCGGCCTCGACGAGGACGTACCAGGGGCTCGGGCCGAGCGGGTTGCGCGGGCCGCCGTGACGGGCGACCAGGGCGAGGGAGAGGCCGGAGATCAGCTCGAAGGCCTGGATGGCCTCGCCGAGTTCGTCCTGGGCGAGGGTGAAGAGGCGAAGCGCCGCCTCGGGATCCGGCACGGCGAGGAGCGCCGTCGCCACGTGGCGCGGGCGCGCGGCGAGCCGCAGCACCGCGGCGGTGATCACGCCGAGCGTGCCCTCCGAGCCGACGAAGAGCTGCTTCCAGTCGTAGCCGGCATTGTCCTTGCGCAGGGCGCGCAGGCCCGCGACGACGCTGCCGTCGGCGAGCACGACTTCGAGCCCCAGCACGTTGGCGCGGGTCATGCCGTGGCGCACGACGTTGAGCCCGCCCGCATTGGTGGCGACGACGCCCCCGACCATGGCCGAGCCCTCGGCCGCGAAGCTGATCGGCAGGACGCGGTTCACGGCGGCGGCGGCGTCCTGCGCGGTCCTGAGCACGCAGCCGGCCTCGGCCGTGAGGGTCAGCCCGACCGGATCGACCGCCCGGATCGCCGCCATGCGGCCGAGGGAGAGCACGACCTGCGTGCCGGACCGATCCGGCGCGGCACCGCCCGCGAGCCCGGTATTGCCGCCCTGGGGCACGATCGCCGCGCCGGCCTCGCGGCACAGCCGCACGACCTCGGCGACCTCCCCGGTCGAGGCCGGGCGGGCGACGCAGGCCGGGCGCCCGGGAAAGAGCCGGCGCCAATCGACGGCGTAGGGCGCGACGTCGCTCTCCGCCGTGAGGAGCCCGGCCGGGCCGAGGCGGGCGGCGAGGCGCGCGACGAGGTCGTGATTCGTCTCCGGGCTCATCGGGGCGGTCTCCGGGGCTTGCGAGGCGCCCGCCGTGGCGCGGATGCCGCCGCCGGTCAAGCGCGGCCGAGCCGCCGCGGCGGGACCATCGCCTCAGCCCCCGAACCGCTCCGTGCGGATGAGGCCGCGCGCGACGCCCGCATCGATCAGGAGGTCGCTCGCGGCGCTCACGAACGGGTTGCCGCCGCACACGAAGGCGTGCGCGGGCGGGCCGAGGCGGGCCAGCGCCTCCGCCACGCGCGCCGCGTCCAGGCGCCGCCCTCCGGGCACGCGGGTGAGGGTCAGCATCAGCTGAAAATGCGGCTCGTCCGCGTCCCGCCGCAGCAATTCCTCGCGGGCGATGACCTCGTCGGGCGTGCGCGCCGAGTAGACGAGGAGCGCGGGCACGCCCGGCGCGGCCGCGGCGCGGTGGCGCAGCATCGACAGGAGCGGCACCACGCCCGAGCCGCCCCCGACCAGCAGGAGGGGTCCGCCCTCCCCGCCCCCCAGGCGAAGGCGCCGATCGGCCCGCGCAGCTCGATCCGGTCGCCGGCCTCCGCCACGTCCGCGAAGAAGGTCGAGACCTCGCCGGCGTCGAGGCGCTCGATCATCAGGTCGAAGGCGTCGGAGCCCGGCGCGGAGGCGATCGAGTAGCTGCGCTGCGCCTGGTAGCCGTCGGGGGCGGTCAGGCGCACGTCCACGTGCTGGCCGGCCCGGAAGGCGAAGGGTCGGTCGGGCCGCAGCGTGAAGCGCTTCACCCGCGGCGTCTCGGCGGCGATGCCGGTGATCACCGCCTCCTGCCAGGCGAGGACCACCTCAATCGTCCGAGAAGCGCTGCTCGCGCCAGGGGTCGCCGTACATGTGGTAGCCGCGCAGCTCCCAGAACCCGGCCTCGTCCTTCGGGGTGAAGCGCAGGCCCTTCACCCACTTGGCGCTCTTCCAGAAGTACAGGTGCGGCACCAGGAGCCGGGCCGGGCCGCCGTGGTCGGGCGCGATCGGCGCGCCGTCGTAGTGGGTCGCCACCATCGCCCGGTCGCCCGCGAGATCGGCGAAGGGGACGTTGGTGGTGTAGTCGTCGTAGCCCTCGGCGAGCACGAAGGCGGTCGGGGCCGCGATCCCGGCCGCCGTCAGCAGGTCGTCGACGCGAACTCCCTCCCAGCCCGTGTCGAACTTCGACCACTTCGTCACGCAATGGATGTCCCCGCGCCATCCGCTGCGCGGCAGGGTCTGGAACTCCTCCCAGGTCCAGCTCTTCAGCGGCCTGGGGCCCTGCCAGAGGGTGAAGCGCCAGTCCCGCAGCGCGATGCGGGGGGTCGGGCCGAGCTGCAGGACCGGGAAATCCTCGGTCAGGTACTGCCCGGGCGGCAGCCGCTCCTCGACAGGCCGTGACGGGCGCCGGCCCGTGAACCCCCGCGTCGCCATCGCGCTCTCCTGGTCGGGCGAGGCCGAGACGCCCCGCGGAACCGGGCCAAGATGGGGTGCGGGCGCGCCGCCGTCGAGACGTCAGCCGGTGCCGGGATCGGTCTCGTCGCCCTGCCGGTCGGACGCGTCTGCACCCGAGCGGTTCTCCGCTCCCTTGCCGTCCTGCGGCACCGCCGCCACGCCCTTCAGATCCTCGGCCGTCACCGGCCGGTCGGTGCGCGCCGGACGGGCCTGCTCCCGGGTCTCGTCGCTCATCGGCCGTCCTCCTCGTCGCCGAGGGCGGCGGTGGCCCGCGCGATCGCCTCCTTCGCCGCGGGCGGCGGAGCGTCGGCCGGGCGTCCGGCCCCCTCCGGGCGCCCGCGCGGCGGCTGGCGGTCCCGGCCCGCCGCGCCGGCGCGATCCGACTCGCGGTCGAAGTCCCGGTCCGTTCCGTCGGTCCTCGTCATGCCCGGCCCCATGCTCGGCTCCTGCGGCTGGTGTCGCGATCCGGGTTCAACAGGCGGCGCGGCGCGAAGTTGCCTGGCGCGATCCGCATTCACGAGGATTCGGCCTTCCGCCGGGCCCGGTGACGGAGCGAAACGGGGCGAAACCCGGCCCACCCTCTTTCATCCCGCCGCGTCCTGTCGCAGTCTCGGGCGGAGACAAGCCGCCGGGAGAGCGGCTCCCGATCCTGGAGGTATGCCATGGTCATGCCGAACCGCCTCGTGAAATCCGCCTGGATCGCCGCGGAGGTCACGCGGGAGACGGCCGAGAAGGTTCTGGTCGTCGAGGCCTACATCGCCGTGAGCCCGCTGGAGAGCGGCTACGATCCGGCGCGCTACGGGCAGCTCGTCGAGGATGTGCGCCGGATCCTGGCCGAGAACCCGGATATCGACCGGGCCTCGATCCTGAGCGTGCACCGGGAATCGCGCTGCGCGGCCCTGTTCCGGCGCTCGGTGCCGGATTGCACGGCCGGCAAGCCCGAATTGGTCGCCTGATCCGGGATCCGCTCGATCGAAGCGGGTCCCGGCTCACGAGCCCGCGCGGCGCCTGAGCGCGGCGCCTGAGCGAAGCCGACATCCGCATCGCCGAAATGCGAGATGGCGAAGCGATCAACCGGATGTCGTATGCCAAGCCCGCGCGGCGCCTGAGCGAAGCCGACATCCACATCGCGAAGCGATCAACCGGATGTCGGATGAGGCGGCCGGCCGCCCGCGGGCGCGGGAGGCCGGACCGCTCCGCGGTCAGATCCCGTCGAACAGCGCCGAGGAGATGTAGCGCTCGGCGAAGGAGCAGGCGACGGTGACGATGCGCTTGCCCCGATTCTCGGGCCGGGCGCCGATCTCCAGGGCCGCCGCCACGTTGGCGCCCGTCGAGATGCCGCCCGGAATGCCTTCCAGCCGGCCGAGCAGGCGGGCGGTCTCGAAGGCGGTCTGGTTCGACACCGTCACCACCTCGTCGATGACGTCGCGGTCGAGCACGTTCGGCACGAAGCCGGCGCCGATGCCCTGGATCTTGTGCGGGCCGGGATTGCCGCCCGAGAGCACCGGGGAATCCTCCGGCTCGACCGCGACCAGCCGCAGCTGCGGCAGCCGCGGCTTCAGCACCTGTCCGACCCCCGTGATGGTGCCGCCGGTGCCGACGCCCGACACGAAGACGTCGAGCCGGCCCTGCGTGTCGTTCCAGATCTCCTCCGCGGTGGTTTTGCGGTGGATCTCGGGATTGGCCGGGTTGTTGAACTGCTGGGGCATCACCGAGCCCGGGATCTCCCTGAGGAGTTCCTCGGCCTTGGCGACCGCGCCCTTCATGCCCTGCGGGCCGGGGGTGAGCACCAGTTCGGCGCCGAGGAAGGCCAGCATCTTGCGGCGCTCCAGCGACATCGTCTCGGGCATGACCAGGATCAGCCGGTAGCCGCGGGCCGCCGCCACGAAGGCGAGCGCGATGCCGGTATTGCCGGAGGTCGGCTCGACCAGGGTGCCGCCGGGCTTCAGGTCGCCCGAGGCTTCGAGCGCGTCGATCATGTTCACGCCGATGCGGTCCTTCACGGAGGCGATCGGGTTGAAGAATTCGAGCTTCAGCAGGATCTCGGCCTCGACGCCGCGCTCCCTGGGCAGCCGGTTCAGCCGCACGAGCGGGGTGTTGCCGATGGTCTCGGTGATCGACCCGAAGACGCGGCCGTGGCCGGGCGCGCGGCCCGTATCCGAGGCGGTGATGGCGGCGTCGGCCATGTGGATATCTCCTGGGCGGCGAAGATGACGCAGCGGCTCCCTGAGCCGGCTCCGCCTCACGCCTAGCCTAAATCCGAGCTGACGTCGAGATATAAGAGGTTATACATTTTTCAACTGTGAAATTGGCGCCCGCGAGGCGATCACGCCGGTTTGAGGCGCCCGAGCCGCGGCAGCACCGTCTCGGGCGGGCCGGACTCGGCGACGCGGCCGTCCTCGAGCACGTGGACCACGTTCGCGCGGGCGAGGCTGGTGAGGCGGTGGGCGACCATCACGATGGTGCGGGTGCCCGCCAGAGCCGCGATGGCGGCCATCACGGCGGCCTCGGTCTCGCCGTCGAGGGCGGAGGTCGCCTCGTCGAACACGATCACGTCCGGGTCGTGGTAGAGCGCGCGGGCGATGCCGATGCGCTGGCGCTGCCCCCCCGACAGGCGCGCGCCGCGCTCGCCGACGGCGGTCTCGAAGCCCGCCGGCAGGGCGGCGACGACCGGGTCGAGCCCCGCGAGGCGCGCGGCCCGCGCGATCGCGGCGGGATCGGGCGCGGCGACGCCGAGGGCGATGTTCTCGGCGACGGTGCCGTCGATCAGGAACACGTCCTGCGGCACGTAGCCGATCCGGTTCTGCCACGCGGGCAGGCGCGCCGCGTCGAGGGGAACGCCGTCGATCCGGATCGCGCCCTCGCCCGGGACGACGAGGCCGAGGAGCAGCCCGACCAGGGTCGACTTGCCCGAGCCGGTGCGCCCGACGAGCCCGACGGTGGTGTGGGCCGCGATGGCGAGGTCGAGGCCGCGCAGCACCGGCCGCCCGGGCTCGTACGCGAAGGAGACGCCCTCGAAGCGGATCGCCTCGCGGAAGGGCAGGCGCTCGGCGGGCCGGGGCGGCAGCGGGTGCTCGCGGGCGAGCTCGTCCACGATCCGGCCCAGTGCCGGCAGGTAGAAGCGCAGCTGCGCCAGGGAGTTGAAGATGTTCTGGAAGGCCGGGAGCATCCGGTAGCCCGCGAAGGCGAACAGGCCGAGGAGCGGGAGGAGCGCGGCCGTGTCGAGCCCGCGCGCCAGGGCGTAGAGCACCACCACGATGACCCCGCCGAAGGCGAGCGCCTCGATGACGTAGCGCGGCAGCTGCCCGGTCACGAGGCTCGCCGCGCTGGCGCGCGCATAGGCCCGGGCGGGCGCGTCGAAGCGGGCCGTGAACGACCCGACCCGGCCGTAGAGCGAGAGTTCCGTCAGGGCCCCGAAGGTCTCCTGCACGACGCGGAAGCGCGTCTCGTTGTCGGCCGTGGCCCGGGCGCCGATCCGGGCGAGGCGCGCGCGCACGAGCAGGTAGAGCCCGACGTAGAGGCTGCCGAACCCGGCCCCCAGGATCAGCGCCAGCGCTGGCGCGTAGAGGAGGAGGAAGAGCGCGACCGCCCCGGCCGAGACCGCCCGCGAGGCGATGACGAAGCCCGGCGTCAGCACCCCGATCACGAGCCGGTCGGTCTCGCTGAGCACGTTCTTGGCGAGTTCGGCGCTGTTGGTGCGGGCGAAGAAGAGCCGGTCGCGGGTGACGTAGCGGGCGAGCAGGCGCCGGGCGAGGCCGTAGCCGGTGAGGTGCGCGAACAGGAGCTGCGCGTAGGTGAGGCCCGCATTCACGACGCTGACGGTGAGGATCGCGCCGAGCGCCGAGAGCCCGGTCGCCATCAGGAAGGCGCGGTCGTCGGTGAGACCGAGCGTCGCGCGCAGGGCCGCCACCACGGGCTGGCGGGAGGCCGCGCCGGGATCGCCGACCAGGGTGAGGAAGGGCACGACCGAGGCGACCCCGGCGATCTCCAGCAGGCCCGACGCGGCGAGGCCGAGGGCGAGCAGGGTGATGCGCCGCCGCTCCGGCGGCCGCATCACGCGGAGAAGGTCGATCAGCGCGCGCATGGTGCCCCGCGCCTACGCGGGCGGGACCGGACAGGCAAGCCTCGCGGCGAGGCGCCCCGGGCCGGCCCCCGCAGGGAGTCGCCGCAGGATTTCGCCGCAGGATTTCGCCGCAGGATTTTGCTTGGCGGCGGTGGTGCCGGCGCACTAGTCAGGCTGGCGGTGCGACCCCATGTCTTGGCGGTCACACTCCACCGGACTATCCGGAACCGTCGAAACGCCCGTCGTTTCCCCGAGGTCTTCATGCTCACCGACACCCCCGCGGCCGGCCAAGCGCCCGCGGACGCCCTGATCAAGGACACCACCACCAACGCCTTCCGCCAGGACGTCATGCAGGAGTCCCTGCGGCAGCCCGTGCTGGTCGACTTCTGGGCGCCCTGGTGCGGCCCCTGCAAGCAGCTGACGCCGATCCTCGAGAAGGCGGTCAAGAATGCCGGCGGCAAGGTGAAGCTCGTCAAGATGAACATCGACGAGCACCCGCAGATCGCCGGCCAGCTCGGCATCCAGTCGATCCCGGCCGTGATCGCCTTCCAGCGCGGCCAGCCGGTCGACGGCTTCATGGGCGCCCTGCCCGAGGGCCAGGTGAAGGCCTTCATCGAGCGCCTCGTCGGCCCGCTCGGGCCGACCGACGTCGAGGCCCTGATGGCCGAGGCGGAGGCCGTGGCCCAGGAGGGCGATTCCGACGCGGCCGCCGAGATCTACAGCGCCGTCCTGGCGCAGGAGCCCGGCCACGCGGGCGCGATCGCCGCCCTGGCCAAGCTCGTCCTCGACCGCGGCGACGTCGAGGGCGCGCGCCAGTTCCTCGACGCGGCCCCGCCGGAGGCGGCCAAGAGCGCCGCGGTGGCCAGCGTGCGCGCCGCCATCGACCTCGCCGAGCAGGCCGCCTCCCTGGGCGATCTCGGCGCGCTGCAGCGGCAGGTGGAGTCGGAGCCGTCCGACCACCAGGCGCGTTTCGATCTGGCGCTCGGGCTCAACGCTCGGGGCCGCCAGGAGGATGCGGTCAACCACCTGATCGAGATCGTGCGGCGCGACCGGGGCTGGAACGAGGACGCCGCGCGCAAGCAGCTGCTGCAGTTCTTCGAGGCCTGGGGCCCGATGGACCCGATGACCATCCGGGGCCGGCGCAAGCTGTCGTCGCTGATGTTCTCGTAAGTGACAGGCCGGCCGGGGCGACACGCGCCCCGGGGGCCGGCCGCGGACAGGGGCGGGGGCGGCGCGATGAGCATGAACGTGGCGTACAAGGGTCCCGGCGATTGCCCGACCGTGATCCCGGTCTTTCCGCTTCCGGGGGCGCTGCTGCTGCCCCGCGGCCAGATGCCGCTCAACATCTTCGAGCCGCGCTACCTCGCCATGGTGGACGACGCGCTGCGCTCCGACCGGGTGATCGGGATGATCCAGCCCGACGTCGACGCGAGCGAGCAGCCCCTCGCCCCGAAGCTCTACCGGGTCGGCTGCGCCGGGCGGATCACCCAGTTCGCCGAGACCGGCGACGGCCGCTACCTGATCTCGCTCACCGGCATCGCCCGGTTCCGGGTCGAGGAGGAGATGGCGACGACCACGCCCTACCGGCTCTGCCGGGTGAGCTTCGATCCCTTCACGGCGGATTTCCACGCGCGGGCGGGCGAGGAGCGGGTCGACCGGGCGGGCGTGCTGCGGGCGCTCAAGGATTTCGTGGAGGCCAACGACCTCAAGGTCGACTGGGCCGGGATCGAGGAGGCGCCCAACGAGGCGCTGGTCAACGCGCTCTGCATGATGAGCCCGTTCGGCCCGCGCGAGAAGCAGGCGATGCTCGAGGCGCCGGACCTGAAGACCCGCGCCGAGGTGCTGATCGCCGTCACTGAGATGGAACTCGTGCGGGGATCGGGGAGCGAGCCGACGCTGCAGTGACCCGCGGGGCGCCCGGGGCGGGCGCTGATCCGGACGGCCCTGCGCGGCATCGTCCAGGGCGCGGGGTGGCGCCGGCCCCTGCGGGACCGGCGCCGGATCGCCGCTCAGGCGGCGCGGAGTGCCGCTCAGGCGGCCTGCTTCACCCGCATCGAGACGATCTTGTCCGGGTCGCGCACGGGCTCGCCGCGCTTGATCTGGTCGACCACCTCCATGCCCTCGGTCACCTTGCCCCAGACAGTGTACTGGCGGTTGAGGAAGGGCGCGTCCGCGAAGCAGATGAAGAACTGCGAATTCGCCGAGTGCGGGAAGCTGGTGCGGGCCATCGAGCAGGTGCCGCGCACGTGCGGCTCGGCGTTGAACTCGGCCTTGAGGTCGGGCAGGTCCGAGCCGCCGGTGCCGGTGCCGGTCGGGTCGCCGGTCTGGGCCATGAACCCGTCGATCACCCGGTGGAACGGCACGCCGTCGTAGAAGCCCTGCTCCGCCAGGGTGCGGATCCGCTCGACGTGGTTCGGGGCGAGGTCGGGGCGCAGCTGGATGACGACGCGGCCCTTGGTCGTCTCCATCACGAGGGTGTTCTGGTCACTCATGCCGGGTCTCCTTTTCTCCGGAATACACGAAACGCAGGGCGATGGGGCGGCCCGCGACGGCCCCGCCCAGGGCCGCCGTGAGGGCGACCGGGGTGCAGGCCCGGACCGCCCGCTGCGCCGCCTCGACGAGCGGCCGGCGCCGCTCGGGCGGCAGGCTGGCGAAGGTCACGCGCGGCACGCCTGCGAGGCGCCCGTCGCGGGTGAGGCTCAGCCGCAGGGTGACCTGGCCGCGCCCGAGGCCGGGCGGCGGGTCCCAGCAGGCGGCCAGCGCCGGGTAGAGCTGGACCAGCGTGTCGGCGGGAGAGACCAGGGCGGCGCGGTCGACCGGCACCCGCACCGTCGCCCGCAGGGTCGTGGGCAGCGAGGGCAGCAGCGGGGCCTCGTCGTCCTCGAACTGGGCGGCGGCCGGGCCGGCCGCCAGGGCGAGCGCCGCCGCCGCGGCGATCAGCCCCGCCGGTCCGGGCCCGCTACTGACCATCCTGGGCCAGCGTCATCCGGACGATCTTGTCGGGGTTCTGCACTTGGCCGTTGGCGGACTTCGCGCCCTTCTTGATCTTGTCGACCACGTCCATGCCGGCGGTGACGGTGCCCACCACCGTGTACTGGTTGTTGAGGAAGGGCGCCTCGTCGAAGCAGATGAAGAACTGCGAGTTGGCGGAGTTCGGGTCCTGCGAGCGGGCCATGCCGACCGTGCCGCGCTTGAACGGCGTCGGCGTGAATTCGGCCGGCAGGTCGGGCAGCTTCGACTTGCCGGTGCCGGTGCCGGTCGGGTCGCCGGTCTGGGCCATGAACCCGTCGATCACCCGGTGGAACGGCACGCCGTTGTAGAAGCCCTGCCGGACCAGCGTCTTGATCTGCTGCGCGTGCTTGGGCGCGAGTTCGGGCCGCAGCTGGATGGTGATGCGGCCGTCCTTGGTGTCGAGGTAGACCGTGTTGGCGTCCGGCGCCGCGGCGGCGCCGAAGGATGCCGCGACGGTGAACGCCAGGGCGACGAGCCAGCGGATCATCGGGAAATCTCCTTCAGCTGGGGAATGCGGCCGGGATCGGCCCAGGGCTTGGCGAAACAAGGCTTGGCGAATCAAGGCTTGGCGAATCAAGGCTTGGAAAATCACGGCTTGGCGAAGCGGGCGCGCAGGCGCTCGGCCACGAGATCGGGCACGAAGGGCCGCACGTCGCCCCCCATCGCGGCGATCTGGCGCACCAGCGTGGCGGTGATCGGGCGCACGCCGGTCGAGGCCGGCAGGAAGACCGTCTGCACCTCCGGGGCCATGGCGCCGTTCATCCCCGCGAGCTGCATCTCGTAGTCGAGGTCGGTCCCGTCGCGCAGGCCGCGGATGAACAGGCTCGCCCCGACCCGCCGCGCCGCCGAGACCGCGAGATCGTCGAAGGTGACCACGTCGAGCGCCGCGCCCTCCGCGGCGGCGAGGGGCGCGCAGATCTCCCGCAGCAGCTCCGCCCGCTCCTCGGCGCCGAACAGGGGCGTCTTGCCCGGATGAACCCCGATGGCGATGACGAGCCGCGGGACCAGCCGGCAGGCCTGCCGGATCACGTCCACGTGGCCGTTGGTCACCGGATCGAAGGACCCGGCATAGAGCGCGGTGCGGTTCATCGCGGCGTCAGGTAGACCATCGGCCGCGGGAAGGAAATGGGCCTCAGCGCGGGACCGCGCCGACGAGCGGCCCGAGGGGGCGGCTCAGGTCCTGGCGGTTGAGCGCGGGCGCGTAGAGGCTCGACACGCTGCCGTCGAGGAAGAGCGCGTTCGGGCAGCCGAGCGCGTCGCGGAACAGCCGGGCGAAGGCCCCGAAGGTGACCGGCGCCTCCGAGATGGCGAAGACGGCGACGTGCCCGTCGGGCCTCACCCCGACGCCGTTGCGGATCTTCAGCGAGGGACCGTTCGTCGAGATCTTCGGGTGGATGCGGCCGGCGAGCACCAGCATCGGCCCGGACTGGGTCGCGTACTCGGCCCGCACGCGGGCGCGCAGGTAGCGGCCGGTCTCCAGCACGCCGGCCCGGTCGCCGCTGACGTAGAAGACGCCGTTCGGCTTGAGGTGGAAATTGCCGGGGCCGTTCGCCGTGTTGGCGGCTTTGAGCTCGCGCCCCTCCTCCACGTAGAGGCCGACCGGCGCGAGACCGGCATCGTACATGCCGGCATTCATCGCGAAGCTGAGCCCCTTGCCCTGCGCGGCGGCGAGGCGGCCGAGGGAGGCGTAGGGCTGCCCGTCGGCGCCGCGCCAGAACAGCTTGATCCGGCTCCTGCGCAGGTCCACCGTGCAGGCGACGAAGCGCTCGCCCTCGTGGCTGACCGGCACGCAGGGCTCGGCCGCGCGCGCCGCGACGGCCCAGAGCAGCAGCGCCCCCGCGGTCCACGCCCTCGCCCCGCCCCAACCAAGCATGTCCGGCCCTCGCGTTCGCCTCGCCGGGCCGCTCGGTAGCACGCGATCACCTTCCTGTGCAGCGGGGACCGAAACCCTCGCAGCCGCGTTTCCTTTTGGGACAGGTCGCAATTCGGAGATGACGACATGACACGCGTGATGGTGGCGTCGGCAGCCCTGGTGGGCGCGCTTATGCTGGCCCCGACGATGGCGGAGGCGCGCGGCGGCTTTGGCGGCGGCGGCTTCCACGGCGGTGGCGGCGGCTTCCGCGGCGGCCTCGGCGGGGGCGGATTCCGCGGCGGCCTCGGCGGGGGCGGGTTCCGCGGCGGGTTCGCGGGAGGCGGGTTCCGCGGCGCCGGCTTCGGGGGCGGCTTCCGGAATGCGGGCTTCGGCGCCGGTCTCGGACGGCCGGCCTTCGGCGGCGGCTACGGCTTCCGCGGCGCCCGGTTCGGCTACGGGGGCTACGGCTATCGCGGCTACGGCTACCGCGGCTACGGTTACCGCCGGGGCTACGGCTACGGCGCCGCCGGCCTGGGCCTCGGCCTCGGACTCGGCCTCGCGGCCGCCTCGGCCTACCCGTACTATTACGGGGGCTACTACCCGGCGAGCTATTACGGCTACGGCTACGACGATTACGGCGGCTGTTACCAAGTGCCTCGGGTGCGCTGGACGCCCTACGGCTACCGGCGCGTCCTGGTGACCCGCTGCGATTACTGACCGCGACAGCGGGGCCGTCACAGCGGGGCCGTCCTCGGGCGGCCCCGCCTCAGCGCCGGCCGGCCTCGTCGCGGCGCATCGGCATGGCGTCGATGGTGGCGAAGAGCGTCTCGGCGGGGATCGGCGCGGCGGCCCTGAGCTTGGCGGTGCCGTCCTTGCCCACCAGCACGGCGCGAAACTCCTGCGCCGGCAGGGCGAGCGCCCGCCGGATCGCCGCTGCCTGCGGACCCGCACCGACCGCCTCGACGAGGACGAGGTTCCGCTCCGCCGCCCCGGCCTCGTGCCGCGCGAGGACGCGCCGCTGCGCCGCGACGCGCGGGTCGTCCGGGGTTGCGGCGACCACGAGCAGGCGCGCCTTCCAGCGGTAGCGGTCCAGGGGTGAGCCGGCGGCGGGCGTCGGCGCGAGCGCGGCGGCGGCGAGCGCGGCCGGCAGGAGCGTGGTCAGGATCATCGGAACGGTCCGGCGAGGGGCTCGGCGCGGAAATAGATCCGGGCGCCCCGGGGGCCAGGGGAGGCGGCGGGCGCGCCGGCCGCGCCCTCGGCCCGCCCCGGGCAAGCGTGGCGTTGACCCGAAGCCGCCCGGGCACCAAGTCCGGGGCGTCGCGCACGCCGCGCCCGCCGGCGGCCATGCCAGGGAGACCCCCATGTCAGACCTCAACCGCCGCATCGTCCTCGCCGCCCGCCCGCACGGCGAGCCGAACCCGGCGCATTTCCGGCTCGAACGGGGCGCCGTGCCGGTCCCGCGGGAGGGCGAGGTGCTGCTGCGCAACCGCTACCTGTCCCTCGATCCCTACATGCGCGGCCGGATGAGCGCGGCGAAATCCTACGCCAAGCCGGTCGAGATCAACGAGGTCATGGTCGGCGGCACGGTCGCGGAGGTGGTGGCCTCCCACAATCCCGGCTTCGCGGCCGGCGACACGGTGCTGGCCTATGGCGGCTGGCAGGATTTCGCGGTCTCGGATGGGAGAGGCCTGCGCAAGCTCGATCCCGCGGTCGCCCCGGTCACCACCGCGCTCGGGATCCTCGGCATGCCGGGGATGACCGCCTACACGGGCCTGCTCACCATCGGCGCTCCCAAGCCCGGCGAGACGGTCGTGGTGGCGGCCGCGACCGGGCCGGTGGGCTCCCTGGTCGGTCAGATCGCCAAGCTGAAGGGCGCGCGGGCGGTCGGGATCGCGGGCGGCCCCGACAAGTGCCGCCACCTCACGGAGGAGCTCGGCTTCGACGCCGCGATCGACCACCGCAGCGCCGACCTGCCGGGGGCGCTGGCGGCGGCCTGCCCGAACGGGATCGACGTCTATTTCGAGAATGTCGGCGGCGCCGTCTTCGACGCGGTGCTGCCGCTCCTCAACGATTTCGCCCGGATCCCGGTCTGCGGCCTGGTGGCGAACTACAACATGACCGAGCTCCCTCCCGGCCCGGACCGGGTGCCGGCGCTGATGCGCGCCACCTTGAGCAAGCGCCTCACCTTCCGGGGCTTCATCGTCTGGGACTTCGCCGACCAGGAGCCCGCCTTCCTGCGCGACGTCGCCGAATGGCTCCGCGACGGGCGGATCCGCTACCGGGAGGACATCGTGGAAGGTCTCGAACAGGCGCCCGAGGCCTTCATCGGCCTCCTGAAGGGCCGCAACTTCGGGAAGCTCGTGGTGAAACTCTGACCCGGCGCCCGCGGCGCCGCCTGGACTGCGCTTCCCCTGGCGTCGGGCGCCGCTCCCGGGAACCGGGCGCCGGGATCCGGGTTCCTCCTCTCACCCGCCACGGTTGCGGCGGCCGCCCGGGTCGGGTGGCCGCGACCGCGCGGGTTTCCGGAGGAGAAGCGATGAGACAGATCCTGATCGCCGCGTCCGTCGCGGCCGGCCTCGCGGCCGCGAGCGGTGCCGCCGAGGCGAAGGGTTGCATCAAGGGCGCGATCGCCGGCGGGGTCGCCGGGCATTACGCGGGCGGCCACACCCTGGCGGGCGCGGCGGCCGGGTGCGCCATCGGCCGCCACCAGGCCAACAAGCGCGACCGCGCCGCTCCGCAGCAGCAGCCGGTCTCGCGCTGAGCCGCGCCGCCCCTGTGCCGCGGCGCAGCACGCCCCTGGCCAAGCTTTCCCGGCTTGCTCCAAGTTAAGCTTGGCCGTTCGGCGCCGGGCGAGTCGCGGCTCCATCGGCCAAGCCTTGTCCCGCACAAGATCACGGCGGCGCGAGCGGCGCCGTCTTATCGCCACAACTCCCCGGCTTCCTGGCCGAAACGCGCCGGACACATTCGGCCCAGCTCGGGGATGACCCTTCATGACGCATCGCGCGATCGGACCGTCGGCCCAGGTCGTCCGCTGGGCCCCCGCCGGTCCGCGGGACGCGCTGGTGGTCGGCGGCCGGGCCGCCCCGGGCGGCGTTCCGGTCCTGGCCCGCACCATCCTCACCGCCGCCTGCCTGGCGGCGGGGCTGGGGTCGCTCCTGCACCGCTACGGTCCGGACCTCGTGAGTTCGGCCGGCCCGCCGGTCGCCCTGATGGCCGACCTCCTGGTGATGCCCAAGGTGATGCCCAAGCCCCGCCTGCAGGCCGCGCCCAAGGAGGCGCCGATCAGCATGCCGGTGCACGACCTCGACACCGCGCTCGGGGCGGACGGCGTCGACCGGGTCTCCTACGACGACCTGCTCTCGGCGACGACGGGCGGCGACCCGAACGAGGTGCTGGCCTTCGGGCCGATGCGGGTGCGCCGCCACATCGTCCAGACCATCGTCAAGGCCGCCTACAGGGTCGGCATGGATCCGGTCCTGCTGATGGCGATCGCCGACAAGGAGTCGAGCTTCGCCACCGAGGTCCAGGCCCGCACCTCCTCGGCGACCGGCCTCTACCAGTTCATCGAGCGCACCTGGCTCCAGGTGATGCGCGAGTTCGGCGCCCAGCACGGCCTCGCCCGCGAGGCGTCGCTGATCGCCGAGGACAACACGGTGGCGGATGCGGCCGAGAAGGCCCGCATCCTCGACATGCGCCGGGACCCGGCCCTCTCGGCCCTGCTGGCCGGGGAGATGCTCAAGCGCGACAGCACCCGGATCGCCGCCCGCATCGGCCGCTCGCTCTCGGTGGGCGAGACCTACCTCGCGCACTTCCTCGGACCCGACGACGCCGAGCGCTTCATGGCGAAGGTCGTCGAGGAGCCGAAGGCGGAGGCCGCCGCCCTGCTGCCGAAGCCCGCCAAGGCCAACAAGCCGATCTTCTACGAGCGGGTCGGGCGCCGGAAGGCGCGCAGCCTGACGGTGGCGCAGGTGCACGACAAGTTCGAGGCGATGATGACGACCCGCGGCGACCGCTACCGGGACGTCGGCGCGCTGATGGGCGTGATGGCCTACGCGGCCGCGCAGACCCCCTGAACGGACCCGTTTGACCCGCCTCCCGGCTGCCCTAACCTCCCCTCGTCCGGCCGAGGGCCGGACCCGCCACGCCCGCGCATTAGCCGGCGGGGCGGACGGGAGGATGCCGCGCAGAGGCAGATGAGGAGCGCGATGGCCGCGAAGGACGATTCGGACTCCTACGCACGCGAGTACGCCGACACCGCCGGGCAGCAGGCGGCGTTCTTCCGCGAGCAGGCGGAGCGTCACCGGCGCGAGGCCGCCCGGGCGCGCGTGACGGCCGACATGAGCCAGGGCGAGGACCGCGCCGCGCAGACGCGCCGGGCCGAGCACCTCGAATCGCTGGGCCGCGCCGACGATACCATGGCGGAAGCCTTCGAGGCCCGGGCTCGCGGCCCGAACTGAGGGCGCGGAGCGGGCCTCTCCCCCGACGGCAGGGCCGATCGCGATCCCCCCGGGGCCCGACGCGGCCGCGCGGCTGCGCGGACCGCCGGGCGAGCCTGCACCCCTCCGCGATCCTCGCGCCGCCCGCCGCGGGGCGGACGCGACGACCCCGCGCGCTGCGTGGACGCGGTCGCGCCGATCGGCGCATCCATGCGTGCCGCGCAGGTGGTGTCTGCATCAAACGCCGAGCTTGCGACGTCGCCGGGCGGCAGGCACGGGCGCGACGCGCTCCGCCCCGGCCCGTCGCGGAGCGACGCGTCCCCCTCACGGCCAAGCCGGAAAGACGAAGCCCAGACGCCGCCCCGCCAACGGCCAAGGTGCGCCGGCGCACCGCAGCATCCGCCGGCCCGGGCCAAGCAGAAACCCGCACAGCGACGGCTCAGCGGTTCACCACAGCACGAAGCGCGGCTTTTCCCGGGAACCGAAGTCGCCGTCGAACATTCTTAACTGCAAAGGTAACTGCTGAGGTAAGGCTCCCGCTCATGAAGATCTTCGCCTCCGCCCTCGCGGGCGTCCTCGGTGCCTGCGTGCTCGCCTCGGCCCCGGTCAAGGCGGCCCCCTACGACCCGTTCGATGTCAATCCCGGCGAGGAGTACTACGCGAGCCGGCCCTACGGGGCGCCCTTCTCCGCCGCTCCCTACGGACGGGGGCAGGCCGCCGGGAGCACCGACCAAGCGCAGGTCGCCCCGATCCCGCGGGAGCTCGTGCCCTTCGACGGCCGCTACGCTCCGGGCACGGTCGTGGTCTCGACGGCCGAGCGCCGCCTCTACTACGTGCTCGGCGACGGCATGGCGATCCGCTACGGGGTCGGCGTCGGCCGCCCGGGCTTCACCTGGTCGGGCACGAAGACGATCGTCGCCAAGAAGGAGTGGCCGTCCTGGACGCCCCCGAAGGAGATGCTGGCCCGCCGCCCCGACCTGCCGCGCTACATGGCCGGCGGCATCGACAACCCGCTCGGCGCCCGCGCCATGTACATCGGCGGCACGCTCTACCGCATCCACGGCTCGAACGAGCCCGACACGATCGGCCAGGCGGTCTCCTCCGGGTGCATCCGCATGACCAACGACGACGTCACCGACCTCTACGAGCGCGTCAAGGTCGGCTCCAGGGTCGTCGTCCTCAACTGACAATCCGATCCGTCACGCTCTTCGGAGACGGGCGGATCAGCGAGCGTGCGACGGGCCGTTCTCCACCGGGAGGGCGGCCCGTTCCGCATGGGAGTTGGTCGCGATGCGCGCGGGTCGCGGGGCGGTCGCCCGGCCGGGCCCGTCGCTTCGGGTGCCCGCCGCGAGGCACCCCGCCTGCGAAGTCGCTCCGGAGGGCGCCGGGCGGGATCCCCGCGGCCGCTCGGCGACACGCCCGCGGGACGCGCCCCGTCCCTACGGCAGCACCACCACCTTCGTGCCGACCTTCACCCGGCCGTAGAGGTCGATGACGTCCCGGTTCGTCATGCGGATGCATCCCGAGGACACCGCCGCCCCGATCGTCTCGGGCTCGTTCGAGCCGTGGATGCGGTAGAGCGACGAGCCGAGATACAGCGCCCGGGCGCCGAGCGGGTTGTCCATGCCGCCGGCCATGTAGCGCGGAAGGTCCGGGCGGCGCCTGAGCATCTGCTCGGGCGGGCGCCAGGCCGGCCATTCCTTCTTCATCGTCACGGTCTTGGTGCCCGACCAGGAGAACCCGTCGCGGCCCACGCCGACGCCGTACTGGATCGCCTCCTGGTTCGGCAGGATGTAGTAGAGCCGCCGCTGGCTGGTCGAGACCACGACCGTGCCGGGCTTGTAGGGGCTGTTCCAGCCGATGGTCTGGCGGGGCACCGCCTGCTGGCGGAAGACCGTCAGGAAATCGGCGAGCGGCCCGCTGTCGAGCAGGCTGGCGGCGTGGCCGGGCATGGTGCCGGCCAGGGCCAGCAGGGCGGCGCCGCAGAGCGGCGCCAGGATGCGAGGCGTCATCGTCCCCTCCTCCGCGGGAGCGCCGCCGGGCGGCGCGGAAGCGCCGGGATGGCCGAGGGGAGTCGGGCCGGTCAACCCAGGCGCGTACGTGCGCCGGCAGGTGACGCTTTCCCGCCACAGGCTCACGCGGTCGCGGCGGCGCCGGTCAGGAAGGTCAGGAGGGCGCGGTTCACCTCCGCCGCTTCCTCGTGCTGGACCCAGTGCGTGGCCTCCGGAAAGTGCCGGATCTCCCCCGCGGCGCAGCGCGCGAGGCTGGCCTCGGCGAGCCCCGCTTCGAGCGCGGTGTCCCGCTCGCCCCACAGGATCAGAACCGGCGGTCGGACGGGATCCGGGAGCGGGCGCCGGGGCAGGCGCAGCCCGCGGTACCAGTTGAGCATGCCGGTGAGGGCTCCGGGCTCGCTCCAAGCCCGGGCGTAGCGGTCGAGCGCGGCCGCGTCGAAGGTCCCGGGGCGGCTCGATCCCGCTAGCGCGCGGCGCAGCAGCGCGAAATCGCCCGCGCGCAGCAGCGCCTCGGGCAGCCAGGGCAGCTGGAACAGGCCCATGTAGCTGCTGCGCAGGATCTGGGTCGGATGGCGCCCGACATAGCCGAAGAACACGTCCGGGTGCGGCGCATTGAGGATCGCGGCGCGCTCGACCCGCTCGGCGTACCGGGCCGCGCATTGCCACGCCACGACGCCTCCCCAATCGTGACCGACGAGCCGGATCCTGTCCCGCGCGAACGCGTCGGCGAGGCCGATCACGTCCGCCGCCAGCTCGTCCAGGTGATAGGCTCCGAGATCCTTCGGCTTGCCGCTCGCCCCGTAGCCGCGCTGGTCGGGCGCGACCACCCGCAGGCCCGCGGCGGCGAGCGGGCCGATCTGGTGGCGCCAGCCGTACCAGAATTCCGGGAATCCGTGCAGCAGCAGCGTGAGCGGCCCGTCCGGCGGCCCGGCCTCGGCGAGGTGCAGCACCGTCCCGCGGACCCGGATCGCCCGCGTCGTCACCTCAGGCAGGTCTGTCAGCACGGGTTCCTCCACGGCGGCCGGCTCCGCAACGAGAACGGGGTGCGCCGCCTCCGGATCCGGCGGCCGCCCCGATCCTCCGCCGGGCAGCGCGGGCTCCTCTGCGGCACGTCGCCGGCCTGATCGGCCCTCGTCCGCGGCCGGCGTCAACCGGCCGTTCAGCACAGCGCGTGGCTTCTCTGCATCAGCTGCCACCAATCCCTTGACGAGACCTTCGAGGCACTTGCCCCGAGCAATGGCGCGAGCCTATATTTGGCGTTGCAGCACGGCGATGGCGTCGTCGTTCTGCTGCCCTCTTTGGGCGTTTCCTCCCTAGACTTGGGCCACACCGCGCGTGTGGCCTTTTTTCTTTGGGGGTCGTTCTCCGGCCGGCGAGGGCGCGCCCCCTTGCCCGAAACGCCGAACAAATATAGAACAAGAGCGATCCCACCGGCTGTGTGTTCCGGGCACAGGCGGCCCGTCGGCCTTGCCGGTGCGGATCCGTTCGGCCCACCCTCGCGCCGTCCCGCGGACGGTGCGCGGCCCAGGGCCGGGCGCGGCAGCCCGAGAGAGATGGACGGCAAGGAGAGCGTGATGGCGGGCAGCGTGAACAAGGTGATCCTGGTGGGCAATCTCGGGCGCGACCCCGAGGTGCGCCGCCTCGCCTCCGGCGACCCGGTGGTGAATCTCCGGCTCGCGACCTCGGAATCCTGGAAGGACAAGCAGTCCGGGGAGCGCAAGGAGAAGACCGAGTGGCACTCGGTCGTGATCTACAACGAGAATCTGGCCCGCGTGGCCGAGCAGTACCTGCGCAAGGGCTCTAAGGTCTACGTCGAGGGGCAGCTCCAGACCCGCAAGTGGCAGGACCAGTCCGGCGTCGAGAAGTACACGACCGAGGTGGTGCTGCAGCGTTTCCGGGGCGAGCTGACGATCCTCGACGGGCGCGGCGGCGGCGAGATGGGCGCGGCCGACGACATGGGCGGCGGTCAGATCAGCCGCGGCGGCGATTTCGGCGGCGGCGGCCGCTCCTCGGGCGGCGAGCGCCGGCCGGCCCCGGCGGGCGGCGGCCAGAAGCGCTACGACGACCTGGACGACGACATCCCGTTCTAGCGCATGTGCGACGAAGGGGATGCCGGTTCGTCGAGGACGATGCGGCGGGATCGCTGACCAAGATTACTGACCAAGCTCAATGACTTGGAGCCGCGCCCGATCGCAACCGGATCGGGCGCGGCTCCGGGATCTCGGCCACGCGGCGTCGCGGCCCATCGCGGCGCGGCCACGACCACGACCCGGATCCGTCGGTCCGGGCCGTCGCGTCCGGCGGGGCGCGCAGCGGCCGGATCCGGGTTGCGCGGGGGACCCGGAAACCCCATCTAAATCATTGCTGGCGCATCCATTCCGGCCACTGCCGCGCTGCTGGCGGCGGCACCCGAAATCGGCTAGTTTCCCCGTGGCCCCGTCGGCCCCCGCGAGAGTGTGACCTTGGCAGAGAAAGACGAGACTGGCGCTCCCCCGCCCGCCAGCGACATCAAGCCCGTTTCCATCACCGACGAGATGCGCCGCTCCTACCTCGATTACGCGATGAGCGTGATCGTGAGCCGGGCGCTGCCGGACGCGCGCGACGGCCTCAAGCCCGTCCACCGGCGCATCCTCTACTCGATGTACGAGAACGGCTACCTGCCGGAACGCAAGTACGTCAAGTCGGCGCGCATCGTCGGCGACGTGATGGGTCAGTATCACCCGCACGGCGACCAGTCGATCTACGACGCGCTGGTCCGCATGGCGCAGGATTTCGCCATGCGGCTGATGCTGGTCGATGGCCAGGGCAATTTCGGCTCGATCGACGGCGATCCGCCGGCGGCGATGCGCTACACGGAATCGCGCCTCGCCAAGCCCGCCATGGCGCTGCTCGAGGACATCGACAAGAACACGGTCGACTTCAACCCGAACTACGACGAGTCGAAGGACGAGCCGGCGGTGCTGCCCGCCCGCTTCCCGAACCTCCTCGTCAACGGCGCCGGCGGCATCGCGGTCGGCATGGCGACCAACATCCCGCCGCACAATCTCGGCGAGGTGATCGAAGGCTGCATCGCGCTGATCGACGATCCCGCCCTCACCATCGAGGGCCTGAACGAGATCATCCCGGGTCCCGACTTCCCGACCGGCGGCCAGATCCTCGGCCGCGCCGGCACCCGCGCCGCCTACATGACCGGCCGCGGCTCGGTGATCATGCGCGCCAAGTCGCACGTGGAGGAGATCCGCAAGGAGCGCGAGGCGCTGGTCTTCACCGAGATCCCCTATCAGGTGAACAAGGCCTCCCTGGTGGAGAAGATCGCCGAGCTCGTGCGCGACAAGCGCATCGAGGGCGTGTCGGATCTGCGCGACGAATCCGACCGCGACGGCATGCGCATCGTGGTCGAACTCAAGCGCGACGCGATGGCGGACGTCGTCCTCAACCAGCTCTACCGGTACACGCCGCTGCAGACCTCCTTCGGCTGCAACATGGTGGCGCTGAACGGCGGCCGCCCTGAGCTCCTCAACCTCAAGGACCTGATCCAGGCCTTCATCGACTTCCGCGAGGAGGTCGTCTCCCGGCGCACCAAGTTCCTGCTGAGGAAGGCGCGCGAGCGCGCCCACGTCCTGTGCGGCCTCGCCATCGCGGTCGCCAACATCGACGAGGTCATCCGGCTGATCCGCACCTCGCCGGATCCGAACAGCGCCCGCGAGGCGCTGATGGCCCGCGACTGGCCGGCCGTCGACATCGCGCCGCTGATCGCCCTCGTGGACGATCCGCGCCACCGCGTCGCCGATGACGGCACCTACCGGCTGTCCGACGCGCAGGCCCGCGCCATCCTGGACCTGCGCCTGCAGCGCCTGACGGCGCTCGGCCGCGACGAGGTCGGGGACGAGCTGAAGCAGCTCGCCGACGAGATCGCCGACTACCTCGACATCCTGCGCTCGCGCGCGCGCATCCTCGGCATCGTCAAGGCCGAACTCGCGGAGGTGCGGGCCGAGTTCGCGACCCCGCGCAGGACCGAGATCCAGGACTGGGACTCGACCGTCGAGGACGAGGACCTGATCCAGCGCGAGGACATGGTCGTGACCGTGTCGCACGCCGGCTACATCAAGCGGGTGCCGCTCTCGACCTACCGGGCGCAGCGGCGCGGCGGCAAGGGCCGCTCCGGCATGACGACCCGCGACGAGGATTTCGTCACCCGGCTCTTCGTCGCCAACACCCACACCCCGGTGCTGTTCTTCTCCTCGCAGGGACAGGCCTACAAGGAGAAGGTCTGGCGGCTGCCGCTCGCGGCCCCGAACGCCCGCGGCAAGGCGCTCGTCAACATCCTGCCCCTCGACACGTCGGGCGAGCGGATCACCACGATCATGCCGCTGCCGGAGGACGAGGCGTCCTGGGAAACGCTCGACGTCATGTTCGCGACGGCGAGCGGCCACGTCCGGCGCAACAAGCTGTCCGACTTCGTGCAGGTCAACCGCAACGGCAAGATCGCCATGAAGCTCGACGAGGGCGACCACATCGTCCATGTCGAGATCTGCACCGAGGCCGACGACGTCCTGCTGACGACGGCGGCGGGGCAGTGCATCCGCTTCCCGGTCACCGACGTGCGGGTGTTCAAGGGCCGCGACTCGACCGGCGTGCGCGGCATCAACCTCGGCAGCGGCGACCGGGTGATCTCCATGACGATCCTGCGCCACTTCGAGGCCACGCCGGAGGAGCGGCAGGCCTATCTGCGCCGGGCCAACGCCGACCGCCGGGCGACCGGCGAGGCGATCGAGCTGCCCGCGACGCCGGAGGCGGACGGCGAGGAGACCGCGGCCTCGATCGACCTCGATCAGGAGCGCTACATCGCCATGGGGGCGGCGGAGCAGTTCGTGCTGACCCTCTCCGAGCGCGGCTTCGGCAAGCGCACCTCCTCCTTCGAGTACCGGATCTCCGGGCGCGGCGGCAAAGGCATCAAGGCCATGGAGGTGAACACCCGCAACGGCCACCTCGTCGCCTCCTTCCCGGTCGAGACGAGCGATCAGATCATGCTGGTGACCAATGGCGGCCAGCTCATCCGCGTGCCGGTGGACGACATCCGCATCGTCGGGCGGGCCTCCCAGGGCGTGACGGTGTTCAACACCGCCAAGGACGAGCGCGTCGTCTCGGTCGAGCACATCGAGGGCGAGGGCGAGAGCGAGGAGGAGGGCGAGGGCAATTGATCCCCGCCCCCTCGCCGCCGAGGCCGATCAACCGCGCCGCTCCGGCCGCCGAAGCGGGGCTCGCCGCGTCCTCGCGCGCGACGCCCGGCATGGCTCATGCCGGTCCGGGGGCGAGCACGGGACCGCGCCGTGAGGGGTGGGGTCACACCGGCGGCCCAGCATGCGGACGCGTCGGGCCGTCGGCCCTTACCAATCGTCGGCACCAAGCCCAGGGCTCGGCGGCGATTCGCGAACGGAACCAACGGTCCTGGGCCATGACCGCCGGTCTCGCCTGCCCGTACTGACCGCGCCCTCTCCGCTCCGGCTGCCCGCTCAACCGCGCCAGAACGGCTTCGCGCATTCCGCCTGCCGTCGATCCTCGTCGAGGCCGATATCCGCCAGGAGGTGCGGGCTCAGGTCGCGCAGCTCCCAGCGGGTGCGGTGGTGCCGCAGGCAGAGCACGAGGAGCGCGCGCAGCCGCGCGCGCAACGGAGCAGCGAGCGGCGCGGGGTGGGTCCTGTCGGGCTGGATCACGGCGGGCTGGCTCATAGCGGGCTGGCCCATAGCGGGCTGGCTCCTGGCCTCACCCTGCCGCCGGCCCGCGCCCGATGCTGCGGCCGCGGCCGAAGCGTGGCGCGTCCTCCCGTGCTACCTCTCGGGCAGGAGGGCTTCCGGATGGTCACCACCGCCACGATCGCGCAGCTCGGCGCCCTGATCGGCGATCCCGCCCGGGCGGCGATGATGCAGGCGCTCATGGACGGGCGCGCGCTCACGGCGGGCGAACTCGCCGGGGTCGCCGGGATCACGCCCCAGACCGCGAGCGGCCACCTCGCGCAGCTGACCCGGGCCGGCCTCCTCGTCGTCGCCCGCCAGGGCCGCCACCGCTACCACCGCCTCGCCGGTCCGGCCGTCGCGCACCTGATCGAGGGCCTGATGCAGGTCGCCGGGGAGGCCGCCCCCGGGCCCCCCACCGGACCGCGCGACGCGCGCCTGCGCCTCGCCCGCACCTGCTACGACCACATCGCCGGGCGGCTCGGCGTCGCGCTCGCCGAGGCCCTGGCCGCGGCGGGCTGGATCGAGATCGCGGAGGAGGCGGGGCTCGTCACGCCGACCGGGCTGGCCCGGCTCACGGCCCTCGGCGTCGCCCTCCCGGTGACCGGCCCCGCGCGCGGTGCCCCCCTGTGCCGCCCCTGCCTCGACTGGAGCGAGCGGCGGCCGCACCTCGCAGGGCGCCTCGGCGCCGCCCTCTGCGCGCACGGCCTCGATCAGGGCTGGATCCGGCGCGAGGCCGGGTCGCGGGCCCTGCTCATCACGCCCGAAGGCCGGCGCGGCTACCGCGAGGCCTTCGGGGTCGCGCTGCCCTGAGGCGAATCAGGCGGCCTCCCCCGCCTTGCCGGCCACGGCGAGCGCGAAGGCGTAGATCAGCGCCACCTCTTCCAGCCGGTCGAAGCGCCCGGCCGCGCCCCCGTGCCCCGCCTCCATGTTGATGCGCAGCAGGACCGGACCGCCCCCGGTCATGGTGGCGCGCAGGCGCGCCACCCATTTCGCGGGCTCCCAGTAGGTCACCCGGGGATCCGTCAGGCCCCCCAGCGCCAGGATCGCCGGATAGGCGGCGGCCCGCAGGTTGTCGTAGGGCGAGTAGGACAGGATGGTCTCGAAGGCCTTCGGGTCCGCGCCCGGATTGCCCCATTCGGGCCATTCCGGCGGGGTCAGCGGCAGGTCGCCGTCGAGCATCGTGTTGAGCACGTCCACGAAGGGCACGTCCGCCACGATGCCGGCGAAGAGCTCGGGCGCGAGGTTGGCCACCGCCCCCATCAGCATCCCGCCCGCGCTGCCGCCATGGGCGACGATCCTGCCGGCCGAGGTATAGCGGGCCTCGATCAGCGCGCCGGCGCAGGCGACGAAATCCGAGAAAGTGTTCGGCTTCTTCTCGCGCTTGCCGTCGAGGTACCAGCGCCAGCCCTTCTCGGTGCCGCCGCGGACATGCGCGATGGCGTAGACGAAGCCGCGGTCCACGAGCGAGAGCGGGTTGGTGCGGAAGCTCGCCGACATCAGCGAGCCGTAGGAGCCGTAGCCGTAGAGGAGGAGCGGCGCCGTGCCGTCGAGCGGGCAGTCGCGGCGGTGGAAGAGCGAGATCGGCACGCGCTCCCCGTCCGGCGCGGTCGCGAACAGGCGGCGGGTCACGTAGCGCGCCGGGTCGTGGCCGCTCGGCACCTCCTGGCGCTTGCGCAGGCGCCGGGTGCGGGTCGAGAGGTCGTAATCGTAGATCTCCGCCGGCGTGGTCAGGGACGAGTAGACGAAGCGCGCCTCGTCGGTGTCGAAGGCCAGGCCCGGCAGCAGGCCGAGCGAGTAGGCCTCCTCCTCGAAGGCCACCGCGTGCTCGTCGCCGGCCGCGTCCCGGACGATCAGCCGCGGCCGCGCATTCTCCAGTTCCAGCCGCACGAGGTGCCGCGCCAGCACGTGTAGGAAGCGGATCATCACGCCCGGGCGGTGCGGGATGAGGTCGCGCCAGTTTGCCCGGCCCGGATCGGCGAGCGGCGCCACCACGATCTTGAAATCCTCCGCCCCGTCCGCGTTGGTGCGGATGAAGAGCTCGTCGCCGCGGTGCTCCACCGAGTAGATCAGCTTGTCGGTCCGCGGCGCGACGGTCCGGTAGAAGGTGCCCGGCCGCGCCCTGTCGATCAGGTGGACCTCGGAGGTCTCGTGGTCGTTGGCCGTGATGGCCAGGAAGGCGCCGGACTGGGTCT
Source organism: Methylobacterium sp. CB376 (assembly GCF_029714205.1). Lineage (NCBI taxonomy): Bacteria > Pseudomonadati > Pseudomonadota > Alphaproteobacteria > Hyphomicrobiales > Methylobacteriaceae > Methylobacterium > Methylobacterium sp. CB376. Next base: position 4,875,880 of record NZ_CP121648.1, on the reverse strand, counting down.
CCTCGATGCCGACGAAGAAGCCGGAATCGGGCTCCTCGTAGACCGTCTCGTCGTCGACCTGGGGGGTGCCGAGCCGGTGCAGCATCACCTTGGCCGGCCGGTGGTTCTCGTCGACGGCGACGTACCAGAAGGCCGCGCCGTCCGCGCTCCAGACCGCCTCCCCGGTCGTCGCCAGGACGGCGTCCTCGCGGTCCCGGCCGGAGGCGAGGTCGCGCACCCGGATCGTGTAGAGTTCGGATCCCTTGGTGTCGGCGCTCCAGGCCAGCAGGCGATGGTCGTCCGAATGGGCCACGCTCGACAGATCGAAGAAGGCGTGGCCCTCGCCCTCGCGGTCGCCGTCGATCAGGATCTCCTCGCCCTCGCCCGCGAGGCGCTCGACCGGCACCGCCTCGATCCCGGCGGCGGGACGGCGGCAGACCAGGGGATGCTGCCCCCCCTCCCGGTGACGGGTGTAGTAGGCGAAGGGACCGTCGACGTTGGGGACGCTGCTCTCATCCTCGCGGATCCGCGCGCGCATCTCGGCGACGAGGGTCTTGCGCAGGGACGCGGTCGGGCCGAGCGCCGCCTCCGCGTAGGCGTTCTCCGCCTCCAGGTAGGTCCGGATCTCCGCCGGCAGGGCCGCCGGATCCTTGAGCACCTCCCGCCAATTCGCCGCCTTCAGCCAGGCATAGGGGTCCTCGACGGTGCGCCCGTGAACGGTGAAGCTGTGGGGCCGCGCGGGCGCCGTCGGGGAAGGCAAGCTCGGCCGAAGGGACGAAGTCATGGACATTACCGCGTGAGAGGCAATCGGTGCCGGAGGCCATCGGTGCCAGAGTCAACCGGTGCCAGAATCAACCAGTGCCATGTGCCGCCGGAGGCCCGCCGGTGCAAGCCGTGCGACCGCATGCCCGGACGGCTCACCCGCTTCCTCGCGGAAACGGCTGCCTTCGCGCGAGCGGGATCAGGCTGCCAGCCGCGCCGCGTCGGAGCGGATGCGCTCCATCATGGCCCGCGCGCCGTTGGAGCGCTGCGCGGTCAGGTGCTCGGAGAGGCCGAGCTGCTGGAACAGGCCGAGCGCGTCCGCCCGCGCGGCGTCCACCGCCGTGCGGCCGTCGAAGAAGGCGATCAGCACGGCGACCACGCCCTTGGTGATGTGCGCGTCCGAATCGCCCAGGAAATGCAGGCGGGGCGTGCCGTCCGATCGATCGACCAGGGTCTCGAGCCAGACCTGGCTGACGCAGCCCCGCACCTTGTTGGCGTCGCTCCGCGCCTCGGCGGGCATCGGCGGCAGCTTGCGGCCGAGTTCCATCAGGTACTGGTGGCGGTCCTCCCACTCCTCCAGGAACGCGAAATTGTCCACGATCTCGGCGATGGGCGGCAGCATGGCGGGAAGGGTTCCGGGTCGATGGCCGGGATATAGGGACGAGCGGCCGGCCACGCCACCCGGACGTCACGCGGGCACCGGCAGCAGCAATTCGAGGGGCGCCTCGGCGGTCGCCTCGCCGGACGCCACGATCTCCGCCTGCCCGGCATAGGCCGCGATCAGCCGCGGGCCGAGCTTCGGCGGCGCGACGGTGACCGCGCCGTTGCCGATCCCGCCCGAGATCACCCGGACCCGGACCGGCTCGCCGGGCGGGGCGTCGGGGATCAGCACCGAGGTGAAGCAGGTCGCGCTCTCGGGCGTCGCGTCGAGGCCCTCCGCCACCACCTCGGCCAGGATCATGCCCAGCGCGTTGGCGGTGCGCGGCTGGAGCAGGGCCGAGCGCTCCGCCGCCACCTCGACCACGATCCGCCCTGCCCGGCGCAGCTGCGCGAGGCCGCGGCCGAGCCGCTGCAGGTACTCGGCGAGATCGATGCTGGCGATGGCCGGCGCCTCGTGCAGGTGCTGCTGGACCAGCGCGATCGCCCGCACCCGCTGCCCCAGCGCGTCGAAGGCCGGCCGGCACGGCTGCGGCGCCGCGCGGCCGTAGAGGCCGATCAGGCTCACCATCACCTGAAGGTTGTTGCGCACGCGGTGGTAGACTTCCGCAAGCAGCGCCTCCTTCTCGGCCGCGGCGTGGGCGGCGTGCTCCTCGGCCCGGCGCCGGTCGGTGATGTCGAAGCAGGTTCCGCAATAGCCCTGGAAGGTGCCGTCCTCGAAGAGAGGCGTGCCCTGGCCGAGCATCCAGCGGAAGTCGCCGTCGTGGCGGCGCAGGCGGTACTCGGAGGTGAAGCTGGTGCGGTCCGTGTGGGCCGCCGAGACCAGGTCGTCGTGGGCGCCGCGATCCTCCGGGTGCACGCCGTCCCGCCAGCCGTGGCCGAGCTCCTCCGCCGCCTCGCGGCCCCGGAAGGCGAGCCAGGCCGGATTGACGTAGATGCAGCGCGCCTGCGGGTCGGTGCGCCAGATCGGGAGCGCCGCTCCCTCCGCGAAGAGGCGGAAGGCCGGGCTCACGGCGGCAAGCGGGTCGGCCGCCCCGGTCGACGATGTGTCTGCGGCCATGTCCGTTTTGCCCGCTCTGCCGGTTGTCTCCTTCGGAGCGCGGTCAACGTGCCGGCCTCCCCGCCGTTCCGTGCGTGTAACAGGCGTTAACGCTGGTTGACCGCGAGGCGCCCCGGACCGACTGCGGCGATCATCAACAGCGCCCCGATGATCGAGAGATTTTTCAGGGCCTGAATCTGATTGGTGCGCACGGCTTCTCCAGTCATGGCCCAGAAATTGTGGAAGAACACGACCGTCAGCACGGTGAAGGCGGCGAGCGCGACGGCCGCCGCGCGGGCGTAGAGGCCGAGCGCGATCAACGCGCCGAGGCCGAGTTCGGCCGCGATGGTGAGGTAGGCGAGGATCTGGGGCGCCGGCAGGCCCTTGCCGGCGATCGCGGCGGTCACGCCGCCCGGGTTCATGAGCTTCCCGAAACCGGACCAGAGGAACAGGGCCACCACGCAGAGGCGGGCCACGAGCAGCACGGCGTTGGTCATCGGGACTCCTCCGGATCGGGGCCCGGATAGGAGCCCGGTCGCCGCACCGTCAAGCTCGGGTAGGACCGCTCAGCGGCCGCCCGTCCAGTCGGCCGGGTTGCCGCGCAGGCTGCGGGTCGCCGCCTCGTCGCCCGGCTGGTAGCGCGAGAGGTCCGCGGCGCGGGCCGAGATCCAGTCGGTGTGCCGGGCGATCGGGGTCACGGCGGTGAAGCCCCCGCAGGCCGTGCGCACGCGGCCCTGCTGGGCGGCGCCGCTCGACCAGCTCACGACCCCGACCAGCTGGTAGCTGCCCGCGCTGCCCTTGAGGATCGGGCCGCCGGAATCCCCCAGGCAGGCGCCGGCCCCCGCCGTCTCGGCGAGGCTGCGGCGATCCGCCACCACGGTCACGGTGTTGGCGACCTGGAGGTCGCCGAGGGACACGAGCCGGGCCTGGCGCAGGACCCGGGCGGTGCCGCGCCGGTTCTCGGCCACGACCCCGTAGCCCGCGATGGAGACCGGATCCCCGGCCGAGATCCCGCCGCCGCCCCGCAGCGTCAGGGGCTGGAAGTCCGGCCCGAGCCGCTCGCTGAGCTTGAGGATGGCGAGATCGGTGCCCGGCTGATCCTCGGGCGTGGTCCCGGACACGAAATCGGGATGCATCGCCGCCGCGACCGCGCGCAGGCGCCGCTGGCGGAAGCCGCGGTCGGTCACGACGACCCAGTAGCCCGCCCGATGCATGACGCAATGCGCGGCGGTCAGCACCAGATCCTGGTCGATCAGGGAGCCGGAGCACATCTCGCCCGTGGTGCTCTCGATGCGCACGACCGAGCCGCGCAAGCCGTTGGGGTCGCGCTCGATCTCGCCGAGGACGACGGCCCCGGCTCCACCTGCGCCGAACAGGGCGGGAAGGCTCGCGGCCGCGGCGGCCAGGACGGACAGGAATCGGGTCGAGACGAAGCGCATGTGGTGAACTGTGAGGCCTCCGGCCACGCTCGACAAGGGAAGTCTCGCCGCCGGCTTCCGGTTCCGAAACAATCCGCGCGCAGCGTAAACAGGATCGTGAGGCGTCCGACCGCGAAGTCGAAGCGTCCGCCTTCCCGTGTACCGGGCGAGAACCGGTCATTCCCAGCGCGCGACGACGCTCCAGCGCGACAGGATCCCGTCGATCCAGGCGCGCTGTGGCCCGAGAAGCACGCCCTGGGAGAAACCGCCGCAACCTCCCGGACCGCTGGTCCAGGTCGTGACCGCGACGACGCGGTCCGCGGCGGTGATCGGTCCGCCGGAATCGCCCTCGCAGGCGCCCGCGACCCCGTCCGCCGCCCGCAGCCAGACCAGGATCCGGCTCGGCCCGTGCGGTTCGACGGCCGGCAGCGCCGCGACCCGGTAGGTGCCGCTGCTGCGCGGATCGCGCGGACGGGCGAGGCCGTAGCCGCCGAGGGTGAGGGCGGCCCCGGCCCGGGGCGGGGCGGCGGAGAGCGGCGCCGGGGCGAAGCGGGCGGGCAGCGGGGCGGGCAGGCGCAGGAGCGCGAGGTCGATCGAGCGGCGGCGCCCCGCGACGGCGCCCGGGTCGAAGCCGGGATGCACCGCCGCCTCGGCGAGCGGCAGCAGCACGGGCTCGCCCGCGCCGTCGCGGAAATGCACCCGGTGCTCCGCGCCGGGCGCGGCGCAATGGCCGGCCGTGAGAACCACGGTCGGGGCGAGCACGACGCCGCTGCAGACGCCGCCGCGGGAGGAGAGCACCATCACGGCCGAGCCCGCGAGCGGGCCGCCGGGATCGTCCCGCCCGCCGATCACCGCCGCGGCGGGTGCCAGGGCGGCGAGCCAGCAGGCCGCCGCGGCCGGCGCCAGGGCGGCGAGCCGGCCGGCCACTGCGGCCGGCGCCAGGGCGGCGAGCCGGCCGGCCGCCGCGAGGAGGGAAAGGAGCGTCGCTGAGGGCATGGCGGGGCGCCGACGGGCTGCGGGAAGGTCCGGACCCCGCCTCTGCACCGTCGCGGGCCCGGTCGTCCACAGCCGGTTGCGGCCGTTCCCCGCCGCGAGGGGGCTCGTCAGTTCGGTCCCGTGGCGAACACGCCCGCCACGACCGCGTCGGGGACGAGGCATCCGGTGCAGACCGAGGCGATCGCGCGGTTGGCCCGCGCGGTGATGCGCGCCTCGAAGGCGGCCCGCGCCGCCGCGGCCTGCGCCTGCGCGTCGGCCGACCCGCCCGCGCCGATCTCGCTCTGCGGGCGGATGCGCAGGAAGAGCGGCGCCTCGCCCTCCTGCGCGCGGGCAGCCGGCACCGCCAGCACCGCGCAGGCGAGGGCCGCGGCCCACCGCCGGACGGCCCCGCGCCCGGATCCGTTCCCCGTCTCCGCCATGCCCCCTCCCCCGCCGATCCCGACCAAGCTCGGCCCGAGCGCTTAACCAATCGCTAACCTTGACGGATCCCTCGGTGCGTCTCGGCACGGCCGGCCGCGGCGTGGCGGGCCGACGCCCCGCCATTCAGGCCGCATTCAGTGCCTCGGCGAGATGGTTCGGCCATGCGACACGCGGTTGCCATCTCGGCCCTGGGGGCTGCCGGGCTCATCGGAGCGATGGGCTGGTACGCGCTCGCCCAGGACAGGGCGGAGACCGGGACCGTGGCGGCGCCGACGCAGACGACCCGGCTGTCGCAGGCGGGGCAGACCTGCCTGTCGCCCGGGGACCTGCGCGAGGCCGTGGCGGAGAAGCGCGTCGTCGAGCCGGTGGCGGCGATCCGGGCCGCGCAGGCGGCGGTGCCGCGGGCCGACATCGTGCGCGCCAATCTCTGCCGCCGCAACGAGGCGCTGGTCTACATGCTCACGGCCTTGCGCCGGGACGGGCAGTTCGTGCACGTCGTGGTGGATGCCCGGTCGGGTCAAGTGGCCGGCCAGTGGTGAGGCCCCGGACGCCGCGTCCGGAGCCGAGTGTGGTGAAGCGCAGCGAGGCCTGCCGTGCGTCTGCTCATCGTCGAGGATGACCGGGATCTCAACCGGCAGGTGGTGACCGCCCTGGAACAGGCGGGCTACGCGGTGGACAAGGCCTTCGACGGCGAGGAGGGCGCCTATCTGGGCGAGACCGAGCCCTACGACTGCATCATCCTCGACATGGGCCTGCCCAAGCAGGACGGCGTGACGGTGCTGTCGGGCTGGCGCCGGGCCCAGGTGAAGACCCCCGTCATCATCCTGACCGCCCGCGACCGCTGGAGCGACAAGGTCAACGGCTTCGACGCCGGGGCCGACGACTACGTCACCAAGCCCTTCCACATGGAGGAGCTGCTCGCGCGGGTGCGGGCGATCCTGCGCCGGGCGGCCGGCCACGCGTCGAGCCAGATCAGCGCCGGGCCGGTCACCCTCGACACCCGCTCGGGCCGGGTCTTCGTGAACGGCAGCCCGGTCAAGCTCACCTCGCACGAGTACCGGCTGCTCTCCTACCTCATGCACCATACCGGCCGGGTGGTGTCGCGGGCGGAGCTCACCGAGCACCTCTACGACCAGGATTTCGACCGCGACTCGAACACCATCGAGGTCTTCGTCGGGCGGCTGCGCAAGAAGCTCGCCGTCGACCTGATCCAGACCGTGCGCGGCCTCGGCTACCTGATCGATCCGGGCGGCGGGTCTGGCGCGAGCGGCGCATGAACGCGCCCGCCCGCGGCGTCGCCGGCAGCGTCGGCCCGGAGACCGAGGCCGCCGCCCCGGCCCGCGCGCCGGCCTGGCGCCCGTGGCGGCGGCGCTCGATCGCGGTGCGCCTCGCGGTCTCGGCGCTGCTGTCGAGCGCCCTGATCCTGCTGATCGCGGGCCTCATCCTGTCGACCCTCTACCGCGAGACGACGGAGCGCGCCTTCGACAGCCGCCTCATCGTCTACGCGAACGACCTCGCCACCAACCTCGTCTCGCCCGGCGACAGCGAGGGAAGGGCGCTCGGCACGCTCGGGGATCCGCGCTTCGACCTGCCGCTCTCCGGCTGGTACTGGCAGGTCGGCCGCCCGAACGCGAAGCCGCGCGACATCCGCACCTCGCGCTCCCTGGTCGGGGTGCCGCTGCCGCCCCCGGACAACGCGGTGGGCGAGGCCGGCGCCGGGCAATTGCGCAAGGGCTACGGCCGCGCCCAGGACGAGCGGCCGCTGCGGATCATCGAGCGCACGGTCGATCTCGGCGAGGAGGGCCGCTACGTCGTGCGGGTCGCCGGCCCCTCGGACGAGATCGAGTCCGACATGCGCCGCTTCAGCATGGCGCTGGTCACCACCTTCTCGATGCTCGGCCTGTCGCTCGGCCTCACGACCCTGCTGCAGATCCGATTCGGTCTCGCCCCGCTCACCAAGCTGCGCGCGGCGCTCGGCGCCATCCGCCGCGGCGAGGCCGACCGGATCTCGGGCGATTACCCGCACGACATCGCCCCGCTCGCCGGCGAGGTGAACCTGCTGATCGAGACGAACCGCGAGATCCTGGAGCGGGCGCGGACCCAGGTCGGCAACCTCGCCCACGCCCTCAAGACCCCGCTGAGCATCATCGTGAACGAGGCCGAGGCGGTGGACGCGTCGAGCGAGCTCGCCGGCAAGATCCGCGAGCAGGCCGCGATCATGCGCGACCAAGTCAACTACCACCTCGACCGCGCCCGCGCGGCCGCGCTCGCCGGCACGCTCGGCACCTTCACGGACGTGGAACCGGTCGTGGCGGCGCTGATCCGCACCTTCGGCAAGATCTACCGGGACAAGACCCTGGCCTTCGACGCCGCGATCACCCCGGGCCTGCGCTTCCGGGGCGAGCGGCAGGATCTGGAGGAGATGATCGGCAACCTCGTCGACAACGCCTCGAAATGGGCGGCGGGCCGGGTGGCGATCCGCGCGGAGGTGATCGGCCAGGGCGAGTACCCGCACCTGATCGTCACCGTCGAGGATGACGGGCCGGGCCTGCCGCCCGAGGCCCGCGTCGCGGTGCTCAAGCGCGGCCGGCGGCTCGACGAGACCAAGCCGGGCTCGGGGCTCGGCCTCTCGATCGTCGCCGACCTCGCCACGCTCTACCGCGGACGGCTGCGCCTCGAAGCGGCGAGCCTCGGGGGTCTGCGGGCGGTGGTCGAGATCCCGGGGGATGCGAGCCCCAAGGCCTGAGCGCGGGGCCGGAGCCGTCGCGCGCCGCCGCGTCGCAGTGGGTCCCGGCGCCTCACCCGCGCGCCAGCGCCTCGCGCGGGATGGCGTTGATCCGCACCTGCCGGCCGGGGCCGCTCACCCGGGAGCGGTCGATCACGTCGGGGTCGCGCCGCAGCGCGTGACCTGGCGCTCGGGCGCATCGAGCCGGGCGCGGCGTCCTCGCCGCACCGACGCTGAACGCGCCACCATGATCCGACCGGTGTCGCGGCGCGAGGGAGCGCGCCGGGGCGGCGATCTCGCCGCGCAACCGGCCGGCGCGCGACGCGGACAGGCGGCTTGCGCGAAGCACGGCCGCGCTACTCCGCGGCCTGGAGGCCGCGCGCCTCCCCGCGCTCGGCCGCGAGCGAGACGGCCCAGATCGCCAGCCCGCCGAGCGCGAGCGCCGCGCCGACATAGCCGGTCGCCGGCAGGCCGAAGCCCCGCGCCAGCACGAGGCCCGCGAGCCAGGGGCCGAGCGCGTTGGCGACGTTGAAGGCCGAGTGGTTGAGCGCCGCCGCCAGCGTCTGCGCGTCCTGTGCCACGTCCATCAGGCGGGTCTGCAGGATGGTCGAGAGCCCGCCGCCGCAGCCGATCAGGAACACCACCGGGGCCAGGGTCCACAGGCTTGCGGTCGCGGCCGGGTAGAGGGCGAGCGCCGCCGCGCTCCAGACCAGCGTGGCCCCCGCGGCCGGCATCTGGAACCGGTCGGCGGCCCAGGCGCAGACGAGGTTGCCGATGGTGAGGCCGAGCCCGAACAGGCCGAGCAGCACCGGCACCGTCCCGGGCGCGGCCCGCGCGACGCCGAGCAGCGTCGAGGCGAGATAGGTGTAGACCGCGAACAGCCCGCCGAAGCCGATCGCCCCGGTGGCGAGGGTGAGCCAGACCTGGCCCCGCCGCAGCGCCCCGAGCTCCCGCAGGGCGCTCGCGCCGGGGGCGGCCGGGCCGAGCGGCGCGAGGAGCCGCACCAGGAGCGCGGTGAGGAGGGCGAGCCCGGCCACGAGGGCGAAGCTCCAGCGCCAACCGATCCAGAGGCCGACGAGGTTCGCGAGCGGCACGCCCACGATGGTGGCGACCGTGAGCCCGGCGAGCACGCGCGCCACCGCCTGCGCGCGGCGGGCGGGCGCGACCAGGGAGGCGGCGACCAGGGCCGCAACGCCGAAATAGGCGCCGTGCGGGAGGCCGGCCAGGAAGCGGCAAGCCAGCATGCTGGGGTAGCCCGGCGCCAGGGCCGAGAGGCCGTTGCCGAGCGCGAAGAGCAGCATCAGGCCGATCAGGAGCGTGCGCCGCGCGATCCGGGCCGCCAGCACGGCGATGACCGGTGCCCCCACCACCACGCCGAGCGCGTAGGCGCTGATCACGTGGCCGGCGGTCGGCGCGTCGATGCCGAGATCCGGGGCGAAGTCCGGGACGAGGCTCATCGCGGCGAATTCGGTCGTGCCGATCGCGAAGCCGCCCGTGGCGAGCGCCAGGAGCGCGAGACCGGGACGGCGCGCGCGCGGATCTGCCGCCGCGGGGCGGGCGGGATCGGGGAAGGCGGAGGGCATGCGGCTTGGCCGGCTCCGAGGAACGAGGGTCCGGCAGGGGACCGGGGCTCCGCGGCTCCAACGTTGCAATGCAGCACGCGTTGCGCAATGCAGCGTTTAGGACCCGACAGAGCAGCCCTGCGCCGCGCGGGGCTCTCCTCATCGCGTGACGACGTGTCGCCGCGCCGTCCGATCGTGTCCGGCGGTTCCGGCGGCTAGACGATCGACATGACGGCGATCTGGTTCCTCTTCGCAGCAATGACCGGGGCGGCGGTGCTCGCGCTGCTCTGGCCGCTGTCGCGCCGCCCGAACCCGGCCCTGCCGGAGGCGGGAGCCGAATCCCTCCTCGCCACCGAGACCGGCTTCTACGAGGACCAGCTCCGCGACATCGAGCGCGACCGGGCCCGCGGGCTCATCGGCCCCGGCGAGGCCGAGGCGGCCCGCGCGGAGGCGGCGCGGCGGCTGCTGCGGGCGAGCCGCACGCTCGGCACAGCGGACGCGCCGCGGGTGGGCGAGCCGGCCCTGCGGCACCGCCGCGCGGCCTCGGCCTTCGCCCTCTCGACCGTGCCCCTGGTGGCCCTGATCGTCTACGGCCTCTACGGCGCGCCGAGCCTGCCCTCGCAGCCCCAGGCTGAGCGCCTCGCCGCGGCGCGCGACTCCGCCCGCGACCCGGCCGGCCGCGACTCGGCCACCCGCGACTCGGCCACCCGCGATCTGGCGTCCGGCATCGCGCAGATCGAGACTCACCTCGCGAAGCACCCGGAGGACGGCCGCGGCTGGGAGGTCCTGGCCCCGGTCTATCTCCGCCTCGGCCGCACCGAGGACGCCGTGAGGGCCTACGAATCGGCCCTCCGCCTGCTCGGCGACAGCGGGACCCGCCTCGCCGATTACGGGGAGGCGCTGGTCGCCTCGGCGGACGGCATGGTGTCGGGCCAGGCGCGCGGCGCCTTCGAGCGCTCGCTCGCGGCGGATCCGAGCGGGGTCAAGCCGCGCTTCTACCTCGCGCGGGCGGCCGAGCAGGACGGGGACCGCGCGCTCGCCCTCTCGCGCTACGCGGCGCTGGCCGAGGCCTCCCCGGCCGACGCGCCCTGGATGCCTCTGTTGCGCGAGAGCATCCAGCGCCTCGGCGGCACGCCGCCCGCGGGCGGGCCCAGGCCCGAGAGCGGGGCGAGGCCCGAGGGCGAGGCGAAGCCCGAGGGCGGGGCGAAGCCTGCCCTGCCCGGGAGCGGCGGGACGCCGCCGGGCGAGGCCGGACCCGGCCTGTCCGAGGAGCAGCGCGGCGCGATCCGCGGCATGGTGGCGGGGCTCGACCGCCGCCTCGCCGCGCAGGGCGGCAGCCCCGAGGAATGGGCGCGTCTCGTGCGCTCCTACGGGGTGATGGGCGAGCGCGACAGGGCGGCCGAGGCCCTCGCCCGCGCCCGCGCGGCGCTCGGCGGAGAGGCCGGCCCGGTCGAGGCGGTGGCGCGCGAACTCGGCCTCGCGGCGCCCTGACGCCGCGGATTTCCGTCACCTTTCGAATGCTCTAGAGTGGCGCGCATGAGAACGAGCCGGGAGAAGCTCCGGATGATGCCGATCCGTCGTACCGGAGAGCCGCCGGAGGCCCGCCCGTGACCCGCAAGCAGCGTCGGCTCGTCTTCATCGGCACTTGCGGGGCGGTGCTCGCGGTGGCGCTGGGGCTGGTGCTCTGGGCGATGAGCGGCACCATCGTGTTCTTCCGCTCCCCGAGCGAGATCGCCCGCGAGGCCGTGGCGCCGGGCGTGCGCTTCCGCCTCGGCGGCCTCGTCGAGGCGGGCTCGGTCGTGCGCGGGCCCGACAGCCAGGTCACCTTCGCGGTCACCGACAACGCCGCCCGCCTGCCGGTGCGCTACCGGGGCCTGTTGCCGGACCTGTTCCGCGAGGGTCAGGGCGTGGTGGCGGAGGGGGCGATGGAGCCGGGCGGCGTGTTCCGCGCCGACACGGTGCTGGCCAAGCACGACGAGACCTACATGCCGCGCGAGGTCGCGGACGCGCTCAAGAAGTCGGGCCGCTGGCAGGAGGGCGCCGGCCATCCGGCGCCGGCTCCGCCGCGCACGGCGAGCGGCGAGGCGCGCGCGCCCTGAGCGCCGCCCGGGCGGATGGCGGCGGGTTGTCCGTGCGGCGAAACATCGTGGCGGCGGGCGCGCGCAAGCGGACTACAAGGCGGCGGGGGCCGGGATGCGGCCCGGGATACGAATGAGGCGAGGCCCTTGCTGATCGAGGCTGGTCACTACGCGCTGGCGCTCGCGCTCGCCCTCTCGCTCGCCCAGGCGGTGATGCCGGCCTGGGCCGCCCGCGCCCGCGACCCAATCCTGCGCAGCGTCGCCGTTCCGGCCGCGCTCGCGACCTTCGCCTGCATCGCCTTCGCGTTCGCCGCCCTCACGCTGGCGCATGTGCGCTCGGACTTCTCGGTCCTCAACGTGTTCGAGAATTCCCACTCGCTCAAGCCGCTCGTCTACAAGATCTCCGGCGTCTGGGGGAACCACGAGGGCTCGATGCTCCTCTGGGTGCTGATCCTGGCGCTGTTCGGGGCGATCGTGGCGCTCGCCCGCGATTCGGTTCCGGCGGCCCTGCGGGCCAACACGCTGGGCGTGCAGGCCACGGTCACCTTCGTGTTCCTGCTCTTCATCCTGACGACGTCGAACCCCTTCGCGCGGCTCGACCCCGCCCCGGCCGAGGGACGCGACCTCAACCCGATCCTCCAGGATCCGGGCCTCGCGATCCACCCGCCGCTCCTCTACCTCGGCTATGTCGGGTTCTCGATCACCTTCGCCTTCGCGATCGCGGCACTCCTCGAGGGGCGCATCGACGCGGTCTGGGCCCGGGCGGTGCGGCCCTGGACGCTCCTGGCATGGTGCTTCCTCACGGTCGGCATCGCGATGGGCTCGTACTGGGCCTATTACGAGCTCGGCTGGGGCGGCTGGTGGTTCTGGGACCCGGTCGAGAACGCCTCGCTGATGCCCTGGCTCGCCGGGACCGCGCTGATCCACTCCACCGTCGTGATGGAGAAGCGCGACGCGCTCAAGGTCTGGACGGTGCTGCTCGCCATCCTGACCTTCTCGCTCTCGCTGCTCGGCACGTTCCTGGTGCGCTCGGGCGTGCTCACCTCGGTCCACACCTTCGCGACCGACCCGGCGCGCGGCACCTTCATCCTCGCCATCCTGGTCCTGTTCATCGGCGGCTCGCTGGCGCTGTTCGCGTGGCGGGCGCCGCTGCTGCGCCAGGGCGGGATCTTCGCGCCGATCTCCCGCGAGGGGGCGCTCGTCCTCAACAACCTCTTCCTGTCGGCGGCCTGCGCCACGGTGCTGGTCGGCACCCTCTACCCGCTGGTCCTCGAATCCCTGACCGGCGAGAAGATCTCCGTGGGGGCGCCGTTCTTCAACCTCACCTTCCTGCCGCTCGCGGTGCCCCTCCTCCTGCTCGTCCCCTTCGGGCAGACCCTGGCCTGGAAGCGGGGCGACCTCGGGGCGGCGGCGCAGCGCCTGCTGATCGGCGTCGGTGCCGGGATCGCGGCGACGCTCGGGATGATCGCCCTGCGGCGCGGCGGGCCCGCGGCGGCGCCGCTCGGCATCGGTCTCGGCGCCTACCTGGTGGTCGGCGCCGCCATGGAGATCGCGACCCGCGCCAAGGGGCGCTCCCTCGGCCTGTCGCTGCGCCGCGCCGCCGGCCTGCCGCGCTCGGCCTGGGGCACCGCGATGGCGCATGCGGGCGTCGGCCTCACGGTGATCGGCATCGCCGCCCAGGCCTGGAGCGTCGAGGCGCTCGCCACGGTGCCGCGGGGCGGTCAGCTCACGGCCGGCCCCTACACGGCGACCCTGAGCGGGATCGTGCCGCGCACCGGGCCGAACTACACCGAGACCGTGGCCCAGCTCGCGATCCGGGGACCGGACGGCGCGCTCGTCGGCACGCTGGACCCCGGCAAGCGCTTCTTCGGCGCCCGCAACATGGCGGTGAGCGAGGCGAGCCTGCTGACGATCGGGGTGAGCCAGGTCTACGCGAGCGTCGGCGAGAGCCAGGCGGACGGCGCGCTCGGCATCCGCCTCTACTACAAGCCGCTGGTGCTGCTGATCTGGCTCGGCGCCGTGGTGATGGCGCTCGGCGGCGGGCTCTCCCTCACCGACCGGCGCTTCCGGATCGGCGCCCCTGCCCAGCGCCGGGTGCCCGCCGAGTCCGCGCCGGTTCCGGCGGAGTAGGCCGATGCCGCGTCTCCTCCCCGTCGCCCTCCTGCTGCTCCTCGCCTTCGCCCCCGCCGCCCGGGCGGTGCAGCCGAACGAGGTGATGGCCGACCCGCAGCTCGAGGCGCGGGCGCGCGACATCTCGGCGGGCCTGCGCTGCCTCGTCTGCCAGAACCAGTCGATCGACGATTCCGACGCGCCGCTCGCCCGCGACCTGCGGCTGATCGTGCGCGAGCGCCTGCGCCAGGGCGACGACGATCAGGCCGTGGTCGACTACGTCGTGCGGCGCTACGGGGAATTCGTGCTGCTGCGGCCCGTCCTGGCGTGGCACACGGCCGTGCTCTGGCTCACGCCCCCGGCGGTGCTCGCCCTCGGCGGGCTCGGCCTGTGGCTGCGCGCCCGGCGCCGCCGGCCCGCGCGGCCGGCCTCCCTGTCGCCGGAGGAGGAGGCGGCCCTCGCCGAGCTCACGAGGCCGCGCTGAGCGCGCGGTCTCCCCGCCGGGCGCCCGCGGCCCAGACCACGCGGTCGCGGCCGAGGCGCTTGGCCTCGTAGAGCGCCGCGTCCGCCCGCGCGAGAAGCCGCTCCAGGCTGGTGCCGCCCCGGGCAGCGCCGACGCTCACCGTGATGCGCAGGCCCGGCTCGCAATCCGGCCGCAGCGCCGCGACCGCCCGCCGGATCGTCTCGGCGATCGGGCCGGCCGCGGCGTCGGCGGGGAGCAGGCAGGCGAATTCCTCGCCGCCGAGCCGCGCCAGCACCGCCTGGGGCGGCAGCAGCGCCTGGGCGGCGGCGCAGAAGCCGACCAGCACCGCGTCGCCGATCGCGTGCCCGTAGGTGTCGTTCACGCGCTTGAAGTGGTCGAGGTCGAACAGCAGCAGCGTCGCCCGCCCGCTCGCCAGGAGGGAGGCGGCCCGCACCTCCAGGCCGCGGCGGTTGCAAACGCCGGTGAGCGGGTCGGAGAGGGCGCTCAGCCGCTGCTCCCATTCGAGCCGCTCCTTGGCCAGCGCCATGAACAGGAAGGCGATCGCCACCGTGTAGAGCAGGGCCGCGAAGCAGAGCACCGCCACCCAGGGGCTGACCAGCGGGTTCCCGGCGGGGACCGGGAAGGTCAGGGTGGCCGGGATGCGCACGGCGTAGAGCAGCGCCTCGCTCCCCACCACCGCGGCGGCGGGCGCGCGCGAGACCAGCGGCTCGTCCCGCCCTCGCCAGATCTCCCACGCGGTCAGGCCGCAGAGCAGGGCGGCGGCGCCGGAGGCGCCGACGATCCGCGCGGTCATCGAGGCGTAGAAATCAGGTACCGCGCAGGCGGCCAGCCAGAGGAGCGGCGCGGCGAGGAGCGCGGCCGGGGAGGTCCCGCGCCCTTCGAAGCTGCGGGCGCCGCTCCAGATCAGCGCGTAGGCGCCCAGCATGATGGCGTTGGCGAGCCCGACCGACAGCGCGTCCGGGATCAGGCCGCGCCCGGAGATCAGCGCCGAGCCCGCGGCCCCGAGGAGATGCGCGAAGCCCCAGATCGCCAGGGCCCGGGTCTGCCGCGCCTGCCGCCACGACAGCAGGAACAGCAGGCCGACGATCAGCGTGACGAACATCGTCACGAGCATCAGCGTCGCGGCATCGAGCACCATCGGCAGGCGAGTATCCTTGCGTGCAGGATATCAACAATACAATCCCGCCGCCGAGACAACGGCTCCGGCCGCATTTCCGAGCGATCCGGGGCGCGGGCCGGTGGTTTTCGCGGCAACGATGCCGCGGTGCATCGGCCCCGGCCGCAGGCGCGCCGGCCAGGCTCCCTCGCCCGCGCGGCGCTTGAGCGAAGCCGAACTCCGCATGGCGACGCAACCCGTCGGATGTCGGATCACGACGCGAGGTCGAGATCGGGAGGCGGCCCGACGCGGTCGGGATCCCAGGCGACGCGGTTGCGACCGCCGCGCTTTGCGCGGTAGAGCGCCCGATCGGCCCTGGCGATCAGGCATTGAAGCTCCGAACCGCCCCGCGCGGCGCCGATGCTCGCCGTCACGTGCAGGTCCGGCGCGCGCTCCAGGCGCAGCGCCGCCACGGCCCGCCGGATCGCTTCGGCGATCTCCCCCGCCCCCTCCCCGTCCGGCAGCAGGCAGGCGAATTCCTCGCCGCCCAGGCGCCCGATCACCGCCCGCGGCGGGAGACACCCCGGCATCGCGGCAGCGCAGGCGACGAGCACCTCGTCCCCGACCCCGTGCCCGTAGGTGTCGTTCACGCGCTTGAAGTGATCGAGATCGAGGAGGAGGAGCGTCGCCGGCCCGCCCGCCAGCACGCAGGCGGCGGCCTGCTCCAGGCCGCGCCGGTTGAGCGCCCCGGTGAGCGGATCGGTGAGCGCGCTGAGCCGCTGCTGCCATTCGAGCCGCTCCTTGGCCAGGGCCAGGAACAGGAAGGCCAGCGCCACCGTGTAGAGCAGGCCCAGCAGGACCAGGGCGCCCATCCCCGGGAGCGTGAGGGGATAGGGCTCGCTCGGCGGCCGCAGGGCGGTGAGCGGGATCCGGACCACGAAGAGGAGCGCCTCGCTCGCCGTCAGGGCGGCCGCCGGGAGGCGGGAGACGAGCGGCTCCCCGCGCCCGCGCCAGATCTCGCGCGCGGTGAGGCCGCACGGCACCGCCGCGAGGGCCGCGACGAGCATCACCCGCCCCGAGGAACTCGCCAGGAAAGCCGGGACCGCGCAGGCCGCGCACCAGAGGGCGGGGGCGGCCGCCAGGGCGGCGAGGGGCGTCCGGCGCCCCTCGAAGCTGCGCGCGCCGCTCCACATCAGGCCGAAGGCGCCCAGCATCAGCGCGTTCGCGAGGCCGATGGAGACCAGGTCGGGCAGCGTGCCCTGCCCCGCGAGGAGGACCGATGCAACCGCCGCGAGCAGATGCCCGACGCCCCAGATCGCGAGCGCCCGGGTCCGGGGCGCTTGGCGCCAGGACAGGAGGAACAGCAGGCCGACGATGAAACAGAGGCACGTCGCGACGGCCAGCAATGTCGCCACGTCGAGCATCGTCCGGTTCTCTCCACGTTCCCCAGCGTCCTGCAAGAAACATGGCAAAGATGAACATCCTTTATGCGGGCCGGATCGCCGGGGCCGCCGCCGCGACCGCCGCAGGGGGGCGCGGACGGATCCCGGGAGAGAGTTCGCCCTTGGGGCATGGACGGAGAGCGGCCGGCGGCGCGCCCGCCTCGCGAGTCGGCGATCGCAACAACCAATTCGCAACGTCGGGCGGGCAGAGTGACCGCGCGGAGTCGGGGCGGGCCGCGACCGGCCGGTGCTGCCGGCGTGGCGGCCGGCGGGTCGATGTCCGGGGAGGCGCTTCGGACCGGGCGGGGTGTCATGGTGCAGACGTCAGAACGGGTCAGCTCACCGGATTCCCGCCGGGCCGGACCGGCGCCCGTGCTCCTGCGGATCGCGGGCCGCTACCTTCTGCCGAACGGCGACGAGCATGCCTGCGAGACGCGGAGCCTCTCGCCGGCGGAGGCCGACCTGCTCGCCGCCGTGCCGGGGCTCCTCGGCGATCCGGTCACCATCTACCTCGACACGATCGGGGCGATCACGGGCGTGATCCGGTCCCTGACGCCCACCGGCTTCGTCGTCGCGATCGAGGTGTCGCCCGAGCGCCGCGCCCGGATCGCGGCCCGGCTCGACTGGCTGGCGGCGCGGGCGAACGGCCGCATCGACCAGCGCAGCGACGCGCGCATCGTGCCGGTGACCAAGGCCGTTGAGGTGAAGCTGCCGGACGGCGCGCTCCTGCCCGGCACCCTGATCGACCTCTCGATGTCGGGCGCCGCCGTGGCGATGGCGGCCCGCCCGGCCGTGGGCGCCACCGTCACGGTCGGCAAGCGCTTCGCCACGGTGGTGCGCCACCTCGACGGCGGCATCGCGGTCGCGTTCAAGCTGCCGTTCCGGCCCGAGACCTTCAACGACCAGGTCGTGCTGTGAGCCCGCCGTCCCGCGGGCCGTAGCCCGGTGGGTGCAGTCACGGTATGACGGGGCCTGCGACCACCTGCCGAGGTGTCGTTGCGCCACGCCACGGGAGGCGGTGATTTTTTCCGACAGCGCTTGGGGAACCGGCCTCGGCCTGTTCGCCGTCGTGTTCCTCGTCTTCGCGAACGGGTTCTTCGTCGCGGCCGAATTCGCCCTGGTGGCGGTGCGGCGCAGCCGGGTTCAGGAACTCGTGGCGGAGCGGAGGGCCAATGCCGCCGCCCTGCAGCGCGCGACCGATCACCTCGACGCGCATCTCGCGGCGACGCAACTCGGCATCACCATCTCGTCGCTCGCCCTCGGCTGGGTCGGCGAGCCGGCCCTGGCCCACCTGATCGAGCCGCTGCTGGCGTGGCTGCCCTCCCCCCTCGGCATCGCGAGCGCCCACGCGATCGCGGTCGCGATCGCCTTCGTGGTGATCACGGCCCTCCACATCGTGCTCGGCGAACTGGCGCCCAAGAGCCTCGCCCTCCAGCGCAGCGAGCGCACCGCCCTGGTGGTGGTGCGCCCCCTGCGCCTGTTCCTGATCCTGTTCCGGCCGGCCATCGCCTTCCTGAACGGGCTCGGCAACGGCGTGCTGCGCCTGTGCGGCCTGCAGCCGGGCACGGGCGAGGATTCGCTGCACTCGCCCGCCGAACTGACCCTGTTGGTGGCGGCGAGCCAGGAGGCCGGGCTGATCCAGGAGGCGCAGCAGGAGGCGGTGGCGAGGATCTTCGGGATCGGCGAGCGCCGCATCAGGGACATCATGACCCCGCGGCACGAGGTCGATTGGGTCGATGTCGAGGAGCCGCGGGAGGCGATCCTCGACTCGGTCCGCGCGTGCCGCCACGAGGCCCTGGTGGCGAGCCGCGGCGAGATCCACGAGATCGTCGGCGTGCTGCGCAAGCAGGACATCCTCAACCAGATCCTGGACGGCGCCGAGCCGGACATTGCCGGGCTGGTCCGCGAGCCGATCGTCGTCCACGAGGCGATGCCGATCCTGCGGGTGCTGGAGACCTTCAAGGCCAAGCCGGTCCGGATGGCGATCGTCGTCGACGAGTACGGCAATCTCGAAGGGATCGTGACGCAGACCGACCTGCTGGAGGCGATCGCGGGCGACATTCCGGACGCCGAGGACGAGGAGCCGATGGTGGTCGAGCGCCAGGACGGCTCGCTCCTGATCGACGGGATGATGCCGGCCGTGGAGGCCTTCGAGCGCCTCGGTTTCAGCCAAGCTCCCGACACCGACGAGTACTCGACCCTCGCCGGCTACGTGATCTCCGAACTCGGCCGCATCCCGACCGCCGGCGACACGTTCGAGCGCGAGGGCTGGCGCTTCGAGGTGGTCGACATGGATGGCCGCCGGGTCGACAAGGTGCTGGCGGAGCGGCCCTCGCCGTGACGGAAGACCGGTTGCACCGCAGCGCGGCGGACCTATTTGTGACGTCGGGCGGAGCCCGATCCGACGCCGGGGAAGCGCGGTCACCCGCCCGATGGGACGAGAGAGGCGACGATGAGGATGTCTTCGTACCGGACCGTGCTGCTCGCGGGTCTGCTGGCCGTATCGCCGCTGCTGGCCTGCGGGGCGGCCGAGGCCAAGCCGAAGGCGGGAAACCGCACGATCACGGCGGTCGACACGGATTCGGACGGCACGATCGACCTGACCGAAGCCAAGGCGGCCGCCACCAAGGTCTTCGAGGCGGCCGAGAAGGACAATGACGGCACGGTCGACGCCACGGAGCTGAAGGGCCGGCTGAGCCGCAAGGAGCTGAAGGCGGCGGACCCGGACAATGACGGCACCCTCACCAAGGACGAGTACCTCGCCCTGGTCGAGGCGCGCTTCAAGGCGGCGGACCCGGACACTGACGGCACGCTCGACGCCAAGGAACTCGCCACCCCGGCCGGCAAGGCGCTCGCGCGGCTCCTGAAGTAAGCCGGCGCCCCGCTCGGGAGAGTGGGCGCGGGCGTGAGCCCGGCGCCCCGTCCGCCTCAGTCGCAGCGCTCGCTGCGCACCGTCTTCGAGTCTCCGAACTCGTTCTCCTTGCGGACGGTCTTGGTCTCGCAGCCGCCGACCGACCCGGTGCTCTCGACCGAGCGCTTCTCGATCACGGTCGAGCGCTCGACCGGGGGCGGGTCGCGGCGGATGATCGTGACGTCCTCGGCGAGGGCCGGGCCCGCCGCGAGGGCGGTGGCGAGCGCGAGGCAGAGGCTGCGGATGCGCATGGGATGCTCCTGGGTCAAGGTTGTTCGACCGCTCAAACGTCGCCTTAGGCTCAACGGTTCCAGAGCGGGCGGGGCCCGGAGGGGGTGACCTTCCGAAAACAGCCCCAATCCGCTGGCAGGGGATGGGCGCACGCCCCGTCTCAGGGAGACCCCACGGGTGACCCGCGCCGCTCCGCTCGACACCCCGGCCGCGACGGCTCGACGCCGTCCGTCCCAGGCCTCCCCCGGCCTGATCCCGCACCACGTCTGGTTCTGGGTCGCCATGCTGGCGCTCAGCACCGGCGCGGGGCTCGTGTACGACGCGCTCTTCAGCAACGGCATCCCGGTCGTCGCCGCGGTCTACGGCTTCTGCATCGGCGTGTGCGGCCTCCTCCTGGAGCGCGGCCTGCTGGTGCCGCGCCTCCAGGCCCGCTGCCGGCAGCTGCCCACCCTCCTCTACGTGCCCCTCGCCGAACTGGCCTATGTGGGGATGATCGCTCTCGGGCACGGGCTCGGCGGCCTGCTCGTGTGGGGCACGGGGCTCAGCCGCGACCGCTTCGTCGACGCCGTCATCCCCTCACCCCGCGCCCTCGTCTACGCCCTCGCGGTGTCGGCCCTGCTCGTCTTCGTGGTCCGCATGCGCGACCTGATCGGCGCCGAGGTCTTCGTCAACCTGATGATCGGGCGCTACCACCGGCCGGTCGAGGAGGAGCGCATCTTCCTGTTCGTCGACGTGGTCGGGTCCACCGCCTACGCGGAGACCCGCGGCGACCTGAAGGCGCAGGCGTACCTGTCGGCCGTCTTCGCGGCCGTCGCCGAACCCGTCCGCCGCTACCAGGGCTCGACGGACGACTTCATCGGCGACATGGCGATGATCACCTGGCCGATGGCCCGCGGCCTGCAGGATGCGCGCTGCGTGGCCTGCGTGTTCGCGATTCGGGAAGCGCTGACGCGGGACTCGGCCGCGTGGCGCGAGCGGTTCGGCGTCGTGCCGGAGGTGCGCGCCGCCCTGCACGGCGGCTCGGTGGTCACCGCCGAGGTCGGGGTCGACCGGCACAAGATCGCGTATTTCGGTGACGCCGTGAACGTGACCGCGCGGATCGAGACCCTTTGCCGCACCCTGGACGCGCCCGTCCTGATCTCGGCCGATCTCCTCGACCTGCTGCCCCACCTGCCGCCGGGCGTGCGCGCGACGCCGCTCGGGCGGCACACCCTGCGCGGGCGGGACCAGACCCTGGCCGTGGCCTCCCTCGCCCGCGACGCGCTCCCCGAGGCGGCCGCCGCGGGATCCGGCGCGGCGGGACGGATGCGGGCCGCCCGCTGATTCACGGCGGCCGCGCGGCAGCGGCGCGGAGCCCGGCCCGGCCGCCGGCGCCCGGCGCGCCGAAGATGAGGCCAAGCTTCGGCGCGCCCGCGGGGCGCGGTGCGCCCGCGACCGGCCCCCGCTCCAAGTTCAACCCCTGTGCTCGGCGCCGCGCCGGACGACGCCGGACCGGCGCGTCGTGGCCGGATCCGGGCGCGACGCCGCGGCGACTGGAAGTTCCGGGCCGACCGCAATAACTTATGTGAAAGACTACATTCTGGTTCGTCGGGACCGGTGTATAGGTTTTTTTCCACACATGCCGCGATCGCTCGCCCGCCGGCCGCGGCGATCCCGCACAATGGCACGGAGGGACCGCGGCGCGGAGCGCGGCCATCCTAAAATGGTCCGCCCTTCCGCCGATGACGCCCGACCTTGGCTAGATCGGCTCAGCTGAGGTGGCGACGACAGAATCGGGCGACTTACATACGTTGCGACATGGCCACGCTGATGCGCGCGCGCAGCCTAAGCTGGGAATACTATGGGAGTCGTTCTAGTACCCTCTTGCGTGAACGCGGCGGACGCAATAGTCGGTTGATCTGGAAGAGACAGACCATCCCTGACGCAAGCGCACGTTATGTGGGGAACGTCTGTGTCTGAGCGCGTTGCATCCGGTACAGGGGATCGGCAGGATGAGTGAGAGTGAGGCGTCGACGGACTACATCGAATTGGCCGCCGACATTGTGTCGGCGTTCGTGAGCAAGAACTCGGTGCCAATGGCGGATTTGCCGGCGCTGATCGCCTCGGTTCACGAGACGCTCGGGCGTCTCGGCAAGGATCCGGCAGAAGAAAAGCCCGAACCTCTGACCCCGGCCGTGCCGATCAAGAAGTCGATCACCCCGGACTATCTCATCTGTCTCGAGGATGGGAAGAAGTTCAAGTCACTGAAGCGCCATCTGCGCAGCCGATATGGTCTGACGCCGGAGGAGTACCGGGCGCGGTGGAACCTTGCTCCGGATTATCCGATGGTGGCGCCGAACTATGCGGCGGCGCGGTCCGAACTGGCGAAGACCATGGGTCTCGGCCAGCAGCGGCGGCGCACGGGGGGCGGCCGGCGCGACGGCGCCTGACCCGCTCCGCCGCCGCGGCCCAGCTAAGACGTTAATCCCAGTCAGGGCTCGGCCGATCGCCGACGAGGCAGTTCGTCGGCGAGGCGGCCTGGGTCCGCCGGAGGGGCGCGGCGGCGCCCCGCTCGGCGACCTCGCGCACGATCTTCACGCGGATCGCCTCGGCGAATTGCTCGCGCTCCCGCACCGGGATCATGAAGCTGCCCGGGCCGCCGATCACGCAGTCGCGGTAGTAGAGGTCGAGGTCCTTGATGTCCCAGGGGCCGGACGGCTCGCGGATCATCAGCGGCAGGCCGTTGATGGTGATGCCCCTGTCGACCGCGTCGTCGCGGGCGCGGGTCACGGGCCGCCCCTGGTTGTTGGGCCCGTCGCCCGACACGTCGATCACCCGCCGCAGCGGCGCGAAGCCGCCATGCGACAACAGCCCGACCGAGAAGTCGATGGCGCTGGCGATCGAGGTCCAGGTCGAGCGGCGCGGCGGGCTCTGGGCGAGGCGCTCGGCGAAGGAGGCGGCCTCCTCGGGCGAGCCGATCAGCGTCCAGGGCACCACGACGCGCTGGTTGCCGACGCCGGCCCATTCCACGTAGGTCACCGCGATGCGCCCGATCTGGCCGAGGCCGACCGCCCTCTGCACCACCGCCGAGCGGAAGGCCTCCACGTAGCCGCTGCGCTGGACCAGCTGCTCCTCCGCCGTCATCGAGAGCGAGACGTCGACGGCGAGGACGAGGGCGACGTCGACCTCGACCGGCGCCTCCGCGCTGCGCCCGACGGCGCAGCACAGGAGCAGGGCGAGACAGGCGAGGCTCGATCGCCGCATCGGGGGCTCCCTCGGCCGGGCGCGGAGTCGCGGGGCCGGAGCGGCGAGCATCGGAAATGGCCGGAAGCCGCGCAAGGGAGCCCACCGCCCTTGCGCTGATCGGTCCCGGGCGAAAGACGCCTGTGGATGGCCGCCCGGATCCGCGCCGGTTTAGGGCGCCCGCAGCCCCGCCCGGCCAGATTCCCGCCCGAGGAGCCCGCATGGCCGCGCCGCGCAGCATCGCCGATCTCGCCTTCTGGCCCGTGGTGGCCGGCACCCTCGCGAGCCTGTGGATCGGGCGGGCGGCGCTGGCGGCGGGCGGCCTCGCGCTCGCGGTCATCCTGGTCCGCCGCCTCGGCCGCGGGCGCCGCTTCCGGCGACGCGCGCGCGCCCTCGTCGCCCGGCACCGGGAGGTGCTCGCCCTCCGCCGCCGCCAGGAGAGCTACCTCGACGCCTACGACAACCTGATCCTCGACGGGTGGGAGCGCGAGCGCGCCTACTACATCGCCCGCACCCTGGTGCCGCGGCTGGAGGCGGAGGGCTACGCCGACCTGATCCCCGAGCGCCGCGCCGACCTCGTGGCGATCGTGGAGGCGGCCTCGCTGGCGCCGGCCGGGCCCGAGGAGGAGCTGCCCGACGACGGGATCGCCTACGAGCGCTACTGCGCCGCGCTGCTGGAGCGCGCCGGTTGGGCCGCGCGCGCGACGCGCGCCTCGGGCGACCAGGGCGCCGACGTGATCGCCGAGCAGCGCGGCGTGCGCCTCGTCCTGCAGTGCAAGCGCTACACGAAGCCGGTCGGCAACGCCGCCGTGCAGGAGGTGGTGGCGGCGCGCAGCTACTGGAGCGCCGACTGGGCGGCGGTGGTCTCGAATGCGGGCTTCACCCCGGCCGCCCGCAAGCTCGCCGCGGCGACCGACGTGCTCCTGCTCCACCACGACGACCTCGCGGT
The DNA here is from genome assembly GCF_029714205.1 of Methylobacterium sp. CB376. Taxonomy (NCBI): domain Bacteria; kingdom Pseudomonadati; phylum Pseudomonadota; class Alphaproteobacteria; order Hyphomicrobiales; family Methylobacteriaceae; genus Methylobacterium; species Methylobacterium sp. CB376. Next base: position 4,851,800 of record NZ_CP121648.1, on the reverse strand, counting down.
GCTGGAACTGGACGAGGGCTGATCCGGGATCCGGTCGATCGAAGCGGATCCCGGATCACGCGCCCGCGCGGCCCTTGCCCGGAGCCCACATCCGCCATCCGCAAGGGACCCATCGGATCACGAGCCCGCCGGCGCCTGAGCGAAGCCCAGGATCGTGAGGCCGCACGGTAATGGTCCTCACGCCCTCTCGGCACGAGGGAGGGGTGGGTGCCACCAAGGGGCCGAACGGATCGCCGGACAACGGCATCGCACGCCCGGCCCGACGGGAGCGCACGGCCCCTCGTCGGCCGCTGCGCGCGGGCGGACGCGATCCGATCGCTGGGCACGCCTCCCCGATTGAGGCCCGCTGCGATCCCGTCGCGCCCGCGGCCGCCGCGCCGTCCCTCCGTGATCGCGTCGACCATCCGAACGGCCGATCGATGACGCAAAGTCTACGATATAGTCTCTTAGACTTCGGTTCGACCGCCGACGCACCACCGCTTTATCCGCGGTCATTCTGCTTGTACTCGCCGATAAGGACGGCATCAAACTCCCGATAAGGCGGAGACTCTGACAGCCCATCAAGGATCGATCAAGCTTTTAATCTCATTCTCGGGGCGCAACGAGGCCGTGTGCGACCACGAACTCTGCGTCTGACGTGAGGAATTCGGCATGATCGAGGTGTCCCCCGTGCGTGTCCGACGCGCCGTGCCCGGCTGGCGCAGCGATGCGCGAGGCACGATCGGGATCATGTTCGCCGGGATGATGCCGGCCGTGCTGCTGGCGATCGGGTGCGGCATCGATCTGCAGAGGGCCCTGGCCTACCGCGGCAAGGTCCAGGCCGCCCTCGACGGCGCGGTCATGGCGGTGGTCGGCAACACCAGCTTCGACGCGGATTTCGGCCGCCAAGCCTTCAAGACCAGCGCCAGCTTCGCCTACGCGCTCGACGGCGCCGCGCCCGGAAGCGACCCGCTGACGATCACGCGCCTGACCTTCACCCAGAATCCCGACGGGACTGTCACCGCCGAGGCGACCGCCACGATGAGGACCACCGTCGTCTCGATCATCGGAGTGCGGTCGCTCGACCTCTCGTTCAGATCCACCGCGAAGGGAACCACGACCCTCAAGATCTCCACCATCACCTTCAAGGTTCTGTCGGCGCAGGGCGCATTCGACAAGGACATCTACTTCTTCACGCGCGACGGCAACGGCAATCTCCTCAGCGAGAGCCTAGTCCTGCAATATGATTACAACTATCCTGCCGGGGGAACCGCCACAAAATCCTACAATCCGCCGCCTCCACAGACCTTCACTCAGCCGGTCAGCAACTACAAGACGTACGGCTTCAAGATGGTCGTCTACAAGGACCCGAGCTATCGCGGCCTGCACGTCAACCCGTCCGTCTACTACTCAGACAGTTCGAATTCGTCCCAGTGGATCAGGATCCAGGGCAAATGCTACGACCCCGGCGGCTCGACGCAGTACTGGGAGGATGGCGGCGATTTCAACTACCAGGATTTCGTCTACTCCGTGACCTGCACGACCACGAACAAGGTCGACCGGGACGTGCGGCTGGTCGAGTGACGGCAACGGTCATCGGCCCTGATGGCCGGGATGAGGAAGCGCTACTCGTCGGGGCGCAGCGCCTGCCCGGTATCGATCGGCAGCGTGCGGAAGCCCTTCAGCTCGTCGCCGCTCGGGAGCGCCCGGATGTCCCAGCCGCCGCCGAGCGCCCGGATCAGCGAGACCGAGTTGGTGAAACGGTTGAGCAGGATCTGCAGCGCCGTGACCTCGTTGCTGAGCGCCAGGGCCTGCGCGGTCACCACCGTCGTGTAGTTCTGGGTGCCGGCCCGGTACTCGTTGAGGGCGATCTCGACCGCCCGGCGGGAACTCTCCACGGCGACGTTCTGGGCGGCGGCCTGGCGGGCCAGGATGCGCTGGCCGGACAGGCCGTTCTCGACCTCCTGGAAGGCGGTGAGCACGGTCTGCCGGTAGGTCGCGACGTTGGCGTCGTAGGCGGCCCGGGCCGCCTGCAGGGCGGCGCCGCGGGCGCCGCCGTCGAACAGCACCTGCGAGCCGTTCGCCGCCACCGACCAGAAGGTGTTGGCGGCCGAGAAGAAGTTGCGGGCCGGGTCCCCCGCGATGCCGCCATTGGCCGAGAGCGTGACGGTCGGGTAGAAGGCCGCCACGGCGACGCCGATCTGCTCGCTCTGCCTCTGCACCGCGCGCTCGGCCGCGGCGACGTCCGGGCGCCGCTCCAGGAGGTCGGAGGGCAGGCTCACCGGCACGCTCGGCGGCGCCGCGGCGAGGCGAGCCCGCGCCAGCGACACCTCGGAGGGCGGCCTGCCGATCAGCGTCGCGATGGCGTGCTCGAAGATCGCCCGCTGCAACCCGACCGCGATGGCCTGGGCCTGGGTGGTCTGGAGCTGCGTCTGGGCGGTGATCACGTCGGAGCGGGCCGCCACTCCGGCGGCGTACTGGTTCTCGGCGATGGCGAGCGAGCGCTGGTAGGCCTGCACCGTCTGGTCGAGGAGCCGCTGCAGCGATTCCTGGTAGCGCAGCTGGAAATAGGTGCTGGCGAGTTCCGCCTGGGTGGCGAGGCGCACCGCGGCGATGTCGGCGGCGCTCGCCTGGGCGGCGGCGACGTCGCTCTCGATCTGGCGCCGCACGCGCCCGAACAGGTCGAGCTCCCAGCTCGCCGAGCCCTGCAGCGTCAGGGTCGTGCGCTCGATCCCGGCGCTGCGCGACCGGCTGATGCCGGGTGCGCCGAGCACGGTGGGGAAGAGCTGCGCCCGCGCCTCCTGGACCAGCGCCCGGGCCTGCCGGTAGGCGGCGACCGCGTTGCGGAGCGACTGGTTGTCAACGTCGATGAGGCGGATCATCCGGTCGAGGGCCGGGTCGCGGTAGACGCGCCACCAATCGCCGCGATCCGCCTCGTCGCGGGGCCGGGCCGGGCGCCAGTGGCGGCCCGGCATGGCGGTGGCGGGCGCCCCGCCCTCCTTGTAGGCGAGCGGCGTCTCGACCGACGGGCGCGCGTAGTCGGGCCCGACGAGGCAGCCGCCGAGCAGCAGCGGCGGCAGGATCGCCGCCCCGATTCGTGCGGGCAGGGCGCTCATTCGGCCGGCGCGGGCAGCGGCGTCGGGCCGGAGGGGCGGCGCGTCACGCGCAGCCGCAGCCGGTCGAGGACGAGGTAGACGACGGGGGTCGTGTAGAGGGTCAGGACCTGGCTCACGATGAGGCCGCCCACGATGGCGATGCCGAGCGGACGGCGCAGTTCGGAGCCCTCGCCGCCGTCGAGGATCAACGGCAGCGCGCCGAGCAGCGCCGCGAGCGTTGTCATCAGGATCGGACGGAAGCGCAAGAGGCAGGCCTGGGTGATCGCCTCGCGCGGATCGACGCCGCGGGAGCGCTGCGCGTCGAGGGCGAAGTCGATCATCATGATGGCGTTCTTCTTGACGATGCCGATCAGCAGGAAGATCGCGATCAGGGCGATCACCCCGAACTCCTCCCCCGTCAGCATCAGGGCGAGAATCGCCCCGATCCCGGCCGAGGGCAGGGTCGACAGGATGGTGATCGGGTGGACGAAGCTCTCGTAGAGGATGCCGAGCACCGCGTAGACGGTGAGCAGGGCCGCCAGGATCAGCAGCGGCTGGCGCGACGAGGAGGCCTGGAAGCTCTTGGCCGCGCCCGCGAACTCGCCGTGGATGGTCGCCGGCATGCGCAGCGCGCGCATGTGCGCCTCGATCGCCGCCGTCGCGTCGCCGAGCGTCCTGCCTGGCGCGAGGTTGAACGAGAGCGTGGTCGCCACGAACAGGCCCTGGTGGCTGACCTGGACCGGGGCGGTGCCGCTCTCGAAGCGCGAGAAGGCCGAGAGCGGCACCATCGTCTCCTTGGCGCTGCTCACGGCGGCGGCCGAGGAGGCGCCGGCCTTGCCCGCGATGGCGTTGGTGGCGGCGTTGCGGGCCGAGTCGGTCGCGACCGCGGCGGCGGCGGCGCTCGCGTCGCCCGCGGCGATCTGGGCGCTCTGCACGGTGCCGGCCACGGCGTTGGTCGAGGCCGAGCCCCGCGCCCGCGCGCCCGAGGTCGAGACGTAGATCTGCTTCAGCGTCTCCGGGTTGCCGAGGTAGCGGGGCGCGATCTCCATCACCACCCGGTACTGGTTGAGCGCGTTGTAGATGGTCGAGACCTGGCGCTGGCCGAACGCGTCGTAGAGGGTGTTGTCGATCAGGTCGGGCGTCAGGCCGTAGCGGTAGGCGGTCGCCCGGTCGACGACGAGCCGGCTCTCCAGCCCGCCCTGCTGCTGGTCGGAGGTGACGTCCGTGAAGATCGGGTCCTTCTGCAGCAATTCGACCAGCTTCGGGGCCCAGGCGTAGAGCTCCTCGCCGGCATCGCCCTGCAGGGTGTACTGGAACTGCGAGAAGGATTGCCGGCCGCCGACCATGAAGTCCTGGCGCGGGAACAGGTAGAGCCGGGCGCCCGGGATGGCGGCGAGCTTGGGGCGCAGGCGCCCCATGACCTGGGCGATCGGGTCGCGGGTGCCGAGGGGCTTCAGCCCGACGAAGACGTTGGCCGAGTTGGTGCCGCGCCCGCCGGTGAAGCCGACGACGCTCTCCACCGCCGGATCGGCCTGCACGATGTCGGTCGCCTGCTTGAGCTTGGCGCTCATCGCCTGGAAGGAGATGCGCTGGTCGGCCTGGATGCCGCCGATCATCTGGCCCGCATCCTGCTGCGGGAAGAAGCCTTTCGGCACGATCACGAACAGCCAGACATTGAGCGCGATCGCCCCGACCATGACCAGCATGACGAGGGCGCCGTGGCGCAGGGCGAAGCCGAGGCTGCGCCCGTAGCCGCGCAAGACCCAGTCGAACCCGGCCTCCAGCCCCCGCGCCAGGAGGTTCGGGCGCCGCCCGTGCGGCTCCGGGCGCAGGAGCCGGGCGCACATCATCGGCGTCGTGGTGAGCGACAGGACGAGGGAGATCAGGATCGCCAGGGACAGGACCACGGCGAATTCCTGGAAGAAGCGGCCGATCAGCCCGCCCATCAGCAGGATCGGCATGAAGACCGCGACGAGCGACAGGCTCATCGACAGGACCGTGAAGCCGACCTCCCGGGCGCCGAGCAGGGCCGCCTCCAGCCGCGGCCTGCCCTCCTCGATGTGGCGCTGGATGTTCTCCAGCACCACGATGGCGTCGTCGACCACGAAGCCGGCCGCGATGATCAGCGCCATCAGCGAGATGTTGTCGAGGCTGTAGTTGCACAGGTACATCGCCGCGAAGGTGCCGACGAGGGAGACCGGCACGGCGACGGCCGGGATCAGGGTCGCGCGGGCGGAGCGCAGGAACACGAACACCACCAGGATCACGAGCCCGACCGAGATCATCAGGGTGCGCTCGGCCTCGCGCAGGGAGGCCCGGATGGTGAGGCTGCGGTCCCCGGTGACGACGAGGTCGATGTCGCCCGGCAGCGCCGCCTTGATCTGCGGCAGCGCCGCCTTGAGCCGGTCGACCGTCTCGACGACGTTGCCGCCCGGCTGCTTGTAGACGATGAGCAGCACGCCGGGCCGGCCGTTGACGAGGCCGAGGTTGCGCCGGTCCTCGACCCCGTCGACGACCTCGCCCACGTCGCGCAGGCGCACGGCCGCGCCGTTGCGGTAGGCGACGACGATGTCCTGGTAATCGGCCGCGACCCGGCCCTGGTCGTTGGCGTAGAGCTGGTAGCGGCGGGTGACGGTCTCGATCGCGCCCTTCGGCGAGTTGGCGTTGGCGCTCGCGATCGCGGCCCGGATGCCCTCGAGCCCGATTCCGTAGTGGAAGAGCGCGCCCGGCTCGAGTTCCACCCGCACCGCGGGCAGCGAGGAGCCGCTCGCGTCGACATTGCCGATCCCCTCGAGCTGGGACAGCTTCTGCTGCACCACCGTGGCGGCGCTGTCGTAGAGGCTGGACGGGTTCAGGGTCTTCGAGGTGAGGCCGACGATCAGGATCGGCGCGTCGGCGGGGTTGAACTTGCGGTAGGTCGGGTTCTGGCGGAGCGCCGTCGGCAGGTCGGCCCGGGCCGCGTTGATCGCCGCCTGGACGTCGCGGGCGGCCCCGTTGATGTCGCGGTCGAGGGAGAACTGGAGCACGATCCGGGTCTGCCCGGTCGAGCTCGTCGAGGTCATCTGGTCGACGTCGGCGATCTGGCCGAGGCGGCGCTCCAGGGGGGCCGCGACGGTCGCCGCCATGGTCTCCGGGCTGGCGCCGGCCATCTGCGCCTGGACCAGGATGGTCGGGAAATCGACCTGCGGCAGCGGCGCCACCGGCAGGCGCAGGAAGGCGAACAGCCCGGCGAGCAGCACGCCGATGCTGAGCAGCGTCGTCGCGACCGGGCGCAGGATGAAGGGGCGGGACAGGTTCACGGGGCGCCGCTCCCCGTCGCGCGCCGACCCGCGCCGCGCCGGAGCCGTCCCGCCGACGGGCGGGACGCCCGGGAGCTTGAAGCCCGAGAGCTTGCCGCCCGGACAATGGCCGCCCGAAGGGCGGCCGCGAGGGCGCGGCGCGCCGTCACGGCACCGCCCCGCCCGGGGCGAGCCCGCCCCGGCGCCGGCCGCCCAGGCGGCGGGCGAGGCGGTCGAAGGCGAGGTAGATCACCGGCGTGGTGTAGAGCGTGAGCACCTGGCTCACGATCAGCCCGCCCGCGATCGAGATGCCCAGGGGCTGGCGCAGCTCCGCCCCCGTGCCGCTGCCGAAGATCATCGGCACCGCCGCGAACAGGGCCGCGAAGGTGGTCATCATGATCGGCCGGAAGCGCAGCAGGCAGGCCTCGTAGATCGCGTCGCGCGGGCTCTTCCCCTCCTCGCGCTCCGCCTGGAGCGCGAAGTCGATCATCATGATGGCGTTCTTCTTCACGATGCCGATCAACAGCACGATGCCGATGATGCCGATGATGTCGAGGTCGAGCCCGAACAGCATCAGCCCGGCGAGCGCCCCGATCCCGGCCGAGGGCAGGGTCGACAGGATGGTGATCGGGTGGATGAAGCTCTCGTAGAGCACGCCGAGCACGATGTAGACCGTGACGATGGCGGCGAGCACCAGGAACAGCGTGTTCTTGAGCGAGGACTGGAAGGCCAGCGCCGAGCCCTGGAAGACCAGCTGGAAGCTGTCCGGCAGGCCGATCTCGGCCCGCGCCGCCTCGATCGCCGCCACGGCCGGGCCGAGCGAGGCGCCGGGGGCGAGGTTGAACGAGATCGTGGTCGCCGGGAACTGGCCGAGATGGCTGATCAGCAGCGGGGCCCGCTTCTCGGTCACGGTCGCGATCGCCGAGAGCGGCACCTGACCGTTCTGCGCCGTCGAGGAGGGCAGGTAGATCCGGTTGAGGGAGGCGAGCGTGCGGTGCAGGTCGGGATCGGCCTCGAGGATCACCCGGTACTGGTTCGACTGGGTGAAGATGGTCGAGATGATGCGCTGCCCGAAGGCGTCGTAGAGGGCGTTGTCGACCGAGGCCGGCGTGATGCCGTAGCGGCCCGCGGTGGCGCGGTCGATGGTGATGTGGGCGGCGAGCCCGTTCGCCTGCCGGTCGCTCGCCACGTCGGCGAGGTCCGGGATGCGCCGCAGCCGCTCGACGAAGCGCGGCACCCAGGCCTCGAAGGCGTTGAGGTCCGGATTCTCCAGGATGAACTGGTACTGGGTGGGGCTCACCGCCGTGTCGATGGTGAGGTCCTGCACCGGCTGCATGTAGAGGGTGGTGCCCGGAACCTCGGCGGTGCGCGCCGCGATCCGCCGGATGATGGCGCCCGCGTGCTCCGCCCGCGCCTCGCGGGGGCGCAGGTTGATGAGGAAGCGGCCCGAATTGAGGGTCACGTTCTGGCCGTCGACCCCGATGAAGGACGAGACGCTGACCACGTCCGGATCCTTCAGGATCGCCTCGGCGAGGCGCTGCTGGCGCTCGGCCATGGCCGCGAAGGACACGGTCTGGTCGGCCTGCGAGATGCCCTGGATCAGGCCCGTATCCTGGACCGGGAAGAAGCCCTTCGGGATGACGACGTAGAGGTGGAAAGTGAGGATGAGGGTGCCGAGCGCCACCACGAGGGTGAGCCCCTGGTGGTTCAGCACGCCGCGCAGGGTGCGCCCGTAGAGGCCGATCCCCGCCTCCATGGTCCAGCGCCCGGCCCGCGCGAGGCGGCCCTCGCGCCGCGCCCGCGGCGGCGCGTGGCGCAGCAGCCGGGCGCAGAGCATCGGCACCAGGGTGAGCGAGACGATGCCCGAGATGACGATGGTCGCCGCGAGCGTGATCGCGAATTCGTGGAAGAGCCGCCCCACCACCTCGCCCATGAACAGGAGCGGGATCAGCACCGCGAGCAGCGACACGGTCAGCGAGATGATGGTGAACCCGATCTCCTCCGAGCCCTTGAGGGCCGCCTCGAAGGGCGAGGCGCCCTCCTCCACGTGGCGGGCGATGTTCTCGATCACCACGATGGCGTCGTCGACCACGAAGCCGGTGGCGATGGTGAGGGCCATCAGCGAGAGGTTGTCGAGGGAGAAGCCCCACAGGTCCATGACCGCGAGCGCCCCGACCAGGGAGAGCGGGACCGACAGGCTCGGGATCAGGGTCGCGGGCAGCGAGCGCAGGAACAGGAAGATCACCAGCACGACGAGCGCGATGGCGAGCAGCAGCTCCATCTGCACGTCGTGCACGGAGGCGCGGATCGTCACCGTGCGGTCGGTGAGCGGGGTGACCTGGATCGCGGCCGGCAGGGTCGCCTGGAGCTGCGGCAGCAGCGCCTTGATGCGGTCCACCACCGCGATGACGTTGGCCCCGGGCTGGCGCTGGATGTTGAGGATGATGGCGGGGGTCGTGTCCATCCAGGCGCCGAGCTTGGTGTTCTCCGGCCCCTCGACCACGTCGGCGACGGCCGAGAGCGTCACGGGGGCGCCGTTGCGGTAGGCGATGATCGCGTCCCGGTAGACGGCGGGGTCGCGGATCTGGTCGTTGGCGTTGATGGCGAAGGACTGGGCCGGCCCGTCGATCGTGCCCTTGGGCGTGTTGACGTTCAGGTTGGCGATCGTGGTGCGCAGGTCGTCGATGTTGAGGCCGTAGGCGGCGAGCGCCCGGGAATTGAAGCGCACCCGCACGGCGGGGCGCTGCCCGCCCGCCATGGTGACGAGCCCGACCCCGGCCACCTGCGAGATCTTCTGGGCGAGGCGCGTCTCGGCGAGGTCGCGAACCTGGGTGAGCGCGAGGGTCTTGGAGGTGAGCGCGAGGGTGAGGATCGGCGCGTCGGCCGGGTTCACCTTGGCGTAGACGGGCGGGGCCGGCAGGTCGCTCGGCAGCAGGTTGCCGGCCGCGTTGATCGCGGCCTGCACCTCCTGGGTGGCGATGTCGAGAGAGAGGTCGAGGTTGAACTGGAGCGTGATGACCGAGGCGCCCGCGGAGGATTGCGAGGTCATCTGGTTGAGGTTGGCAAGCTGCCCGAACTGCCGCTCGAGCGGGGCGGTCACGGCCGAGGTCATCACCTCGGGGCTGGCGCCCGGGTAGAAGGTCTGGACCTGGATCGTCGGGTAATCGACGGAGGGCAGGGCCGAGAGCGGCAGGTTCAGGTAGGACAGGAGCCCGGTGAGCAGGATCGCCAGCATCAGGAGCGTGGTGGCGACCGGGCGCAGGATGAAGAGGCGGGAGGGGTTCACGCGGCGCGCCTCACGGCGTCGGCGGCCGCCGCCGCCGGTGCGGGCGCTCGCCCTCGGCCGGCGGCGCCTCGGCCTCGGCGCGGGGGCGCGCCTCGCCCGCGGCCGGCTCCGCGGCCGGCCTGGCCGCCGGCTCCGCCCCGCCCGCCCTCGCCTCGGGCGCGGCGCGCGCCGCCACCTTCACCTCGGCCCCGTCGCGCAGGCGGTCCGTCCCGTCGACCACCACTTGGTCGCCGGGCTTCAGCCCGGACGTCACCACGGTCCGATTGCCGTCCGTCTCGCCGACCGTGATCGGCCGCACCGAGACCTTGCCGTCCTCGCCGAGCAGGTACACGAAGGTGCCGGGCGTGCCCCGCAGCACCGCCGCCGCCGGGATCACCGGCGCGTCCCGCACCGTGTCGACCAGGAGCTTGGCGTTCACGAACTGGTTCGGGAACAGCCGGTCGTCCGCGTTCGGGAACAGCGCCCGCAGCTTGACGGTGCCGGTGGTCACGTCGATCTGGTTGTCGACCGTGTCGAGCATGCCGCTGGCGATCTCCGCCGTGTCGCTGCGGTCGAAGATGCGCACCGGCAACTTCGCGCCGCCGCGCAGGCGGGCCATCACCCGGGCCAGCACGTCCTCCGGCAGGGTGAACAGCACCGAGATGGGCTGCAGCTGAGTCACCACCACGATGCTGGTCGAGGCCGCCGTGACGTAGTTGCCCTGGTCGATCTGCCGCAGGCCGACCCGGCCGTCGACCGGCGCGGTGATGCGCCCGTACTGGATGTTCAGCTTCTGCTGGTCGATCTGCGCCTGGTCCGAGGCCACGACGCCCTCGTACTGCTTCACCGTGGCGGCCTGGGTGTCGACGTTCTGCTTGGAGATCGAATCCTGGCGGTTCAGGGTCTGGTAGCGGGTGAGGTCGAGGCGCGCGTTCTGCAGCAGCGCCTGGTCGCGCTGGAGCTGACCCTGGTACTGGGCGAGCAGCGCCTCGTAGGGCCGCACGTCGATCTGGGCCAGGAAATCGCCTTCCCTGACGTGCTGCCCCTCGCGGAAGCCGATCCTGGTGAGGTAGCCGCTGACCTGGGAGCGCACCGTGACGGTGGCGAGCGGCGTCACCGTGCCGAGGCCGGAGAGCACCACCGGCATCTCGCCGGTGACCACGGTGGCGACGCCGACCGCCTGGGGCCCGTCCCCGCCCGCGAAGCGCCGGCCGCCGCGTCGGCCCATCTCGGGCTTGGCCGCCTGCTTCACCTGGAACTGGAACCCGTTCGGCAGGGAGTCGCGGAAGGCCCAGACCCCGCCCCCCGCGAGGGCGAGCAGCACCAGGAGCCAGAAGGGCCAGCGCCGACGCCGCCGCGACCCCGCCTCGACGGCGTCGTCGGTGCGGATGGGAGACAATTCGTTCATGGCGTCGACCCGCTGCCTCTCAACCCACCGGACGGCACCCCCGCCCGTCGCCCCCGTGATCTGTCCCGTCCCGGCGGTATAGGGCGCCGCCCGCACCCCGCCGCTGCGTCACGCCATCACCCTGGTCATCCGCCACGGCAATGAGACGCCAGTACGGCCGCGATGTTGCGCCATGATTGCTGAACGCGGCCCCTCGGGCCGGCGCGCGGGACCGCCCGCGCGGCTCAGCGCAGGCCCTGCTCGACGACGAGGCGGCGCTGCGCCAGGACGTCGCGCACGGTCGCCCGGTAGGCCTCGTCGACCGGGCGCACCGGCAGGCCGAGCCGCAGGCCGAGGCCGAGCAGCGCCGCGAGGCAGCCGAGGAGGAGGCAGGTACGGACGGACATCGGGCGGATGCGGTGCGGGGCTCGGCGCGGAGTTCGGCGGGCCGTGATGCCCAAGCCCGGCGCGCGCCGCAAGCGGGCAGGCCGAAAAAGGTACGGCCGGGCCGGCCGAAGGTCGCTGCACCGGGCGAGGGGGCGGAGCCCGGTGCTGCAACCGCGGCCAGCCCGGCCGCATGTCCACACCCTATCGGACGGGTGATGATTGTCAACTTTCGTCAGTTCACAGGGTGCGGCCGATGTGCGGTTTCGCACGCGGCACGCGCGTGCTAGCGAGATCCTACCTTTCCCCGCTCGCGCGATGGCACCGATTCTCCGGGCATGAATCCGATCTTCGCCGACCTGCCGACCACGGTGTTCGAGGTCATGTCCGCGCTCGCCCGCGAGACGGGGGCGGTCAATCTCGGCCAGGGCTTCCCCGACGATCCGGGGCCGGAGGACGTCCGGCGCCGCGCCGCCGAGGCGGTGGTCTCGGGCTGGAACCAGTACCCGCCGATGATGGGCCTGCCGGGGCTGCGCGAGGCGGTGGCGGCGCATTACGCCCGCTGGCAGGGGCTGAGCGTCGATCCGGCCGGCGAGGTGATGATCACTTCCGGCGCCACCGAGGCGCTGGCGGGCGCGCTGATGGCGCTGATCGAGCCCGGCGACGAGGTCGTGCTGTTCGCGCCGATGTACGACGCCTACCTGCCGCTGGTGCGGCGGGCGGGCGGCGTGCCACGCATCGTGCGGCTGACGCCGCCGCACTTCTCACTGGACGAGGCGGCGCTCGCCGCCGCCTTCTCGCCGCGCACCCGGGTGGTGCTGCTCAACAACCCGCTCAACCCGACCGCGACGATCTTCGGCGAGGCGGATCTCGCGCTCCTCGCCTCCTTCTGCCGGCGCCACGACGCGGTGGCCCTCTGCGACGAGGTCTGGGAGCACGTGGTGTTCGACGGGCGCCGCCACCGCCCGCTGATGGCGCTGCCGGGCATGCGCGAGCGCACGGTGAAGATCGGCTCGGCGGGCAAGATCTTCTCGCTCACCGGCTGGAAGGTCGGCTTCGTCCTGGCCGCCCCGCCGCTGATGCGCGTGCTCGCCAAGGCGCACCAGTTCCTCACCTTCACCACGCCGCCGAACCTCCAGGAGGCGGTGGCCTACGGGCTCGGCAAGGACGAGGCCTATTTCGAGGGGATGCGGGCGGGGCTCGCCCGCTCGCGGGACCGCTTCGCGGCGGGGCTGCGCGACCTCGGCTTCACCGTGCTGCCGGCGGCGGGCACCTACTTCCTGAACATCGACATCGCGCCGCTCGGGGAGAGCGACGACGTCGCCTTCTGCGAGCGGCTGGTGCGGCGGCACGGGGTCGCGGCGATCCCGGTGAGCGCCTTCTACGCCGAGGACCCGGTGCGCCACGTGGTGCGGTTCTGCTTCGCCAAGCGGGACGACACGCTCGACGCCGCCCTGGAGCGCCTCGCCGGGCTGCGCGGGGCCGCCTGATGCGGGCCCTCCTTGTTCCGCCGCGGGGCCGGGGCCACATGCGGGATCATGAACATCCCGCACTCGCCTCGGAGCCCCGCGATGGACTTCACGCAGACGGCCGGCGGTCGCTTCTCCGCGCAATTCCCCCCGTTCCGGCCCGCCCGCGCCCAGGCCGTCGATGCCGAGCAGGTGCTGGCGCGGCTGGAAGTGCTGGCGCACCTCCTCGACTCGGCCTTCCTGATCCCGGGGATCAACCGGCGGGTCGGCGTCGACGCGCTGATCGGCCTCGTGCCGGTGGTCGGCGACGCGATCACCACGGCGATCTCCTCCTACATCATCTGGGAGGCGCGCCGCCTGGGCGTGCCGCGCTGGCTGATCGCCCGGATGGCCGCGAACGTGGCCTTCGACGGGGTGGTCGGCGTGGTGCCGCTGGTCGGCGACCTCTTCGACGCGGCCTTCAAGGCCAATATCCGCAACGTGCGCCTGCTGCGCCGCCACCTGGAGCGGTCCGGCGGCCTGCGCCCGTCCACGATCGAGGGCACGGCGACGCGCCTCGACTGACCCGCGCGGGGAAGCCGGCATGAACGAGCGTCCCCGCCCGGCCGAACGCGACGCGGTGCCCCTCGCCTCCCCGGCGGCGGCGCCGCTGCCGCTGCCGCTGCTGCCGGAGACCGGCACGCGGCGGCTCTCGCCCCTGAACCAGCGCCGGCTCGCCAATTTCCGCGCGAACCGGCGCGGCTCCTGGTCGTTCGCGATCTTCTGCGTGCTGTTCGTCGTCAGCCTGTTCGCGGATTTCATCGCCAACGACAAGCCGATCCTGATCTTCTACAAGGGCGAGCTGCTGACGCCGATCTTCGTCGATTACCCGGAGGAGAAGTTCGGCGGGTTCCTGGCCCGCACCGACTACCGCGACCCGGTGATCCGCAAGGAGATCGCCGAGAACGGCTGGGCCCTGTGGCCGGCGGTCCGCTTCTCCTACGACACCCACAACCTCGACCTGCCGGTCCCGGCCCCGGCCCCGCCGACCTGGCTCCTCACCGACGCGCAGTGCCGGACCGTCGCCGAGAAGGCCGGCGGGCAGGGCTGCCGGGACCTCGAGTGGAACTGGCTCGGGACCGACGACCAGGGCCGCGACGTCGTCGCCCGCCTGATCTACGGTTTCCGCATCTCGGTCCTGTTCGGGCTCGTCCTGTCGATCATCTCCTCGGTCGTCGGCGTGCTCGCCGGCGCGGTGCAGGGCTATTTCGGCGGCTGGATCGACCTCGTGTTCCAGCGCGTGATCGAGATCTGGACGGCGATCCCGTCGCTCTACCTGCTGATCATCATCTCGTCGATCATCACGCCGAGCTTCTTCGTGCTGCTCGGGATCCTGCTGCTGTTCTCCTGGGTCTCGCTGGTCGGGGTGGTGCGGGCGGAGTTCCTGCGGGCGCGCAACTTCGAGTACGTGCGGGCGGCGCGGGCGCTCGGCCTGTCCAATGCCCGCATCATGTTCCGGCACCTGCTGCCGAACGCCATGGTGGCGACGCTGACCTTCCTGCCCTTCGTGCTGAACGGCTCGATCTCCACGCTCACCTCCCTGGATTTCCTGGGCTTCGGCCTGCCGCCGGGCTCGCCGTCGCTGGGCGAATTGCTGGCCCAGGGCAAGGCGAACCTGCAGGCGCCCTGGCTCGGGCTCACCGGCTTCGCGGTGATCGCCCTGATGCTGAGCCTGCTGATCTTCGCCGGCGAGGCCGTGCGCGACGCGTTCGACCCGCGCAAGACGTTCCGGTAGCGGGCCCGCCCCGGCGGGGCTTGAGCGCAGCCGACATCCGCCTCGCGGAGCGATCCGTCGGATTCCGGATCACTCCGCCTGCACGACGAGGCCGTCCTGGATCGTGACGCGCCGGTCCATCCGGGCCGCGAGGTCGAAATTGTGGGTCGCGATCAGCGCCGCGACGCCCGAGGCGCGCACCAGCGAGACCAGCACCGCGAAGACGTGGGCCGCCGTCTGCGGATCGAGGTTGCCGGTCGGCTCGTCGGCCAGCAGCAGGCGCGGGCCGTTCGCCACCGCGCGGGCGATCGCCACCCGCTGCTGCTCGCCCCCGGACAATTCCGCGGGCCGGTGATCGAGCCGGTGCTTCAGCCCCAGGAAGGAGAGCAGCTCGGCCGCCCGCGAGCGCGCCTCCCGGGCGCTCAGGCCGCGGATGAGCTGGGGCAGCACCACGTTCTCCAGCGCCGAGAATTCCGGCAGCAGGTGGTGGGCCTGGTAGACGAAGCCCATCTCCTCGCGCCGCATCCGGGTGCGGGCGGCGTCGTCCATGCGGGCGCTCGGCTGGCCGCCGATATAGACCTCGCCGCCGTCCGGCCGCTCCAGCAGGCCGGCGACGTGCAGCAGCGTCGACTTGCCGGTGCCCGAGGGCGCCACCAGCGCGACGATCTCGCCCGGCCAGATCGCCAGGTCGGCGCCGCGCAGGATGGCGAGGCTGCCCTCGGCCTGCGCGTAGCGGCGCTCGACCCGCGACAGGAACAGCGCCGGGACCGGCTGCGGGGCGTGGGACTCGTCCATGATGGATCAGGCCCCGCAGGGCGGCGCGCGGCGCGCGGGCGGAACGGAACGGGCAGCGGGCACGGACAGCATCAACGCGAACACCTCAGGCGGCCAGGCGCGGCCGCCGCGCCTCAGCCGTAGCGCAGCGCCTGGACGGGGTCGAGCCGCGCGGCCCGCCAAGACGGATAGAGCGTGGCGAGGAGCGACAGGACCAGCGACATCAGCACCACCGCCGCCACCTCGCTCGGGTTGATCTCCGAGGGGATCTCCGAGAGGAAGCGCACGGTCGGGTCCCAGACCCCCGGCAGCAGCGTGCGCTGGATCGCCGTGATGTTGGCCGCGAAGACGAGGCCGAGCAGGCAGCCTACCAGCGTGCCGAGCACCCCGATCGAGGCGCCGGTGATCAGGAACACCCGCATGATCGTGCCCCGCGTCGCCCCCATGGTGCGCAGGATCGCGATGTCGCTCGACTTGTCCTTCACCAGCATGATCAGGCTCGACACGATGTTGAGCGCCGCCACCAGCACGATCAGGGTGAGGATGATGAACATCACGTTGCGCTCGACTTCGAGCGCCGAGAAGAAGGTGCGGTTGCGCTGGCGCCAATCAGTGAGCACGACCGGGCGCTCGGCGGCGAGGTCGAGGGCCGAGCGCACCTCGCCGACCGCGTCGGCGTTGTCGAGGAAGACCTCGATCACCGTCACGTCGCCGTCCCGATTGAAGAAGGCCTGCGCCTCGGTGAGCGGCATGTACACGAAGGTCGCGTCGAATTCCGACATGCCGACCTCGAAGATCGCCGAGACGGCGTAGCCCTTGATGCGCGGCGCGGTCCCGAAGGGCGTGGTCGCCCCCTTCGGCGTCGCCAGCGTGATCGTGTCGCCGACCTGGAGACCGAGCGCGTCGGCGAGGCGCCGGCCGATCGCGACGCCGCCGGCGGCGTCGAAATTCTCGAGGGTGCCGCCGCGCAGGTTGCCCGACACGGCCCTGATCTGCGCGAGGTCCGAGGCCCGCACGCCGCGCACCAGCACCCCCGAGCCGCCATAGGCCGAGGAGGCGAAGGCCTGGCCCTCGACCATCGGCAGGGCGAGGGTGACGCCCGCCACCTTCGAGAGCCGCTCCGACAGGTCGGCGTAGTCGGTGAGCGGCTTGTCGATCGGCGCCACGAAGACGTGCCCGTTGATGCCGACGATCTTCGACAGCAGCTCCTTGCGGAAGCCGCTCATCACCGAGAGGACGATGATCAGCGTGGCGACGCCCAGCATGATGCCGAGGAACGAGAACAGGGCGATGGCCGAGACGAACCCCTCCTTGCGCCGGGTGCGCAGGTAGCGGCCGGCGATCACCCACTCGAAGGGCGCGAAGGGCGGGGTGCCGGCGCCGGCCCCGCCGAGGATCGGCAGCCGGCGCCGCAGGCGCTCCAGCACCGTCAGCATGGCCGCCCCGCGCTCCGGCGCCGGGACCGCGCCGCCGGCGCCATCAACCGGCCGCGCCCCGGCGCAGCCGCGCGGCGAGCGCGTCGGGCGCCACGGTCTCGCGCTCGCCCGTGGCGCGCCGCTTCAGCTCGACCTGCCCCTCGGCCAGCCCCTTCGGCCCGACGATCACCTGCCAGGGCAGGCCGATCAGGTCGGCGGTGGCGAATTTGGCGCCCGGGCGCTCGTCGCGGTCGTCGTAGAGGACGCTCAGGCCCGCCGCCTCCAGCTGCTCCTGGATCCGCGCGCAGGCCGCGTCGGTGGCAATATCTCCGGTCTTCAGGTTGAGGAGCCCGACATCGAAGGGCGCGACCGCGTCCGGCCAGACGATGCCGGCCTCGTCGTGGCTCGCCTCGATGATCGCCGCCACCAGCCGGCTCGGGCCGATGCCGTAGGAGCCCATGTGCACGGGCCGCTCCTGCCCGTCCGGCCCGGTCACGCGCGCGCCCATCGGCTCGGAATACTTGGTGCCGAAATAGAAGATGTGGCCGACCTCGATGCCGCGCGCCGCCATCCGGGCCTCCTCCGGCACCGCCGCGAAGCGCTCCGGCTCGTGCATCTCGGAGGTCGCCGCGTAGCGCGAGGTCCAGTGGTCGACCGTCGCCTGCAGGGCCGCGACGTCGTCGAAATCCGTCGAGCCGGGCGGGATCGGGAAGTCCAGGTAGGCGCGGTCGCAATAGACCTCGCTCTCGCCCGTCTGGGCCAGGATGATGAATTCGTGGCTCAGGTTGCCGCCGATCGGCCCGGTCTCGGCCCGCATCGGGATCGCCTTGAGGCCGAGCCGCGCGAAGGTGCGCAGGTAGGCCACGAACATCTTGTTGTAGGCGTGCCGCGCCCCCGCCTCGTCGAGGTCGAAGGAATAGGCGTCCTTCATCAGGAACTCCCGCGACCGCATCGTGCCGAAGCGGGGCCGGACCTCGTCCCGGAACTTCCACTGAATATGGTAGAGGCTCTTCGGCAGGTCCTTGTAGGAGCGCACCGCCGAGCGGAAGATCGCGGTGATCATCTCCTCGTTGGTCGGGCCGAACAGCATCTCGCGCTCGTGCCGGTCGCGGATGCGCAGCATCTCCTTGCCGTAGGCCTCGTAGCGGCCCGATTCGCGCCACAGCTCGGCCGACTGGATCGTCGGCATCAGGAGTTCGATCGCGCCGCTGCGGTCCTGCTCGGCCCGGATCACCTCCACCACGCGGTTGAGCACGCGCAGGCCGAGGGGCAGCCACGCGTAGATCCCCGCGGCCTCCTGCCGGATCATGCCGGCGCGGAGCATCAGCCGGTGCGAGACGATCTCCGCTTCCTTCGGAGTCTCGCGCAGGATGGGCAGGAAGTAGCGGCTGAGACGCATGCGGGACCTTGGGCGGGCACGAGGGCGCGCGCCGGGCCGCACCGGCCCGACTCGCCCGGGCACACAACACACTGCTCCGCCAAAACACAAGCGGCGCGTCGTCCCCCTCGGGGCGCGCGCGATGCAACCGTTGCGATCCTGACCACCGGAATAGAACTTGTCGGAGCGGCTGCGGCCCCGCCGGAGCAGGCCTCGCCTGCCCCCATGCAAAAAAACGCAACACGCGCCCTCGAAAGGCGTGACAATGCGAACTCTTCTTCCTATAACCGCCCGTGCGAGGCACCCCAGACGGTGCTGAACGCCGGCACGCAAGGTCCGAGTCTCGGGAGGAATAGTCAGCCGAAACACCCGATGGGGTGAAAGACCAAGATCGTGGCTGACGAGAACGTCCAGAAGCTTATCAAGCAAGGCTCCCGAGCCTTGCTTTTTTATTTCTCAGGTCCCGATCGTCGCATCATCAAATGAGCGCGGGGTTCGCCGAAGCGTGCGGGCTCTGCCGCTGCGGAAGGGCGCGACGGTAACGGTTGGCCGGCTCCCCGGAGCCGGCCGGGATCACAGCCCGGCGAGCGGGAAGGCCGCGACGGCGGCCAGGAACACAACGTCCGAGAGCAGAGTGGTCCACAGCGCCTTGCGCCGCATCTGCGGGAGCGGCGGCGCGCCCGGGTCCTGGCCCGGCACGTAGGGCTGCGACCCGTCGTCCCGGGCGCGGAAGGGCAGGACGCAGAAGAGCAGCGTCCACCAGACCACGAAGTAGAGGGCGAGCGCCCCGAACCAGGTGAGCCGGAACGGCCCCGTCGCGACGAGCAGGGCGGGGAGCATCGCCAGGGCACAGGCGAGGAGCGCCCGCGGGATCGAGGCGGTGGCGCGGTCGAGGATCGTCTCCAGCACGCCTCAGGCCTGCTCCAGCTCGACCAGCGTCCCGAGGAAGTCCTTCGGGTGCAGGAACAGCACCGGCTTGCCGTGCGCGCCGATGCGCGGCTCGCCGCTGCCGAGGATGCGGGCCCCCTCGCCCTTCAGCCGGTCCCGGGCCGCCAGGATATCGTCGACCTCGTAGCAGACGTGGTGGATGCCGCCGCCCGGGTTGCGCTCCAGGAAGGCGGCGATCGGCGAGTCGGCCCCGAGCGGTTCGAGCAGCTCGATCTTGCTGTTGGGCAACTCGACGAAGATGACCGTGACGCCGTGCTCCGGCTGCGCGAGGGGCGGCGACAGCGCCGCGCCGAGCGTGTCGCGGTAGACCTTCGCGGCGGCGTCGAGGTCCTTCACCGCGATGGCGACGTGATTCAACCGGCCGATCATGGTCCCTGGCTCCTTTTCCGAGTGGCGCCTTTCGTTTGACACGCGGTCACGGCGCGCCAACCCGGTCTTTCGTCGGATCGGAGGGGGCGGGGTTCGCCCCGCCCCGAGCGCGCGCGACCGTCAGATCTCGACCACCTGAACGTGGCAGGCGGGCTTCTTGCCCCAGACCTCGTTGACGGCGGCCCGGATGGCCCGGTCGATGGCGTTCTCGACCGCCTCGGAATCGCGCCGCTTCTGGCGCGACAGGCCGTCGAAGGTGCGCTCGACCACCTCCTCGACGAGGTCGATGATCGCCTCGCCCTTGCGGCCGTAGGTCGGCAGGCCCATCAGGTCGATGGCCGGCTCGCCCTTCATCTCCCCGTGCTGGTCGACGGCCAGCGCGACCGAGATGATGCCCGTGAAGGAGAGCTTGCGCCGCTCCGGCAGGGCGCGGTCGCTCTCGCCGATCAGCACCATGCCGTCCTTGTAGAGGCGCCCGCGGGTGACGTGGTCGATGATCTCGGGCTCGCCCGGGGCGAGGCGGATCAGGGTGCCGTTGCGGGCCTTCACCACCTGCTCCACGCCCTGCTTGCGGGCGAAGGTCGCGTGCTCGGCGAGGTGCAGGGGCTCGCCGTGGACCGGCACCGCGATGCGCGGCTTGGTCCAGCGATACATGGCGGCGAGTTCGTCCCGGCGCGGATGACCCGAGACGTGGACGAGCTCCGTGCGGTCGGTGATCACCTCGACCCCGGCATCGATCAGGTCGTTGATGATCGCGCCGATCGAGCGCTCGTTGCCCGGAATCGCCCGCGAGGAGAAGATGACCCGGTCGCCCGGCGAGAGGGCGATCTCCGGGTGCTCCTCGCGGGAGACGCGCGCCAGCGCCGCCCGCGGCTCGCCCTGCGAGCCGGTGAGCAGGGCGACGATCTTCTCGCGCGGCAGGTAGCCGTAGGCCTCGGGCTCGCGGAACTCGTCGAGCCCGTCGAGGTAGCCGCATTCCCGGGCGACGTCGATGACCCGGTCCATGGCGCGGCCGACCGCCACCACCTCGCGGCCGCAGGCCTTGGCGGCCTCGGCGACGGCGCGGATGCGGGCGACGTTCGACGCGAAGGTGGTCACCGCGACCCGGTGCGGCGCGTTCCGGATCAGCTCGGCGAGCTGGGCCGCCACCTCGGTCTCGCTCGGCGAGCGGCCCTCCCGGGTCACGTTGGTGGAATCGCAGATCAGGGCGAGCACGCCCTCCTCGCCGAGCTGCGTGAACGCCTCCTCGGAGGTCACGTTGCCGGCGACGGGCCCGTCGTCGAGCTTCCAGTCGCCGGTATGCAGGACGAGGCCCTGGGCGGTGCGGATGGCCAGCGCGTTCGCCTCGGGGATCGAGTGGGCGACCGGGATGTACTCGATCTCGAACGGACCGAAGCGGTGGCGCTCGTGCACCTGGATCTCGCGCAGGTCGATCTTCGGCGCCCCGGGCTCGCTGAGCCGGCGGGTCTCGATCAGGCTCTTCGTGAACCGCGTCGCGTAGACCGGCACCTTCAGCCGCGGCCAGAGTTCGACCAGCGCCCCGATATGGTCCTCGTGGCCGTGGGTGATCAGGATGCCGAGCAGGTTCTCGCGCTGCTTCTCGATGAAGCTCAGGTCCGGGTACATCAGGTCGACGCCGGGCATGTGCTCCTCGCTCGCGAAGCCCATGCCGCAATCGACCATGATCCACTTGCGGGAATTGGGCGGGCCGTAGCCGTACAGGGCCGCATTCATCCCGATCTCGCCGACGCCGCCGAGCGGCACGAAGACGAGTTCATCTCCCTTCGTCGTCATGGACACACAACACCTCATGGGCCGCCGTCGCGGCCCTCCTCGAAAAACGGCTCACTGCCGTCACGGTCACGGCGCCGTCATGTCCGTTGCGGCCGCACCCAGGCGGCCGGGGACGGCGGCGCCGGGCGCCCCGTCCAGTCTCGCTCCCGCGGCCGTCGTCGCCCGTCCGGCGCCGTCCCGGCCCCCGCCTCACGCCGCCGTCGCGGCCGAACCGAAATGCACCTCGCCGGCCGTGACCGTGCGGCGCGCCCCGTCGGGCAGGCGCAGGACCAGCCTCCCGCGCGAATCGATCGTCTCGAACGTTCCGGACAGCCGTTCCGATCCCGCCCGAACCAGCGCCGGCCCCTCCAGCCCCGCGGCGCGCGCGAGCCACGCCTCGCGGATCGCCGGGAAGCCGCGGCCCTCATCCCATATCCGGAGCCAGCGCAGCCAAGTTCCCGTGAGCTGCCGCAGCAGGCCCTCGGCCTCGGCGGGCCGCCCGATCGCGGCGAGCGAGGTGGCCAGATAGGGCAGTCCCTCGGGCGCGGCAGCCACGTTGACGCCGAAACCGACCACCAGCGCGGCGCCCCGCGGAAGCGACTCCATCTCGAGCAGGATGCCGGCGAGCTTGGCGCTCCCGGCGAGCACGTCGTTCGGCCATTTGAGGCGGAGCGGGGGGGAGCCCTCCCGGGCCGGCCCGCCGGCGAGGACCAGCGCCCCCTCCAGGCTCAGCCCGGCCACGAAGGCGAGGGTCGCGACCTCCTCGGGCGCGAGGCCGGGCGGCACCGGCCAGTACAGGCTCGCCGCGAGGTTGCCCTCCGGCGAGGTCCAGGTGCGGCCGCGGCGCCCCCTGCCCTCGGTCTGGCGGCGCGCCGCCACCCAGAGCGGCCCCGCGGCGCCCTCGCGGGCGCGCGCCATGGCCTGCGTGCTCGTCGAGCCGAGGGTGTCGTGCGCTTCGAGACGGTACCCCGCGGCCTCCGCCGCGGGGTCGAGGGAGAACGCCATGCGGTCGCGTCAGAACAGGGAGCGGGCGGCCGTCCCGGCCGCCGCCACCAGCGGGGCCGGGACGATCCAGAACAGGATCACCACCACGCTCGACGCGGCGAGCACGATCCGCAGGCCCGGGGCCATCGGCTCGTAGGATTCCTGCGGCTCGTCGAAGTACATCACCTTGACGATGCGCAGGTAGTAGTAGGCCCCGACCACGCTGGTCACCACGCCGATCACCGCCAGCGTGACCAGCCCCGCCTTGATGGCCGCCGCGAAGACGTAGAACTTGGCGAAGAAGCCGGCCAGCGGCGGGATGCCGGCGAGCGAGAACATCATCATGGCGAGGCAGAAGGCCAGCCAGGGATGGGTGCGCGACAGGCCCGACAGGTCGTCGATCGTGTCGAACATCCGGTTGCCGCGCCGCAGCGCCAGGATGATCGCGAAGGCGCCGAGCGTCATGGCGAGGTAGATCGCCATGTAGATGACGACGCCGCGCACGCCCTCCTCGGTGCCGGCGGCGAGCCCGATCAGCGCGTAGCCGACATTGCCGATGGAGGAATAGGCCATCAGGCGCTTGAGGTTGCGCTGGCCGATGGCGGCGAAGGAGCCCAGCAGCATCGACGCGATCGCGATGAACACCATGATCTGGCGCCACTCCTCGACCACGCCCGGGAAGGCGCCCACGAAAACCCGCACGGTCATCGCCATGGCGGCCATCTTGGGCGCCGAGGCGAAGAAGGCCGTGACCGGGGTCGGCGCGCCCTCGTAGACGTCGGGCGTCCACATGTGGAACGGCACCGCCGCGAGCTTGAAGGCCACGCCGGCCGCCACGAAGACGATGCCGAGCACGAGGCCGAGATTGACCTGGGTCTCGCGCAGGGCGGTGACGATGCCCGGGAAGGACACGCTCCCGGTGAAGCCGTAGACCAGCGAGGCGCCGTAGAGCAGCATGCCGGAGGACAGCGCCCCGAGGACGAAGTACTTCAGGCCGGCCTCGGTCGAGCGCACGTCGTCGCGGTGGAAGGAGGCGATGACGTAGGCGGCGAGCGATTGCAGTTCCAGGCCGAGATAGAGGCCGATCAGGTCGTTGGCCGAGGCCATGATCAGCATCCCGATCGACGACAGCACGATCAGGATCGGGTACTCGAAGCGGGCGATGCGCGCGCGGTTGAACAGGTCCTGGGCCAGCAGCAGGGCGGCGAGGGAGCCGATCAGGGTCAGCGCCTTCATCACCCGGGCGAAGGGATCGACCACGAAGGAGCCGTTGAAGGTGGTGACCTTGGCGGCGAAGGGCTGGGTCAGGACGCTGAACAGCGCGACGATCAGCACGATGATGGCGCCGACCGTGACGCCCTCCGCGGAGCGCTCGCCCCGGAAGGCGCCGTAGAGGATCAGCGCCAGGGCGCCGAGCGCGAGGATCAGCTCCGGCAGGGCCGGCCCGAGGGACGGCATGACGATCTGGGCGGCGTTCATCGGGGATCTCTAATGCGCGACCGGGAGCGCCGCGGCGGCGGTCTGGGTCGAGGAGAGGGCGGCCCGCAGGCCCTGCATCAGGGCCTCGGTGGAGGGGGCGAAGGTGTCGAGGATCGGGCTCGGGTGGAAGCCGTAGTAGATCGTCAGCACCACCAGCGGGGCGAGGATCGCCATCTCGCGCCGGTCGAGGTCGGCGATGTCCCGCAGGCTCGGCTTGTCGAGCTTGCCGTAGATCACCCGGGCGAACAGCCAGAGCGCGTAGGCCGCCGACAGGATGATGCCGAAGACCGAGAAGAACGACACCATCGGGTTGGCCCGGAAGGCGCCGAGCATCGACAGGAACTCGCCGACGAAGCCCGAGGTGCCGGGCAGGCCGACATTCGCCATGGTGAAGACCATCATGGCCACCGCGTAGAGCGGCATCCGGTTCACGAGCCCGCCATAGGCGGCGATCTCGCGGGTGTGCATCCGGTCGTAGATGACGCCGACGCACAGGAAGAGCGCGCCCGACACGATGCCGTGCGAGATCATCAGGAACAGCGCGCCCTGGATGCCCTGCTCGGTCATCGTGAACAGGCCGAGGGTGACGAAGCCCATATGCGCCACCGACGAGTAGGCGATGAGCTTCTTGATGTCGGTCTGCACCAGCGCGACCAGCGAGGTGTAGATGATGGCGACGATCGAGAGCGCGAAGACCAGCGGCGCGAACAGGTGCGAGGCGTCCGGGAACATCGGCAGCGAGACCCGGATGAAGCCGTAGCCGCCCATCTTCAGGAGGATGCCCGCCAGGATCACCGAGCCGGCGGTCGGCGCCTCGACGTGGGCGTCGGGGAGCCAGGTATGGACCGGCCACATCGGCATCTTCACCGCGAACGAGGCGAAGAAGGCCAGCCACAGCCAGGTCTGCAACCCGGTCGGGAACCGGTGCTGCAGCAGGGTCGGGATGTCGGTGGTGCCGGCCTGCCAGTACATGGCCAGGATCGCCAGCAGCATCAGCACCGAGCCGAGCAGCGTGTACAGGAAGAACTTGAACGAGGCGTAGATCCGGCGCTTGCCGCCCCAGATACCGATGATCAGGAACATCGGGATCAGGCCGGCCTCGAAGAACAGGTAGAACAGCACGAGGTCGAGGGCGCAGAACACGCCGATCATCGTGGTCTCGAGCACCAGGAAGGCGACGAAGTACTCCTTCACCCGATGCCCGATCGCGTGCCAGGAGGCCGCGATGCAGAAGGGCATCAGGAAGGTGGTGAGGAGCAGGAGCGGCATCGAGAAGCCGTCGACGCCGAGCTTGAAGCGGATCGACTCGGTCAGCCAGGCGTGGCTCTCGACGAGCTGGAAGGCCGCGGTCGAGGAATCGTAGCGCCCCCAGGCGACGAGGGAGAGCAGGAAGGTCGCCACCGTGGCGGCGAGCGCCGCCCAGCGGGCGTTGCGCTGCACCCCCTCCTCGTCGCCCTGCAGGGTGAGGATGAAGGCGGCGCCGACGAGGGGCAGGATGAGGAGGCCGGAGAGGATCCCGAGGCCGAACATCAGACGCGTCTCCGGTCGATGGGGAGGAGGCGGGCGGTCATCAATGGGCGCCGACGCCGTTCAGGAGGTACCAGCTCACCAGGGCGGCGACGCCGACGAGCATCACGAAGGCGTAGTGGTAGACGTAGCCGGTCTGCAGGCGCACGACGCCGCGGGTCACGTCGACCACCCGGGCCGCGATGCCGTTCGGCCCGAGCCCGTCGATGATCGCGCCGTCGCCGACCTTCCACAGGAACTCGCCGAAGCCCTTCGCCGGGCGCACGAAGATCCGGTCGTAGATCTCGTCGAAGTACCACTTGTTGAGCAGGAAGCGGTACAGCAGCGGCTGGCTCTCGGCGAGCTGGTTCGGCAGTTCCGGCCGGCGCAGATACATCCAGTAGGCGAGCAGGAAGCCGAGCACCAGCATCACGAAGGGCGAGGCCGAGACCCAGGCCGGGGCCTCGTGGATCGCGTGCATGATGTGGTTGTCGGGGGAATGCGCGAGGGCGCCCTTCCAGAACTCGTCCATGCCCTCGCCGATGAAGCGGTTCTTGAACACCAGGCCGGCGAAGACCGCGCCGAGGGCCAGCAGGGCGAGCGGGATCGTCATCACCCGCGGGCTCTCGTGCGGCACGTGGGCGTGGTGGTCGCCGTGATGCTCAAGGTCCGAGTGCGAGACGGGCTCGACGTCGTGGCCCTTGTCGTCGTGGGCGACGCCCTCGTGGTGGCCCGGCGCCCCATCCGCCTCCTGCGTGTGGGCGGCGACCGCGTGGTGGGCATCGCCGTGAGCGCCGCCGTGGTGGGCGTCCGCGTGGGCGTGCTGCCAGCGGGCCGGTCCCTCGAAGGTGAGGAAGTACAGGCGCCAGGAATAGAACGAGGTGAAGAAGGCCGCGACCACCGTCGCCAGGAAGGCCAGCACGTGGCCCGGCCGGGTCGACATGTAGGCCGCCTCGATGATCGCGTCCTTCGAGTAGTAGCCGGCCGTGAACGGGAAGCCGATCAGCGCCAGCGTCCCGATCGTCATCATCAGGCTGGTGAAGGGGATGTAGCGGCGCAGGGCGCCCATGTTCCGCATGTCCTGCTCGTGGTGCATCGCGTGGATGACCGAGCCGGCGCCGAGGAACAGCAGCGCCTTGAAGAAGGCGTGGGTGAAGAGGTGGAACACGCCGGCCGCGTAGGCGCCGACCCCGAGCGCCACGAACATGTAGCCGAGCTGCGAGCAGGTCGAGTAGGCGATGACCCGCTTGATGTCGTTCTGGACCAGGCCGACCGTCGCGGCGAAGAAGGCCGTGATGCCGCCGATCACGGTGACGACGGTGAGCGCCGCCGGCGCCGCCTCGAAGAGGGGCGAGAGCCGCGCCACCATGAACACGCCGGCCGTCACCATGGTGGCGGCGTGGATCAGGGCCGAGACCGGGGTCGGGCCCTCCATGGCGTCGGGCAGCCAGGTATGCAGCAGGAACTGCGCCGACTTGCCCATCGCGCCCATGAACAGCAGCAGGCAGGCGAGCGTGAGCGCGTTCCAGTCGGTGCCGAGGAAGTGGAAGCCCGCATCCTTCACCTCGGCGACGCGCGGGAAGATCCCGTCGAAGGCGACCGAGCCGAACAGCACGAAGACCAGGAAGATGCCGAGGGAGAAGCCGAAATCGCCGACCCGGTTGACGATGAAGGCCTTCATCGCGGCGGCGTTGGCCGAGGGCTTCTCGTACCAGAACCCGATCAGCAGGTAGGAGGCGAGGCCGACGCCCTCCCAGCCGAAGAACATCTGCACGAGGTTGTCGGCCGTCACCAGCATCAGCATGGCGAAGGTGAACAGCGACAGGTAGGCGAAGAAGCGCGGCCGGTGCGGATCCTCCTCCATGTAGCCCATGGAGTAGAGGTGCACGAGCGACGACACGCCGGTGACGACGACCAGCATCACCACGGTGAGCGTGTCGGCCCGGAACGCCCAGTCGACGACGAGGTCGCCGGCCGAGAACCAATGCGCGACCTGGATCCGGGTCGCCCCGTGCCCCTCCCCGGCCGTGACTTCGAAGAAGGCCACCCAGGACAGGAGCGCGGCGAAGAACAGGATCGAGGTGGTGACGACCTCGCTCGCCTTGGCCCCGATCCGGCGGCCGAACAGGCCGGCGATGAGGGAGCCGATGAGGGGCAGGAAGATGATCGCGTGGTACATGCTCGGGGTCCGGCCTCGGGGCTACGGCTCGGGGTTCAGTGGGGGCGGGGGAGTCCTCAGCCCTTCATCATGTTGACGTCCTCGACCGCGATCGAGCCGCGGTTGCGGAAGAACACCACCAGGATCGCGAGGCCGATCGCCGCCTCGGCGGCCGCCACCGTCAGCACGAACAGGGCGAAGACCTGCCCGACGATGTCGCCCAGGTGGGTCGAGAACGCGACGAGGTTGATGTTCACGGCGAGCAGGATCAGCTCGACGCACATCAGGATCACGATCACGTTCTTGCGGTTGATGAAGATGCCGAGCACGCCGAGCGTGAACAGGATCGCCGCGACCGTGAGGTAATGGCTCAAACCGATCATCTGTCTGCCTCTCGGCCGGGCTGCGGCCGTCTCGAATCAGCGTGCCGTCGCGGCGGCGCGGCGCCCCTTCCCGGCGCGGGAGAGGGGGGCCGGACCGTGCCCGGTCCCGCCGTCACACCTCGACGCCCTGGCGCGTCGGCACCTTGCGCAGCTCGACCGCCAGGGCCTGGGTGCGCGCGTTCTGCACCGCGATGTCCTGGCGCTTCACGCCGGGCCGGTCGCGCAGCGTCAGCACGATCGCGCCGATCATCGCGACGAGCAGGATCAGGCCGGCAATCTGGAAGAAGAAGAAGTAGTTGGTGTAGAGAACCAGGCCGAGCGCCTGCGTGTTGGTGATCTGCTCGCCGCCGGGCGCCACCGCGAGGGGCGCGTGGACGAGACCCGGATCGATCGCCCAGGAGCCGACCACAAGCAGGAGCTCGATCAGGAACACGGCGCCGATCAGCGCGCCGACCGGCAGGTAGTCCTGGAAGCCCTGGCGCAGCTCGGCGAAGTCCACGTCGAGCATCATCACGACGAAGAGGAACAGCACCGCCACCGCGCCGACGTAGACGACCACCAGGATCATCGCCAGGAACTCGGCGCCCATCAGCACGAACAGGCCGGCCGCGTTCACGAAGGCGAGGATCAGGAACAGGACCGAGGTGACCGGGTTGCGGGCGGCGATCACCACGAGGCCCGAGGCGACGGTGATCGCGGCGAAGAGGTAGAAGAAGGCGGCGGCTGCGGTCATGCGGTGAACTCACGCCGCCTCGCGGCGGTCTCCTGCCTGGTGCCGATGAGCGACCCCCGGTTCCCCGGCGGCCCGTCTATAGAACCCGCTCCCGCGGCGCACAACGGGAAAGCCCGCCGCGGAGGCGAATGGTCGGCGTCGCGCGGCGAATGGCGGGCGGGACGACCCTCCGGAGCCTCGGCGGGCGCCGCGTCGGCCCGTCGCCGCCCGCCGCTCGCCGCTCGCCTCAGCGATAGGGTGCGTCCGCGGCGATGTTGCGCGCGATCTCGCGCTCCCAGCGGTCGCCGTTCGCGAGCAGCCGCTGCTTGTCGTAGAGCAGCTCCTCGCGGGTCTCGACCGAGAACTCGAAGTTCGGGCCCTCGACGATGGCGTCCACCGGGCAGGCCTCCTGGCACATCCCGCAATAGATGCACTTCACCATGTCGATGTCGTAGCGGGTGGTGCGGCGGGTGCCGTCATTGCGGCGCGGCCCGGCCTCGATGGTGATGGCCTGGGCCGGGCAGACCGCCTCGCAGAGCTTGCAGGCGATGCAGCGCTCCTCGCCGTTGGGGTACCGGCGCAGCGCGTGCTCGCCGCGGAAGCGCGGCGAGCGGTGGCCCATCTCGAAGGGGTAGTTGATCGTCGCCTTCGGCTTGAACAGGTAGCGCATGGCGAGGGCGAACCCCGACACGAACTCCTTCAGCAGCAGGCTGCGGGCGACCTGATCGAGCCTCATCGCTCAATCTCCAATGCGGGGTTCAGGAGACCGGCGCGAGGCCGGTCACTTTCAGGACGAAGGCGACGACGAAGACCATGATGAGCGAGAGCGGGAGGAAGACCTTCCAGCCGAGCCGCATGAGCTGGTCGTAGCGGTAGCGGGGGACCATCGCCTTGACCATGGCGATCAGGAAGAACAGGAAGCTCGCCTTCAGGGTGAACCAGATCACGCCCGGCACCCAGGTGAACGGCGCGAAGGGGATCGGCGAGAGCCAGCCGCCCATGAACAGGATCGTGCCGAGCGCGCACATGGTGATGATCGCCACGTACTCGCCGAGCATGAACAGCAGGTACGGGGTCGAGGAATACTCGACCATGTAGCCCGCCACGAGCTCCGATTCGGCCTCCGGCAGGTCGAAGGGCGGGCGGTTCGTCTCGGCCAGCGCCGACACGAAGAACACCGCGAACATCGGGAACAGCCAGAGCCAGTACCAGCCGAAGATCCCGAGCGCGGTGTCCTGCGCGCGGACGATCTGGGAGAGGTTGAGGGAGCCCGCGCACATCAGCACGGTGATGATCACGAAGCCGAGCGACACCTCGTAGGACACCATCTGGGCGGCCGAGCGGAGCGCGCCCAGGAAGGCGTATTTCGAGTTCGAGGCCCAGCCGCCCATGATCACGCCGTAGACGCCGAGCGACGAGATCGCGAAGATGTAGATGATGCCGACGTTGATGTCGGCGATCGCCCAGTTATCCGCCAGCGGGATCACCGCCCAGGCCGAGAGCGCCAGGGTCGCGAAGCCGAACGGCGCCAGCAGGTAGAGCGCCTTGTTGGCGCCCGCCGGGATGACCGGCTCCTTGATCACGAACTTCAGCAGGTCGGCGAAGGACTGGAACAGGCCCCAGGGGCCGACCACGTTCGGGCCGCGCCGCAGCTGCACCGCCGCCCAGATCTTCCGGTCGGCGAGGAGCGCGTAGGCGATGAAGACGAGGAGCGCGACCAGCAGCACCACGCTCTTCAGCGCGACGAGGCCGACCGTCAGCAGGATGTCGGTGACGCTCATGGGGTGGTCCTATCGCGGTCCTACTCGGCGGCCTGGAGCACGCGCTCGCGGGCGAGCCCCGAGCATTCCGCCAGCACCCGGGAGGCGCGGGCGATCGGGTTGGTGAGGTAGAAGTCGAGGATCGGGCTGCGGAACGGCTCCCGGCCCGGCTCGCCGCCGAGGGCCGCGAGGCTCGCGAGCGCCGCGCCGGCGTCCTGCCCGGCGACCGAATCCAGCGCCGCGAGGTGCGGGTGGTCGGCGTAGAGGGCGCGGCGCAGCTGCGCCAGCGAGTCGAAGGGCAGGCGCTGGCCGAGCGGCTCCGACAGGGCGCGCAGGATCGCCCAATCCTCGCGCGCGTCGCCCGGCGGGAACCCGGAGCGGTTGGCGAGTTGCGGACGGCCCTCCGTGTTCACGTAGGTCCCCGACTTCTCCGTGTAGGCGGCCCCCGGCAGGATCACGTCGGCCCGGTGGGCGCCGCGATCCCCGTGCGTGCCCTGGTAGATCACGAAGGCGCCCGGGGCGACCTCCACCTCATCGGCGCCGAGGTTGTAGAGCACGTCGAGGGCGCCCAGCGCCGTCATCGCGGCGAAGTCGAGCCCGCCCTCCCCCGGCACGACGCCGAGATCGAGGGCGCCGACGCGCGCCGCCGCGACCTGCAGCACCCCGAAGCCGGTCCAGCCCTCCGTCACGGCGCCGATGCTCCGCGCGTAGGAGGCGGCCGCCGCCAGGATGGCGCGCCCGTCCGGGCGGGCGAGCGCCCCGATCCCGACGATGACGAGCGGGCGCTCGGCCTTGCCCAGCACCTCCGCGAAGCTGTGCCGCCCGGCCGCGAGCTCCGCCAGCGTCTCCGGGCCGGCGCCCAGATAGGTGTGCGGGTAGGTCAGGTCGGTGGGCTCGCCGATCAGCCCGACCGGCAGCGGCGCCATGCGCCAGCGCTTGCGCAGCCGCACGTTGAGGAGCGAGCCTTCGAGGCGCGGATTGGCCCCGACGAGCAGCACCGCGTCCGCCTGCTCGATCCCCGCGATGGTGGGGTTGAACGTGTAGGCGGCCCGGCCCCAGGCCGGATCGAACGGCGCGCCGTCCTGGCGGCAATCGAGGTTGCGCACATTGAGCGCCGTCATCAGGCGCTTGAGCGCGTAGGTCTCCTCCACCGAGGCGAGGTCGCCCACGATCGCGCCGACGCGCGCGGGGTCGGCGCCCTTGAGCTTGGCCGCGATCGTCGCGAAGGCCTCGGCCCAGCCCGCCGGGCGCAGGCGCCCGTTCTCGCGGATATAGGGCCGGTCGAGGCGCTGGAGCCGCAGCCCGTCCACCACGTGGCGGGTCTTGTCGGAGATCCACTCCTCGTTGATGGCCTCGTTCACCCGGGGCTCGATCTGCATCACCTCGCGGCCGCGGGCATCGACCCGGATCGCGCAGCCGACCGCGTCCATCACGTCGACCGACTCGGTCTTGGACAATTCCCAGGGCCGCACGTTGTAGGATTGCGGCTTGTGCACGAGGGCCCCGACCGGGCAGAGGTCGGCGACGTTGCCCTGCAGCTCGGAAGCCATGGCCTGTTCGAGGTAGGAGGTGATCTCCATATCCTCGCCGCGCCCGATGGCGCCGAGATCCGGCACGCCCGCCACTTCCGCCAGGAAGCGCACGCAGCGGGTGCAGTGGATGCAGCGGTTCATCGCCGTGCGCACGAGCGGGCCGATGTACTTGTCCTCGACCGCGCGCTTGTTCTCGCCGTAGCGGGTCGAATCGACCCCGTAGGCCATCGCCTGGTCCTGCAGGTCGCAATGGCCGCCCTGGTCGCAGATCGGGCAGTCGAGCGGGTGGTTGATGAGGAGGAACTCCATCACCCCCTCGCGCGCCTTCTTGGTCAGCGGCGACTTGGTCAGGACCTGCGGCGGCTCGCCGTTCGGGCCCGGCCGGCAGTCGCGCACGCCCCAGGCG
The DNA here is from genome assembly GCF_029714205.1 of Methylobacterium sp. CB376. Lineage (NCBI taxonomy): Bacteria > Pseudomonadati > Pseudomonadota > Alphaproteobacteria > Hyphomicrobiales > Methylobacteriaceae > Methylobacterium > Methylobacterium sp. CB376. Next base: position 4,819,613 of record NZ_CP121648.1, on the reverse strand, counting down.
CAGGAGGCCACCGGCTTCGGCGCGCCCTTCAGCTCGACGAGGCACATGCGGCAATTGCCGGCGATCGACAGCCGCTCGTGGAAGCAGAAGCGCGGGATCTCCGCGCCGGCCGCCTCGCAGGCCTGCAGCAGCGTGTAGTCCGGCGGGACATCGACCTCGGTGCCGTCGACGACGATCTTGGTCACTGTGGTGTCTCCAGGCGTTCGCCGCGCGCGCCGCTCACTCCGCGGCCATCGGCACGGGGTCGCTGTGCGGGTTGGCGCTGTAGCGGTCGATGCGCTTCTCGATCTCGGGTCGGAAGTGGCGGATGAGGCCCTGGATCGGCCAGGCCGCCGCGTCGCCGAGCGCGCAGATCGTGTGGCCCTCGATCTGCTTGGTGACGTCGAGCAGCATGTCGATCTCGCGCTTCTGCGCCCGGCCCTCGGCCATGCGCAGCATGACGCGCCACATCCAGCCGGTGCCCTCCCGGCAGGGCGTGCACTGGCCGCAGGATTCGTGTTTGTAGAAGTACGAGATGCGGGCGATGGCGGCGACGATGTCGGTCGTCTTGTCGAGCACGATCACCGCCGCGGTGCCGAGGCCCGAGCCGAGGCCGCGCAGCGTGTCGAAGTCCATCGGCGCGTCGGCGATCTGCGCGGCCGGGACCAGCGGCACCGAGGAGCCGCCCGGGATCACCGCCAGGAGGTTGTCCCAGCCGCCGCGGATGCCGCCGCAATGGCGGTCGATCAGCTCGCGGAACGGGATCCCCAGCGCCTCCTCGACGTTGCAGGGCCGGTTGACGTGGCCCGAGACGCAGAAGAGCTTGGTGCCGGTGTTGTTCGGCCGGCCGATGCCGGAGAACCACGCCGCGCCCCGGCGCAGGATGGCACCCGCCACCGCGATCGACTCGACGTTGTTGACCGTGGTCGGGCAGCCGTAGAGGCCCATATTGGCCGGGAAGGGCGGCTTCAGCCGCGGCATCCCCTTCTTGCCCTCCAGGCTCTCCAGGAGCGCCGTCTCCTCGCCGCAGATATAGGCGCCCGCGCCGTGGTGGACGTAGAGGTCGAACGGGTAGCCGTGGACGTTGTCCGGCCCGATCAGCCGGGCCTCGTAGGCCTCGTCCACCGCCCGCTGCAGGGCGTGCTTCTCGGCCACGTACTCGCCGCGGATGTAGATATAGGCGGCATGCGCCCCCATCGCGAAGGAGGCGAGCAGGCAGCCCTCGATCAGGAGATGCGGGTCGTGCCGCATAATCTCCCGGTCCTTGCAGGTGCCGGGCTCGGATTCGTCGGCGTTCACCACCAGGTAGTGCGGACGGCCGTCCGACTTCTTGGGCATGAACGACCATTTGAGGCCGGTCGAGAAGCCGGCCCCGCCGCGCCCGCGCAGGCCCGACTTCTTCATCTCGTCGATGATCCAGTCGCGGCCCTGCTCGAGCAGGAATTTGGTGCCGTCCCAGGCGCCGCGCCGGCGCGCGGCGTCGAGGCCCGGGGAGTGGAACCCGTAGAGGTTCGTGAAGATCCGATCCTGGTCGGAGAGCATGGCGTCGTCCTACCGGTTCGAGGAGGGCTTGGTCTTGCCCGCGGGGCCCGCCCCCTTGACGCCGGAATCCTTGGCGCCGGAATCCTTGGCGCCGGAATCCTTGGAGCCGGAATCCTTGGCGCCGGGGCCGGGCGGGCCCTTGTCGGCCGGGTCGACCCCGACGGGCTTGGCCTGCGAGCCGTCCGTGCGGGCGGGCGCGGCCATCGGCTCGGCGCCGCTGACCGGGGTCGAGCCCTTGGTCTCGGCGACCGGGCGGCCCTCCTCGGGCTTCGAGGGGGTCTCGGTGTAGGAGCGCCCGCTCTGCGGGGCGGGCTGGACCTCGGGCCCGGAGCGCGGCGCCGCGACGGTCGCGCGCTCGGGCGCCGACTGGCCCTTCGCCTCGGCGGGCTCGACCGGCGCCTTGCCGTCCGCGACGCGCTGGGCGGGCGTCTGCGCGGCCGGGCTCCCGATCGGGCGGCCGGCATCGGGCCGCGCCGGCTTCGGATCGGCCGCCTCCCTGGCGGCGAGCGCCTGGGTGTCGGCGCCGGCCTCGTGCAGCCCCTCCTCCTCGAAGCGCCGGCGCCACGCGCCGATGCGGGAGCCGTCGAACAGGGTCTCGTCGGTGAGCGTCGTCGCGGCGCCCTTCGGCTCGGAGGAGGTCCGCCCGGCCTGCGAGCCGGCCTTGACCGGCCGCCCGGCCGCGAGGTCGTCCATCAGCCGGCCGAGGATCTCGGGCGTCAGGTCCTCATAATAGTCCTGGTTGATCTGCACCATCGGCGCGTTGCAGCAGGCGCCGAGGCACTCGACTTCGAGCCAGGAGAAATTGCCGTCCGGGCTGACATGGCCGGCGGGGCCGAGACGGTCGTGCAGGTAGTGCTTCAGCTCCTTCGCCCCGCAGACGTCGCAGGGCACGGTGCCGCAGACCTGAATCCAGTAGCGCCCGACCGGCTCGAGCGCGAACATGGTGTAGAAGGTCGCGACCTCGAGCACGCGGATGTGCGGCATCCCGAGTTCGTCGGCGACGGCCTCGATCGCCTTCTGCGGCAGCCAGCCGCCATTCTGCTCCTGGGCGCGCCAGAGCAGCGGGATCACGGCCGAGGCCTGCCGGCCCTCGGGATATTTGGCGATCTGCGCCTCGGCCCAGCGCGCGTTCTCGGGCGTGAACGCGAATGCGGCGGGCTGCTGTTCGGCGGGCGCCAGTCTGCGGTTTGCCATCGGTTCAGTTCTCTTCGCCGGTCGTCGCCTGCCTCACCGGTCCACCTCCCCGAACACGATGTCCAGGGTGCCGAGGATGCAGGACACGTCCGCCAGCATGTGGCCGCGGCACATCCAGTCCATCGCCTGCAGGTGGGCGAAGCCCGGCGCGCGGATCTTGCAGCGGTAGGGCTTGTTGGTGCCGTCCGCCACCAGGTAAACGCCGAACTCGCCCTTGGGCGCCTCGACGGCGGCGTAGACCTCGCCGGCCGGGACGTGGAAGCCCTCGGTGTAGAGCTTGAAGTGGTGGATGAGCGCCTCCATCGAGCGCTTCATCTCGCGCCGGGAGGGCGGCGCCACCTTGCCGTCCTGCGTGGTCACGGGCCCCTGCCCGTCCGGCGCGCGCAGCTTGGCGAGGCACTGCTTCATGATGCGCACGGATTGGCGCATCTCCTCCATGCGGATGACCTGGCGATCGTAGGTGTCGCCGTTCTTCCCCACCGGGACGTCGAACTCCATCTCCTCGTAGGCCTCGTAGGGCTGCGCCCTGCGCAGGTCCCACGGGATCCCGGAGCCGCGCAGCATCACGCCCGAGAAGCCCCAGGCCATCGCCGCGTCGACCGTCACGATGCCGATGTCGACGTTGCGCTGCTTGAAGATGCGGTTGCCGATGACCAGCGCGTCGAGGTCGTCGACCACCTGCAGGAAGGGGTCGCAGAAGGCCTCGATGTCGTCGATCAGGCCCGGCGGCAGGTCCTGGTGGACGCCCCCCGGCCGGAAGTAATTGGCGTGGAGCCGCGCCCCGCTCGCGCGCTCATAGAAGATCATCAGCTTCTCGCGCTCCTCGAAGCCCCAGAGCGGGGGCGTGAGCGCGCCGACATCCATCGCCTGCGTCGTCACGTTGAGGAGATGCGAGAGCAGCCGCCCGATCTCGCAGAACAGGGTGCGGATCAGCTTGGCCCGCCGCGGCACCTCGATGCCGAGCAGCTTCTCGACCGCGAGGCAGAAGGCGTGCTCCTGGTTCATCGGCGCGACGTAGTCGAGCCGGTCGAAATAGGGCGTGGCCTGCAGGTAGGTCTTGACCTCGATCAGCTTCTCGGTACCCCGATGGAGCAGCCCGATATGCGGATCGACCCGCTCGACGATCTCGCCGTCGAGCTCCAGCACGAGGCGCAGCACGCCGTGCGCCGCCGGATGCTGCGGCCCGAAATTGATCGAGAAATTCCGGATGCTGTGTTCGGTCATGCGGAGCGTCCGGCGCCCTGGGCGGCGCTGCGTGGGAGCGGGTGGCGCGCGGCGGGTGGCGAGTACGGGAACGCGGTCATCGGCCTTCCCCTCACGGCTTCGCCTTCTCGTCGCCCGGAAGCACGTAGTCGGTGCCCTCCCAGGGGGACAGGAAGTCGAACTGGCGGAATTCCTGCGAGAGCTTCACGGGCTCGTAGACCACCCGGCCCTCGTCCTGGTCGTAGCGGACCTCGACGAATCCGGTGAGCGGGAAGTCCTTGCGCAGGGGATGCCCCTCGAAGCCGTAATCGGTCAGCAGGCGGCGCAGGTCCGGATGGCCCGAGAACAGGATCCCGTAGAGGTCGTAGGTCTCGCGCTCGTACCAGTTCGCCGCCGGGAAGACGGTGATCACGGAGGGGACCGGCGTCGCCTCGTCGGTCTGCACCTTCACGCGGATGCGCCGGTTGTGGCGCAGCGAGAGCAGGTGGTAGACGACGTCGAAGCGCTTCTCCCGGCCCGGGTAATCCGCCCCGCAGATGTCGATGAAGGAGCGGAAGCCGCAGGCCGGGTCGTCGCGCAGGTGCGTCAGCACCCGCACGATCTCGGACGGCTCGACCACGAGCGTCAGCTCGTCGAAGGCGATGGCGCGCTCAACGACGGCGCCGCCGAGGGTCTCGGCGAGGCGGTCGCTCAGCGCCTGCAGCGCCCCGGTCCCGTGCTCGGTCTCGGTATGGGGCAGGATGGTGATGCCGTTCGTCATCGCGGCCCCTCAGCGCTCGATCGTGCCGGTCCGGCGGATCTTCTTCTGCAGCAGCAGCACCCCGTAGAGCAGCGCCTCGGCGCTCGGGGGACAGCCCGGCACGTAGATGTCCACCGGCACCACGCGGTCGCAGCCGCGCACCACCGAGTAGGAGTAATGGTAGTAGCCGCCGCCATTGGCGCAGGAACCCATCGAGATGACGTAGCGCGGCTCCGGCATCTGGTCGTAGACCTTGCGCAGCGCGGGCGCCATCTTGTTGGTGAGGGTGCCGGCGACGATCATCACGTCCGACTGGCGCGGCGAGGCGCGCGGGGCGAAGCCGAAGCGCTCGGCGTCGTAGCGCGGCATCGACATCTGCATCATCTCGACCGCGCAGCAGGCGAGCCCGAAGGTCATCCACATCAGCGAGCCGGTGCGGGCCCAGGTGATGAGGTCGTCCGCCGTGGTGAGCAGGAAGCCGCGGTCGGCGAGTTCGTCGTTGATCGACAGGAAGGTCGGGTCGGTGGCGCCGATCGGCAGGCCGGTCGCCGGGTCGAGGATGCCCTTGGGCTCGGGGGCGATGGCCGGGGCGCGGGAGAGGGGAGTGTCGAGGGCCATGGAGCGGGGGTCTCTCAGGAGGCGGCGGGGATCGGTCGGCTCAGTCCCATTCGAGGGCGCCCTTGCGCCACTCGTAGACGAACCCGACGGTGAGCACGCCGAGGAAGATCATCATCGACCAGAAGCCGAACCAGCCGAGATCCCCGAAGGTGATCGCCCAGGGAAACAGGAAGGCGACCTCCAGGTCGAAGATGATGAACAGGATGGCGACGAGGTAGAAGCGCACGTCGAACTTCATGCGCGCGTCGTCGAAGGCGTTGAACCCGCACTCGTAGGCCGAGAGCTTCTCCGGGTCCGGGCTGTTGTAGGCGACCAGGAAGGGCGCCACGAGCAGGGCGAGCGCGATCACCAGCGACACGCCGATGAAGATCACGAGCGGCAGGTAATCCGTGAGGAGGCCGTTCATCGAGAACCCTCGTTGCTCGTTCAGGGGCAGCGCGGAGCCGCGCGCCGCCCGGCCGGTCGGCCCGCCATTCGGAACGGTTCCAAGGCCCGGAGATCGCCGCGAGGCTTAAACGAGCGGGTATGCCGAAACAAGGGGCGTTCGCACCGCACAAACCGCGAACGTCAGGGTCTTAGATAATCCGGCCGATGCCGCCCACAACCGGGGAAAGCGCCCCGCGGATGGTGAGTTTCGTCGCAGGCCGCGGCCCTTCCGGGCCGTTTCCGGCCGCCGCGACGGATCGGCGCCGCCGGGCCGGGCCGATCAGGAATCCGACAGGATGAGCGCCCAGAACCGCTTGTAGCGGCTCCCGGGCGCATCGACCCGGGCGACGCCGATCCGTCGCACCTGCGGCATCAGCATGTTGCGGTTGTGCTCGGGCGAGGCCTGCCAGCGGCGCAGCACGGCGTCGAAGGTCTCCGAGCCGGCGCTGAGGTTCTCGGCCGCGTAGCGTCCCCCGAGGCCGGCCCGCTTCAGCCGGCTGTCGAAGCTGCCGGCGATCTCGTGGGAGAGGAGTCCCGCCCGCGCATTGGCCTCGGCCTGCAGGGAGGCGGCGCGGATCAGCGAGGGATCGACCACCACCGGACCGAGCCCGTGGCTCGCCCGGTAGCGGGAGATCGCCGCGGCCGCCGCGGCCTCGTCGAGGATGACCTGATTCGTCGGCAGGTCCGGCGCCGGCAGCAGCGGCCCGCCGCTGCACCCCGCCAGGAGGAGGCCGAGTCCGGCCAGGAGCGCTCCGGCCCGAAGCGCGGGCTGGGTGGCGGGCCCGGCGGCGCGGCGGCGGGGCAACGTCGGTCGAAACGCGGTCGGCATCCTGGCGGGGTCCGGGCGGCGAAGGTCGGGGCCGAGCCCCTGTCGGTCAATTGGGGACATTTCGGGATCGCCCGATCAGGCGGCCTGCAGCGTCGCCAGGAAGCGCCGCACCTCGGCGCCGATGCTGTCCGAGTGCCGCAGCAGCGTGCCGGCCGCGCCCAGCACGCGGCCGGAGGCGTCCCCGGTCGTGTCGGCGTCCTGGGCGAGCCCGGCGATGGCCTCGCTCACGGCCCCGGTGCCGGCGGCGGCCTGGGCGATGCTGTGCAGGATCGTCTGGGTCGCCCCGGCCTGGCCCTCCACGGCCGAGGAGACCCGGCCCGAGACGCCGCTGATGTCCTGCACCCGCGCGGCGATGCCCGTCATGGCGCCGACCGCCTGGCGGGCGGCGTCCTGGATCGACGCGATCTGGGACGAGATCTCCCGGGTCGCCCGGTCCGTCTGGTTGGCGAGCTGCTTGACCTCGGCGGCGACGACCGCGAAGCCGCGGCCCGCCTCCCCGGCCCGGGCCGCCTCGATCGTGGCGTTCAGCGCCAGCAGGTTCGTCTGCCCGGCGACGCCCGCGATCACCGCCACGACGTCGCCGATCCGCGCCGCGGCGCCGTCGAGGGCCCGCATCACCTCGGCGGTGCGGTCGGATTCCGTCACCGCGTCCTCGGCGAGCCGGGCCGCCCCGCGCACCTCGCCGCCGATCGCCGTGATCGAGGCGCCGAGCCGCTCGGCCGCCGTCGCGACGCCGGCGACCTCCCGCGCGGCGGTCGCGGCGGAGCCGGCCGCCGCGGCCGCCCGCCCGGCCGTGCGCGCGGCGGCGTCGGACATCGCCTTCGCGGTCGCCTCCAGATCCCGGGCCGAGGCGTCCACCTGGGCCAGCACCGCCGAGACCGCGCTCTCGAAGGCGCGGGTGTCGGCGCCGAGCTGCGCGACGCGGCGCAGCTGCGCCTGTCCGGCATCCTGCGCCGCCGCCAGGGCCTCGCGCTCGGCCAGGGCGATCCGGAAGCTGTCGATGCCCCGGGCGATGAGGCCGATCTCGTCCCGGCGGGCGGTGCCGGGGATCGTCCCGTCGTAGCGCCCGGCGGCGAGCGCGGCGGTGGCCTGCGTCAGGGCCGCGAGGCCCCCGGCGATCGAACGCCAGCCGACGAGGCCGAGGGCGCCGACGCCGAGGAGCGCCGCGCCCGCGATCAGCGCGAGCCAGAGCGCCTGGCGCCGGAACGCCTCCTCGATGTCGTCGACGTGCACGCCCGTGAAGATCGCGACCTTCCAGGGATCGAAGCCCTGGATGTAGCTCAGCTTGGGCGATTGCACCTCGCTGCCCGGCCGCACGAAGTGGTAGCGCAGCTCGCCCGGCTTGCCGGACCGCGCGATCCGCGTGATCGCCTGGACGAGGAGCATGCCGGAGGCGTCCTTGAGCCCGCTCATGTCCTTGCCGACCCATTCGGGCTTGATGGGGATCACCTGCGCGACCCCGTCATAGCCGTAGACCGCCACGTAATTGTCGCCGTCGTACCGCATGGCGTTGACGCGGGCCCGGAAGGCCGCGAGCGCCGCCTCGCGCGACAGGCGGCCGGCCTGCACCTCCCTCTCCAGGCTGGCGGCGGCGGCCATCGCGACGTCGGAGACCGCGCGCAGCTTGGCGACGCGCTCGGCGATCAGGCCGTCCCGGTAGCTGGTCAGCGCGCAGGCCGCCAGACCCACGAAGCCCGCGACGGCCGCCGCCAGCATGACGGCGAATCGGCGGCTCACTCCGGCATTCCACCACGACATCTCGTCCCCCGGGGTCCCAGCGATCCCGGCTGACTCTGCGGCGCGATCCTTGCCTTGAGCTTGCAATTGTGGTTGGCGCGGGCGACGGGGCTCGAACCCGCGACCTCCGGCGTGACAGGCCGGCACTCTAACCAACTGAGCTACGCCCGCGTGCCAGGCGCAGTGCGATGACCACCCATCAGGGGAAGATGGCGCGGACGACGGGGCTCGAACCCGCGACCTCCGGCGTGACAGGCCGGCACTCTAACCGACTGAGCTACGTCCGCGCGGCGCATCGCTGTGCTGCGATGGCGGCGGTGTATGAGGCGGGCCGAAGCGTGTCAAGCCGCCGGGCACGGAAATCCGGCCGGCCCCCGCCCCGGGTCCCGGGCCTTGCGCTCCCGGTTTGCTGCCCTTAACCATGCGGCCCGGGGCGGTTAGCTCAGTTGGTAGAGCATCTCGTTTACACCGAGAGGGTCGGCGGTTCGAGCCCGTCACCGCCCACCAGCCACGGGGCCGCCCCCGGTCAGGCCGCGAGCATCGCCGTCACGGCCGCGTCGACGGCCGCGACCGCGACCCGGTAGCGGTCGCCCTCGGTGGCCTCGCCCATCAGGAAGCCGTATCTCAGGCCGGCCGCGATCGACAAATTGCGCATGCACCAGTTTAGGTATTGCGGGCTGTGGAACTCCAAGACCTTGGTTCCGGGCTCGCAATAACCAAGATTGGTGAGGCCGGCCCCATGGGGGGACACCACCACTTCGGCCGTCGCAAGCAATGAGATCTGCTGTTCGAGGGTCCTGTCAGCCAGTCTGACGACGTCGAAGCCGCGACCGGCCAGGAGCGTCTCGATCTCTCGCTCGTTCTCGAGCCGCCGGTAATGCGAGTCGGCCCGCGAGATGTAGAGCCTGCGGCCGGCGCCGGGCGCGGCGGAGGCCTGGGCCGCCTTGATCAGCGCGAAGGCCCTGAGGACGACGGGATGGGGATCGATCCCGTAGGAGCCGTGCTGATGCGGGAGCAGCAACTCGTCGACCCGCACGCGGTCGCAGCGCCGGAGCTGAACCAAGTTCAAGCCGTAGGCCTTCGCCACCAGCTCCGCGGTCCGCTTCTGCACGTCGTTCCGATACTCGGGAACCAGGACGACCGCCCCTTCGCCGGAGGCGCGGGTCTCGCCATGCAGGCAGATCTTGCCCACGAAGAACATCATCCAATGATAGTAATTCTCGTTGATCCCCGCGCAGGCGTAGCGCGCCCGCGCGATCGAGAGCTGCGGATCGCCCGCATTGCGCGCGAATGTCCCGTCCGGGAAGCGAATGAAGCGATCCTCGAGGTGGAATGGAAAGTGGAACAGAGATTCTTCGGCGACCACGCCGGCCTTCTCGATCGCCCCGTGCGTCGTGAGCAGATCGACGTCCCGCAAGGTCAGCATGTTGTACTTGCCGGCCGTGTATCCGGTCGGCGCGGCATCGCCGTCGCCGTACGCCGGGCCCGGGCAGGTGAACGCGACGGCGTGCGCCACTTCCCGCACCTCCGCGGCGAGGTCGTAGGCGGAGCCGGATTGCAGCGGGACGAGGTCGTCGAGGCGCAGCAGCCAGCGTGGCGCGTCCGCGCACGAGGCCGACCACCCCGTCAGCCGGCGCGGGGCATCGAAGAACAGCGGTTGCGGAAAAACCGCCACGTCATGCCCGGAAAAGTCACGGAACACTAATCGTCCGTCAACATAGAGCCAATTGCACTCGAGCGAATGATCCCGCCCGAGGATTTTCCCGCTCGAATCGAGTTTGACGATCCGGCCGGGATCGTCGAGGGATTGCTTGTATAGCCAGGCGGAGCCGGCGATGCTGGTGGCCATTGGATCAAGTTCCATGCCGCGGGCAGTCATCAATCGCGTGGCGGCGACACAGCTCAGGTGCCGTTTGGTCGGGATGGCCGGACGCGCGCCCGGTCGGGTGCCGCCGAGAGCTTTCACGGATCCCGTCCGGGGTCGGAGCGTCACATCGTCCTGCGCGCCGCCATCCTCGGGTCGGGCCCGCCATCTTCGGCAGACGCCTCTTGCCACGAGGACGGGAGCCGGACCATGGCTGAGAGCAGCAATGTCCGCGTCCCTCCCATCCTCCGCGCATCCTCCCCGTCCCCTGCTCCACAATTCCGACTTCCGCCTGTTCGGCCTCGCCCGGTTCCTGACGGGCCTCGCCTACCAGATGCAGGCGGTGGCCGTGGGCTGGTTCGTCTACGACCTGACCCGCAGCGCGCTCGCGCTCGGCCTCGTCGGGCTCGCGAGCTTCGCGCCGGCGATCCTCGGGGCGCTGGTGACGGGCCACGTGGCCGACACCTATGACCGGCGCCGCATCGCCGCCCTCGCCTACGCGCTCATCGCCTCCTCGGCGGCCGGCCTGCTGGCCCTCGCCCTGTCCCGGCACCCCCCGGTCTGGCCGGTCTACGCCCTGATGGTGCTGACGGGCGGCGCCCGGGCCTTCGCCAACCCGGCGACGCAGGCCCTGATGCCGACGCTGGTGCCGCGCGAGCAGTTCGGCGCCGCCATCGCGTGGAACTCCTCGATCTGGCAGAGCGCGTCCGTGTCCGGCCCCGCCCTCGGCGGCCTCCTCTACGCGCTCGGCCCCTCGGTGGTGTTCGGGCTCTCCGCCGCCTGCTTCGCGGTCGCCGCGGTCGCCGTGGGCGGCATCCGGCCTCGGCCCGCCGCGGCCGGGCGCGGGCCGGTCTCCTGGGCGACGCTGCTCGCGGGGCTCACCTACATCCGGTCCCAGCCGGTGGTGCTGGGCGCGATCACCCTCGACCTCGTCGCCGTGCTCCTCGGCGGGGCCACCGCGCTGCTGCCGATCTACGCCCAGGAGGTGCTGCGGGTCGGGCCGCTCGGCCTCGGCCTCCTGCGCAGCATGCCGGCGGCGGGCGGAGTGGCGATGGCGGTCGTTCTGGCCCACCGGCCGCTCGCGCGCCGGGCGGGGCAGCGGCTCCTCCTCGCCGTCGCGGTCTTCGGGGTCGCCACGGTGGGCTTCGGCCTCTCGACCTCCCTGCCCCTCTCCATGGCCTGCCTCTTCGTCACGGGGGCGGCCGACATGGTCAGCGTCTACGTCCGCCAGAGCCTCGTCCAAGGCGAGACGCCGGACGCGATGCGCGGCCGGGTGGCGGCCGTCAACACCGTCTTCATCGGCGCCTCGAACGAACTCGGCGAGTTCGAGTCCGGCACGCTCGCGGCCCTGGTCGGGGCGGTGCCGGCGGTCGTGGCCGGCGGAGTCGCGACGGTGCTGGTCGCCGGCCTGTGGGGCCGCCTGTTTCCGGCCCTGCGCCGGCGCGACCACCTCCTGACCTGACGGAATCCAGCTGCCGCGAGGCACGCTCGCCACCCTGCCTCGTCGGTGCGGCGCGTCAGAGGCCCGCCGCACGGGCGCGGCGCGGCATCCTCGCAGGAGGCGCGACATGGCCCCCAGATCGTTGCGGATCTCATCGCCGACACGCTGCACGCGGTGGGCGTGCGCCGGATCTACGGCGTCGTCGGCGATCCGCTGAACGGCCTGACGGACGCGCTGCGCCGCAAGCGCACCATCGACTGGGTCCACGTCCGCCACGAGGAGGTGGCGGCCTTCGCGGCCGACGCCGAGGCGCACCTCACCGGGACCTCGCCGTCTGCGTGGGGAGCTGCGGGCCCGGCAACCTGCACCTCATCAACGGCCTGTCCGATCGTCAGCGCTCGCGGGTGCCCGTGCTGGCGATCGCCGCGCATATCCCGAGCGCCGCGATCGGCTCGGGCTCCTTCCAGGAAACGAGCCCGGAGAAGCTCTTCGCGGAATGCGCGCACTAGGTCGGTCCGGTCGCCACCGTCGCGCAGATCGGCCGCACCCGCGACATCGCGATCCGCGAGGCCATCGCCAAGCGCGGCGTCCCGGTGGTGATCATCCCGGGCGACGTGGCGCTCGAATCGATCGAGGTCCCGACCGCGCCGCGCTGGCTCAAGCCCCGTCCCCCGGTGGGCGATCGGCGCCCAGGCCGCCTTTCCGGACCGGCCGGTGATCTCCTTCTCCGGCGACGGCGGCTTTGCCATGCTGGTGGGCGACTTCCTCACCCTCACGCTGGCGGGGCTGCCCGTGGAGGTGGTGGTGCGCAACAACGGCACCCTCGGCTTCGTCGAGATGGAGATGAAGGCCTCGGGCTGCCTCGACGCGGGCACCGAGCTCAGGAATCCGGACTTCGCCCGCATGGCCGAGGCGGCCGGGGTGCTGGGCCTGCGCGTGGAGGACCCGGCCGAGGTCGAGACCGCGCTGAGGAGGGCCCTCGCCCATGACGGGCCCGCGCTGGTCGACGTGGTCACCAACCGCCAGGAGCTGGCGTCGCCGCCCAAGACCACGATGGAGCGGGCCAAGGGGTTCGGGATCTACCTCGCGCGGGCGGTCATCAGCGGGCGCGGGGACGAGATCGTGGAACTGGCGCGCACCACCCTGTTCCGGTGAGCGCGCCGGTCAGCGCCGCGCGACGAAGCCGCGCCCGTCCCAGCGGTAGCGCTGCGCGGCGGCGCCGCGCCCGACCGTGAGGGTCGCCCCCCGGCAGCGCGTCGCCGCGTGGGTGATCCATCCCTGCAGGCCGGGCAGATCGAACTCCGTCCAGGAGGCGACCTGCCCCTTCTCCACCGCGACCAGGACGATGACCGTGTCGGCGCGCTGCGAGAAGGCGCGGCCCAGGTAGGTCTCGCCGGCCGGCGCGAAGCGGGGCGTCAGCGGGCAGCGGGTGAGGGCATAGCCCATCCGGTCGCCGTGCCCGGCGAGGCTCTCGCGCACCGCCTCCTCGAAGGCCGCGACGGGGAGCCCCGGGCGCGGCTCGGCGGCGGCGACGGCCATGCCGGCGTGCCAGGCCGCCGCCGCGACGGCCACCCGGCCCGCGAGGCCGGCTCCCCTCACCCGGTGCCGCGCGCGGACCATCCCATCCTCCCGAGATCCCGCCCGACCGAGACGTCCCCGGCGCGGAACGACGATCATCCATAGCGCCTGCCGGTCGGCCTTTCGAGGACGACGGCCCGAAACCTGATGGGGCGGCATCGAGGCCCGCGGCGCGGTGCCGATCCGGGACGCGCGACCACGGCGGAGGGGGGACGATGTCCGATTGCGGCACTGAGGCGCGGTCGCCCCGCCCGGAACCCGTCCGCTTCCTCGTCGGCCAGGACCGCGAGGGCCGCTGGCTGGCGGTGGAGACCCGCGGGCGCGCGGGCGGCATCTTCCGCAGCCGCGCGGACGCGCTGCACTTCGCCGGCGCCGAGACCGGCCGCCGCCCGGGCGCGGTCCGCCTGTGCGAGGACCCGCTGGCGCTCCCCGCCTGAGCGTCAGGCGCCGGGCCCGGCGACGCCGGCCTGCGCGAAGGTCGCCATGTCCCGGTGGCAGGCGAGCGCCGCCTTGAGCAGCCCGAGGGCCAGGGCCGCCCCCGAGCCCTCGCCGAGCCGCAGGCCCAGGGCGAGGAGCGGGTCGAGGCCGAGCCGCTCCAGCACCGCGCCGTGCGCCCCCTCGGCCGAGCGGTGGCCCGCCACGCAATGGTCGAGGGCCCGGGGATCGAGGGCGTGCAGCACCGCGGCGGCCGCGCAGGCCACGTAGCCGTCGAGCACCACCGGCACGCGCTGCAGCCGCGCCGCCAGGATCGCCCCGGCGATCGCCGCCACCTCGCGCCCGCCGAGACGCGCCAGCACCTGCAGCGGATCGTCGAGATGGCCGGCGTGGCGGGCGAGAGCCGCCTCCACCGCCGCCACCTTGCGGGCGTGGCCCGCCGCGTCCACCCCGGTGCCGTGCCCCACCCAGCCGGCGGGCTCGCCGCCGTAGAGGGCCGCGTAGATCGCGGCCGCGACCGTGGTGTTGCCGATCCCCATCTCGCCGAGCGCGAGCCCGTCGGTGCCGGCCGCCACCGCCTCCATCCCGAACGCCATCGTGGCCACGCAGGCCTTCTCGGTCATCGCCTCGGCCTCGGCGATGTCGCCGGTCGGCAGGTCGAGGGCGAGGTCGAAGACCTTGAAGCCGAGCCCGTAGGTCGCGCAGATCTGGTTGATCGCCGCGCCCCCGGCGGCGAAATTGTCGAGCATCTGCCGGTTGACCGCGGACGGATAGGCCGAGACGCCGCGGGCGGCGACGCCGTGGCTGCCGGCGAAGACGCAGACGAGCGGTCGGTCGAGGCTCGGCATCGGCTTGCCCTGCCAGGCGGCGAGCCACGCCACCAGGGTCTCGAGGCGCCCGAGGCTGCCGGCGGGCTTGGTCAGCTCCGCCTGCCGGGCCGCGACGGCCCGCGCCGCCTCCTCGTCGGGACCCGGCATGCCGGCGAGGAGCTGGCGGATATCCGCGAAGGGGCTGGCATCGGGGGGCGGGGCATTCATCGGCGAACTCCGGCGGGACGATCCGGGCCTCTTACCAGAGGGCGCCGCGAAGGCTAAGCGGACTTGCTCGCCGGGATTCCGCTTAGGGTCTTGGTCCCGCATGATTCTTGCCGCCGAACCGGCGGCCGCTCCGGCGCGTGGTGCGCTGGCCGGCGGGAGCGCGCGGTCCCCGCTTTCTCCGCAGACGCGGGGCGCGCATCTGCGGTATAATGGGTCCCTGGACGCGAAGGACGCGAGCGCGATGGCCGAGGGCGCGGGGTTGCGGGCCGAAGGGTCCGCCATGCACGAGGCGGACGACGAGTTCGAGCCGCCACCCGAGACGGGCCCCTGGCCGCCGCTCCTCGACCTCGCCGCCTGCCTGCGCTTCTACAGCCGGCTTCCGGTCCCGGCCCTCCCGGGCGAGGCGGACGGCCACGCGGCCCCGGACTTCCGCACCGCGCCGCGGATGCTGCCGATCGCCGGAATGCTGATCGCCCTGCCGAGCGCGGTGGCGCTGCTCGGCGGGCTCGGCCTCGGGCTCGGCCCCTTCATCGCCGGCACGCTCGCGGCGCTCGCGCTCACCCTGGCGACCGGCGCGCTGCACGAGGACGGGCTCGCCGACCTCGCGGACGGTTTCGGCGGCGGGGCGGACGCGGTGCGGCGGCTCGACATCATGCGCGACAGCCGCATCGGCACCTACGGGGCCGCGGCCCTGATCCTCGCCTACGCCCTGCGCATCGGCGCGCTCGCCACCCTCGCCGACCGGATCGGGTGGCGCGCGGCCCTGGTCCTGCCCGCCGCCGCGGCCCTGTCGCGCACGGCGTCGCTCTGGCCCCTGTTCGCGCTGCCCCCGGCCCGGCCGGACGGGGCCGCCCAGGCGGTCGGGCAGCCCACGGGCGCCACCTGCGCCGTCGCCTGGGCGCTCTGCGGCGCGCTCCTCGTCGGAGCCTGGGCGCTCGGCCTGCCGGCGAGCGGGCTCGCGCTCGCGGGGCTCCTCGCCGCCCTCTCGGCCTGGACGATGAGCCGCATGGCGGAGCGGCTGATCGGCGGCCAGACCGGCGACGTGATCGGCGCGAGCCAGCAGGTGGCCGAGATCGCCGCCCTGCTCGCCCTGCTGATCGCGATTCCCCGCTGATCCGATCCCTCGATGCCGCCTCCCTCCACGCCCTGCACCCGCGTCTGCGTCCTCGACCCCGGCACCGGCCTCTGCGAGGGCTGCGGCCGCACCCGCGACGAGATCGCGGCCTGGGGCTCCCTCTCCGAGCCCGAGCGCAAGCGCATCATGGCGCTGCTGCCCGGCCGCCGCCGCGGCGCCGAGCCCGGTCGCGACCTCCGGCGGCCCGCTCCCTCCCCCGCCTGACATGCCGGGCGCCGCCGGTGTCGCCCTGCTCCTCCTCGCCGCGGGGGCCGGCGTCGCGGCCCTGGCGCGGGGCGACATCGGCGGGTGGAGCCCGCCGGAGGTCGCGACCGGGCTCGGCGCCGCGGCGGCGCTCCTGGTGATCCTGAGCGGCATCGTCCGGCAGTTCCGGATCGGGATCGGGGAGGGTCTGGGCGCCCTCCTGGTCTGGCTCTGCCTGGGCGCCGGCGCGGCCGGGCTCTACGCGTGGCGCGACCAGGCCCGGGACTTCGCCTTCCGGGTCTTCGGCGAGCTGGCGGCGGGCGAGCCGGTGGTGACGCCGGGCGGGGAGGTGGTGATCGCGCGGCGCGCCGATGGCGGCTTCACCCTGAGGGCGCGGGCGAATGGCCGCGAGCAGGTCTTCGCCTTCGACACCGGGGCGAGCGCGGTGGTCCTCACCGCCGAGAGCGCGGCCGCGCTCGGCCTGCATCCCCGGCCGGAGGCGTTCGTCGTGATGGTCCAGACCGCGAACGGCCGCGCCGCCGCCGCCCCGGTCATCCTCGACAGCCTCGCGGTCGGGCCGATCCGCGAGGAGCGGGTGCCCGCCCTGGTGACGCGGCCCGGGACCCTCGGCCTCAACCTCCTCGGCATGACCTTCCTGGAGCGCCTCGCCTCCTACGAGGTGCGCGGCAGCCGGCTGATCCTGCGCGGCGCCCGGCCCGGCTGATACGGGATCCGCTTGATCGAAGCGGATCCCGTATCCCAAGCCTGCGCGGCGCCTGAGCGAAGCCGACATCCGCATGGCCGAAATGCGAGATGGCGAAGCAATCAACCGGATGGCGTATGAGGCGGGAGCCCCGGGTCAGGCCGCCTCGGCCGCCCGCCGGCCGACCCGGGCCACCGCGTCGCGCAGGACGTCGGTCCCGGCGCTCGCCCGCATGCCCTCGGTCGAGAGGTGGCGCCGGAAGGCCCGGGCGCCGGGGCGGCCGTTGAACAGCCCGAGCATGTGCCGGGTGATCGCGTGGAGGCGCACGCCCTCGGCGAGCCGGGCCGACAGGTAGGGCAGGAAGGCCTCCACCGCCTCGAACGGGTCGGCGACCGGGGCCGGCGCCCCGAACAGCACCGGATCGACCGCGAGCAGCAGGGCGGGCTCCGCGTAGGCGGCGCGGCCGAGCATCGCCCCGTCCACGTGGGCGAGCTGGGCCCGCGCCTCGTCGAGGCTGCGCAGCCCCCCGTTGATCGCGACCGGCAGGTCGGGATGCGCCGCCTTCAGCCGGTGGACCCGCCCGTAATCGAGGGGCGGCACGTCCCGGTTCTCCTTCGGCGAGAGCCCCTGCAGCCAGGCCTTGCGGGCGTGCACGACGAGCCCGTCGACCCCCGCCCGCGCGACGCTCCGGGCGAGGGCGTCGAGGGCGGCCTCCGGATCCTGGTCGTCGACGCCGATGCGGCACTTCACCGTGACGGGGACCGCCACCGCCGCCTTCATGGCGGCGACGCACTCCCCCACCAGGTCCGGCTCGCGCATCAGGCAGGCGCCGAAGCGCCCGTCCTGGACGCGGTCCGAGGGGCAGCCGACATTGAGGTTGACCTCGGCGTAGCCCTCCGCCTCGGCGATGCGCGCCGCGGCGGCGAGGTCGGCCGGGTCGGAGCCGCCGAGCTGGATCGCCACCGGCTGCTCCGCGGGATCGAACCCGATCAGGCGCTCGCGCGGCCCGTGCAGCACGGCCCCGGTCGTGACCATCTCGGTGTAGAGCCGGGCGTGCCGCGTCAGGGTGCGGTGGAAGGCCCGGCAATGCCGGTCCGTCCAATCCATCATCGGCGCGACGCTGAAGCGCCAGGAGGGCATCAATCCCCCGGGCGGGCGCGGCAACCCGGCCGGCATTCCGTCCTGCCGGTCAGTGCCCGTGGGAGTGGCCGTGGTCGTGGTGGTGCGCGTGCCCGTGGTCATGCCCGTGGTCGTGACGATGGTGGTCGTGCCCGTGATGCGCTTGCCCCTGATGCGCTTGCCCCTGATGCTCTTGCCCGTGGTGCTCTTGCCCGCGGTGATCCTGGGCGTGCGGTTCGTGGTGATGGTGGTCGTGGGAGTGATCGTGGCCGCACTGGCTGTGGTCGTGCGCCACGACCTCGCGCTCGGGGCGGAACGGGCGCTCGACGGCGCTCGCGAGGCAGCCCTGCCCGCGCACCAGATCCGCGACGACCGGGTCGGCCTTCACGTAGAGCGCCTCGGCGGTGACTTCGAGGGCGACGTGGTTGCTGCCGAGCTGCCAGGCGAGGCGGGTCAGGCGCAGCGGGTTCTCGGCGCGCACCTCCAGCAGGCTCTCGGCGGCGGCGGCGATCCGCACCAGCCGGCCATCCTCCAGGCGCAGGGCGTCGCCGTCCTCCAGCCCCGCCGCGCGGGCGAGGTCGAGCCGGAAGGCGAGCCCCTTCTCGGCCGTGAACGCGCCCTCGCGCCGGAGGCGGGCGGCGTGGTCGAGGGTGATGGTGTCCGCCACGGCATCCGGCCGGACGGCGGGCTTGCGGACGATGGTGGTGGCGCGCAGCATGCGGGACCCTCGCGGACGGCGTTCGACGCCCCTCCTCTACGCATCGCGGCGACCGGTGTCACACGATTTGCGGGGCCGGTCCGGCACCGGGCGTGGCCCGGATGCCGCGCCCGGCCGATTTCGCCGGGCCCGCGGAGCGCAAACGGCCGCGCTCATCTGGTGTTCAGAGCCCGGGCAGCTAGGCTGTGGAGAGCGGCGACCGGCGCTTGATCCGTCGCAAGACCGCGAATTGCACAAGGGAATCACGTCATGAAGAAGTTCATTGCCGCCTCGCTGGCGGGCGCCATGGCGCTGTCGCTCGGCGCCTGCAACACCCCGGGCGACCGCGCCGCGGGCGGTGCGGCCCTCGGCGGCCTGACCGGCGCGGCGATCGGCGCGGCGGCGACGGGCCGGGCGAGCGGCGCCGTCGCGGGCGGCCTCGTCGGCGCGGCCGGCGGCGCGATCGTGGGCGCGGCCACGGCGCCGCAATGCCCCTACGGGACCTACCGCGACCCCTACGGCAACATCTACTGCCGCTGAGGCGGCGGCGAGGCGCGGCGCTCCGGCCCGCGCCTCGCGACCCTCGCCTGAGGCGGGTTGCCCGGTTCCGCCGGCCCGCTTTCGGCCCTACAAGACGACCCCATGACGATTCCGCCGTTCCAGCGGCCGGCCGCGCCGCGGCGCCCCGGCCTCCCGCCGCGATGAGCCACGCGCTCTGGGGAAAGATCGGCGGCGCCGGCCTCGGCCTCGCCGTGGGCGGCCCGCTCGGCGCGCTCCTCGGCGCCGTGGCCGGGCATTTCCTGCTCGACCGTGAGGGGTCGCTGTTCGGCCCGACGCCGCGGGAGGTCGTGTTCACCACCGGCCTCGTCGCGCTCGCCGCCAAGATGGCGAAATCCGACGGGGTCGTGACCCCGGCCGAGGTGGCGGCCTTCGCCGAGGTGGTGCGCGTGCCCGAGGCGGAGCGGGCCGGCGTGACCCGGCTGTTCGATCTCGCCAAGGGGACCACCGCCGGCTTCGAGGCCTACGCCCAGCAGATCGCCGAGGCCTTCCGCGAGGAGCCGCGCCTGCTGGAGGACGTGCTCGACGGCCTGTTCCACATCGCCAAGGCGGACGGGGCGCTCCACGAGAAGGAGGCGCAGTACCTGCGCGCGGTGGCCGAGATCTTCGGCCTCGACGAGGCCCGCTTCGCCTGCCTCGCCGCCCGCCACGTGCGGCTGGCGGACGATCCCTACGAGGCGCTCGGGGTCGCGCGCGGCCTGCCGGATCCCGAGCTGAAGGCGCGCTACCGGGCGCTCGTCGCCGAGAACCATCCCGACCGGGCCGTGGCCCGCGGCCTGCCGCCGGCGGCGGTCGCCATCGCCACCCGCCGCCTCGCGGCGATCAACGCCGCCTGGGACCGCATCGCCGCCGAGCGCGGGCTCTGACCGGATCCGCCGATGAAGCCGTCTCCCGAGAGCCCCGTCGCCACGAAGGTCGTGCCCTCCCCCAGCCACGGCGAGCGGCGCCGCCCCGTCGACATGCTGCTCCTCCACTACACGGGGATGCCGGACGCGGGCGAGGCGCTGCTGCGCCTCGCCAATCCCCTGTCCGAAGTGTCCTGCCACTACTTCGTGTTCGAGGACGGGCGCGTGGTGCAGATGGTGCCCGAGGGGCGCCGGGCGTGGCACGCGGGCGAGGCCGCCTGGGAGGGCGAGCGCGACGTCAATTCCCGCTCGATCGGCGTCGAGATCGCCCATCCGGGCCACGCGGGCGGGCTGCCGCCCTACCCGGAGGCGCAGGTCGCGGCCGTCATCGCCCTCTCGCGCGACATCCTCGCCCGCTGGCCGATCCGCGCCGACCGCGTCCTCGGCCACTCGGACGTGGCGCCGGCCCGCAAGCAGGATCCCGGCGAGACCTTCCCGTGGGCGCGCCTGCACCGGGAGGGGATCGGCCACTTCGTCCCGCCGGTGCCGATCCGCGACGGGCGCTTCTTCGCCGAGGGCGATGCCGGTCAGCCCATCGAGGCGCTGCAGGCGATGTTCGCCCTCTACGGCTACGACCAGCCGGTGACCGGGCGCTTCGACTCCGGCATGCGGGCGGTGGTGGAGGCCTTCCAGCGCCACTTCCGGCCCGAGCGGGTCGACGGGGTGGCGGATTCCTCCACGATCACGACGCTGCGGGACCTGCTCGCGGCCCGGCCCGGCTGACGGCGCCCTGCCGGGGCAAGCGGCCCCTTCCCCGCGCCATTTCAGCGCGGGCCGCCACGCTGCGCGGCCATTGCTCAGACTGCACTTGTTTGCTGCCTAATCCTTTGTCAGAACGCGCGGCGATGATCGGGGCGCGGTGACGCATGCCCGTGGGGGCCGCCGGTCGTCCTCGTGGCACCGTCAGCCCTCCCTCCCCTCCGGCCGCAATTCGCGCACAGAGGCCGCCGGACCCGTCCCGCGAGGCGCGGGATCGCGCACCGAGGAACGCCCATGTCCCACCAGCCCGGCCGCCACTTCCTTCAGATCCCGGGGCCGACCAACGTGCCGCTGCCGATCCTGGCCGCGACCGCCAGGCCCGTCATCGACCACCGGAGCGCCGAGTTCGGGCAGCTCGGGCGCGAGGTGCTGGCGGGCATCAAGACGATCTTCAAGACCGAGAACCCGGTCCTGATCTACGCCGCCTCGGGCACCGGCGGCTGGGAATCGGCCCTGGTCAACACGCTCCAGGCCGGCGACCGCGTGCTCATGTACGAGACCGGCCACTTCGCCGCGCTGTGGGAGCGGATGGCCCGCAAGCTCTCCCTCAAGCCCGAATTCATCCGGGGCGACTGGCGCTCGGGCGTCGACGTCGCGGCGATCGAGGCGCACCTCGCCGGGGATCGGCAGCACGGGATCAAGGCGGTCTGCATCGTGCACAACGAGACCGCCACGGGCACGCTCTCGGACGTGCAGGGCGTGCGCGCCGCCCTCGACCGCACCGGCCACCCGGCCCTGCTGATGGTCGACACGATCTCGTCGCTCGGCTCGACCGATTACCGCCACGACGCCTGGGGCGTCGACGTCACGGTGGGCGGCTCGCAGAAGGGGCTGATGCTGCCGCCGGGCCTCGCCTTCAACGCGGTCTCGGACAAGGCGCTCGCCGCCTCGCGGCAGGCGACGCTGCCGCGCGCCTACTGGGATTGGGAGGACATGCTGGCGGCCAACCGCACCGGCTACTTCCCGCAGACCCCCGCGATCAACCTCCTGTACGGGCTCAAGGTCGCAATCGAGACGCTGCACGCCGAGGGCCTCGACGCGGTCTTCGCGCGGCACGCCCGGGCCGCCGCGGCGACCCGCGCCGCCGTGCGGCACTGGGGTTTCGAGACCCAGTGCGCCGTGCCGGCCCAGGCCTCGCCGACCGTGACCACGGTGCGGATGCCGGAGGGCCACTCGGCGGACGCGTTCCGGGCGCTGGTGCTGGAGCGGTTCAACATGGCGCTCGGCAGCGGCCTCGGCCCGCTCGCGGACCGGGTATTCCGGATCGGCCACATCGGCGACTTCAACGACCTGACGATCGCGGGCGCCCTCGCGGGCGTCGAGATGGGCCTCGCGGCGGCCGGCATCCCGCACCGCGCGGGCGGTGCGGCGGTGGCGCAGGCGATCCTCGGCGGGAAGGTCGAGGCCTTCCGCGAGGCCGCCGAGTAGGCGGCCAGGGCAGCCGAGACGGGATCCGCGTCGCGCGAGCGGGTCCCGGCACCGGAGGGGCCTCGCTTGGTCGGGTCGGCATCGCCGTCCGGCAAGGCGGACCCCGTCGATCGAGAACCGGATCGGGCGGGAACCGCATCATACCAAATCCGCTTGATCCCTTCGGGATGGCGGATTTGGGCTTCGCTCAGGCGCCGCGCGGGCTGGTGATCCGCTTGATCCCTTCGGGATGGCGGATGTGGGCTTCGCTCAGGCGCCGCGCAGGCGTGTGATCCGGGATCCCGTGGCGGCGCCCCCGGCCTGACCGGGTCGGCGCAGCCGGTCAGCGGACGTCCGGACCAATCGCGGCCGCCGGACCTCGCCGGGGCCTCGCGCTACCCCCGCACCGCCCGCCGCTCGACCGGCTCCTCGACGATCGGATGGGGCGCCTCGCGGGTGCGCCACAGGCTGTAGGCGATCCCGACGGCCAGCAGGGACACGGTCACGACCAGCGACACCCAGGGCTCGATGTCGATCCAGCCGAAGGTGTCGGCCACCACGATCTTCGTGCCGATGAAGATCAGGATCAGCGCCAGCGCCGTCTTCAGATAGGCGAAGCGGTCGACCATCGCGGCGAGCGCGAAGTAGAGCGCGCGCAGGCCCAGGATCGCGAAGATGTTCGAGGTATAGACCACGTAGGTGTCGGTGGTGATGGCGAAGATCGCCGGGACGCTGTCGACCGCGAAGATCACGTCGGCGCCGTTGACCAGGACCAGGGCCAGGGCCAGCGGCGTGAACCAGCGCACCATCCGGCCGGTCTTCGGGTCGGGCAGGCGCACCGTGAAGCGGTGGCCGTGCAGGTCCGGCGTCACCCGGAAGCGGCAGCGCATGAAGGCGGCGAAGCGGTTCGCCGTCTCGCCCTCGTCGTCCTCCTCGGCCCCCGAGAACAGCATGCGGGCGCCCGCGTAGATCAGGAACGCCGCGAAGAAGGTCAGCACCCACTCCGCCTCGTGCACCAGCGCCGCGCCCAGCCCGATCATCAGACCGCGCAGCAGCACCGCCGCCAGGATGCCCCAGAGCAGGACCCGGTGCTGCGCGACCCGCGGGATGCCCAGGAACCCGAAGATCACCGCGATGACGAAAACGTTGTCCATCGAGAGCGATTTCTCGACGACCAATCCGGCGATGTATTCCTGCCCCGCCTGTGGCCCAAGATACCACCAGATCCAGCCGCCGAAGAGCAAACCGAGGCTGAGATAGAAGGCGGTGAGCAGCAAGCTCTCCTTCACACCGATCTCGCGGTTGCTGTCACGGTGCAGCAGGCCGAGATCGAAGGCGAGGAGCAGCACGATCACGGCGTGGAACAGGAGCCACATCCAGATCGGCTTGCCGAGCCATGCGACGGAGAGGAGTTCGACCATGCGCGGGACCATGGATGCTTACGGGAGAAAGCATCGGCTCCGACATCACGAGGCGCTCAGAAGCGCGGCTCGCCAGAGGGGCCCGCAGCCGATGCTTTGCACTTAAGTCGCGCGGGCCGGCGGATCAAGGGCGGGCGGTTGACAGAGGGCGCCGCGGCGGCGCTCTGGTCCGGCCATGACGGATGCGCGCGTGGCGGTGATCGGGGCGGGGCCGGCGGGCCTGTTCGCGGCAGAGACCCTGGCGCGGGCGGGGTGCGCCGTGACGGTGATCGAGCGGATGCCCTCGCCCGCCCGCAAGCTCCTGATCGCCGGGCGCGGGGGGCTCAACCTCACCCACAGCGAACCGCTGGAGGAGTTCCTCGCCCGCTACCACCCGGCCGGCGGCGCGGTCGCGGCGGCGATCCGCGCCTTCCCGCCCGACGCCCTCCGGGCGTGGTGCGAGGAACTCGGCCAGCCGACCTTCGTGGGATCGAGCGGGCGCGTCTTCCCGACCGCCTTCAAGGCCTCGCCGCTGCTGCGGGCCTGGCTCGCGCGGCTCGCGGCTTCGGGCGTCGCGCTGCGCACGCGCACGCGCTGGATCGGCTTCGCCCCGCATGGCGGGCTGCGTCTCGCCGGGCCCGAGGGCGAGGCCATCCTCGCCGCCGACGCGACGCTGCTCGCCCTCGGCGGCGGGAGCTGGCCGCGCCTCGGCTCGGACGGGAGCTGGGTGCCGCTGCTGCGGGAGGCCGGCATCCCGGTCGCGCCGCTGCGCCCGGCCAATGCGGGGTTCCGGGTGGAATGGTCGGAGCCCTTCGCGTCCCGCTTCGCCGGCGCGCCGCTCAAGCGGATCGCGCTGAGCGCGGGCGGGCAGCGGGTGCGCGGCGAGGCCGTCGTCACCGCGGAGGGGATCGAGGGCGGCGCGGTCTACGCGCTGTCGCGCGCGCTGCGCGAGGCGATCCTGGCGACGGGCGCCGCGCGCCTCACCGTCGACCTGCGGCCGGACCTCGAGGCCGACCTCCTCGCCCGCAGGCTCGCCTCCGCCCGCCCCGGGCAGTCGCGCGCCACGACCCTGCGCAAGGCGGGGTCGCTGAGCCCGGTCGCGGCGGGCCTGCTGCGGGAGGCCGCCGGCCGCGACCTGCCGGCCGCGCCCGACGCGCTCGCCCGGCTGGTCAAGGCCGCGCCGCTGACCCTGACCGGGCTCCAGCCCCTGGCCCGGGCGATCTCGTCGGCGGGCGGCGTCGCCCTCGGGGCGATCGACGCGCGCTTCATGCTGACGGGCCGGCCGGGGACCTTCCTGGCGGGCGAGATGCTCGACTGGGAGGCGCCGACCGGCGGCTACCTGCTGCAGGCGAGCTTCGCCACCGGCCGGGCCGCCGCCGAGGGCGTTCTGGCCTGGCTGGCGCGCCGCTGATCCGGCTCATGGGCTGTCCGGACGATCGCGTCCGGACAGCGTCACAAGCCCGCGCGGCGCCTGAGCGACGCCGACATCCGCAAGGCGAAGCAATCCGTCGGATGTCGTCTCAGAGCTTCGCGCAGACCGCGACGATGCCGGCGCTCTCGGACGGGCAGAAGGCCGCGGCCTGCCCGCCCTCCCGCCGCGTGAAGGTCGGCGCGCCGGCCCGCACGCAATAGGCCGAGAGCAGCGTCTCGCCGCCCTCGCAGGCGAGTTCGCAGGAGCCGGTGGCGCAGGTCTCGCTGCGCAGGACCCGCATCGGCAGCGCCGTCGCCGCGGCGCCGGGGGCCGCCGCGCCGGGCGCGCCCGGGGGTCCGCGCTCGCCCTGCGGTCCGCGCGGACCGGCCTCGCCCTTCGGGCCGGGCGCGCCAGCCAGCCCCGCCTCTCCCTTCGGGCCGGGTTCGCCCCTTGGTCCGGGTTCGCCCCTTGATCCAGCTTCGCCCTTGGGCCCCAGCGCGCCCTGAGGTCCGGCCTCTCCGCGCGGGCCCGGCTCCCCCTTGGGTCCGGGCTCACCCTTGGGCCCGGGCTCACCCTTGGGCCCGGGCTCACCCTTGGGCCCGGGCTCCCCCTTGGGCCCGGGCTCCCCCTTGGGCCCGGGCTCCCCCTTGGGCCCGGGCTCCCCCTTGGGACCCGCCGGTCCCTGCGGGCCTGGGTCGCCCTTCGGGCCGGGCAGGCCGGCCACGCCCTGCGGGCCGGTCGGCCCGGGCTGGCCGGCGGGGCCGGGCTGGCCCTGCGGGGCGCAATTCGCCACCGCGACCTCGCGCGACTCCTCGCCCGCCGTCAGGGTCGCCACGCAGGTCTGCGGAACGTACGGGACCTTGATCGCGAAGCGGCCGCGCCGGTCGCTCTGGACCGCGACCTCGTCGTCGAGCGAGACGGTCACGCCCGCCTTGCCGACATTGCCGGAGATGCGCAGGTCGCCGCCCTCGATCCGCGCGTCCCAGATCTGGATCGCCGAGGAGGCGGGCTTTCGGGCCGCTCCCCGCGGCGCCTCGGGTTTCGGCGCGGCGGGGGCAGGGGCGGCCTCGCCCTGGGCGAAGGCCGGCCCCGATCCGATCAGGACGAGCGTGGACAGGACCAGGACGGCACGGCGGAGACGCATCGGATGCCTCGGTCGGCGCGATGGGCCGGAGAGTCGGCCCTGCAGGCGGCGCGCACCTTGGGGCGCGGCCGCCGGGGGTCAACCGCCACGCTCGGCCGGACACAGCGTTCCCGCCCTGCGTGATCGCGCGGTCACGCCTCGTAGTCGATCACGTCCTCCAGGGCGTAGTGCTTCACGGTCTTCCGGTTGGCGATCAGTTCCTCGATCGTCGGTTCGCCCTTGAGGGCGCGGGCGATCGCGAGCTTCGTCGCCTCGTAATTGGTCCGGTAGAGGTCCTTGCGGTCGAGATTCGCATCGTCGGCGCAGCGCGGATCGAGCCAGATCATGATGATCATGCACAGCTCGTCCAGGCCCTGCTTCGGCAGGATGCCCTCGATCACGCAATCGACGATGGCGTCGCCGGTGGCGGCCTGGACCACGCCGCCGAGGAGCTCGACGTAGTCGGCGGATTGGATCGTCGCCTTGGTGGTCATCATGGTGGCCGGGCGGACGAGCTGGTTGAGGTCGCGCACCACGAACATCCGGGTGTGGCCCTGGACCTGCCCCATCATCGACGCGAAGGCGGTCCCGACCGGGCCGCGCACCGATCCGATCAGCACCTCCGGCATGGCGTCGGTGAACTGGCCCTCGGCGGCCAGCACGGTGGCCTCCCCGGTGCGGAAGAGAATCTCGCTCATCGCTTCATCCTGCGCGCGGGACGGAGGGCGCCCCGCCTGACGGGGGGCACCCACCACGCGCGGCGGGCGCGGGTCAACCGCCCCTGCGCAGTCGGACAGGTCGCGGGCGGCGGAAAATGGTCTATAGGCTGATTCGCGGCGGGAGCGTCCCGTCCTGGAATGCGCCGTGATGAGCGAACGCGACTGGACCCTGCGGGTGACGCCGACGGAAGCGGGCGTGCAGGTTGAGTTCGGCCTGTCCGAACTCGGCGGCGAGCCGGTGACGGCGGTGATCGCGCTGGATCGGGGCGAGGCGCGGCGCTTCGCCCGGGCGCTGCTGGCCGCGGCGGGCGACGCGGCCGAGCGCACCTTCCCGCATCCGAAGCCGACCGGCCAGGGCTGAGGCGCCCCGCGCATGCGCCGGGGTGTCAGCGCCGTCCCACCGCGCGTGTCTCCTCAGGTCCGCCCCGGAAGCCGCCTCACCTTGGTGCCCGGCTTCTCGACCGGCTCCGCGCAGGCATAGGCGAACTCGGTGCGCAGGTCGTCGAACACCGTCTCGGCGGTGATCCGGCAGGTCTCGCGGTCCGTCTCGCTCAGGTAGGTCACGGCCGCGTCCCTGAAGCGCTTGCGGCGCGTCAGGGCCGGGTCGGCCCCGTCGAGGCCGCAACCGGCGACCTCGCGCAGGCCGTTCGAGACGATCAGCATCCGGCGCGTCTGCCGCTCGTCGAACACCTCGTAGGGGTCGTTGCAGCCGATCGTCACGACCTGCGGCCTCAGGCTCGCGTAGGTCTGCGAGACGTAGCCGAATTCCACGCAGCCGGAAGAGGCGAGGACGGCGAGGCTCGCGACCACCCACAGACCTGTCCGCATCGCCAACCTTCCGCACCCGCGCCCGCCCCAGCTTTGGGCCGGGGCGAGGCGATCGGTCAAGCTCCGCCGCGCGACACGCCGCGGCTCATTCCGCCCCGCGGCGGAATGAGCCGCCGCCCGGCGGATTACTCCGCCGCCGCGAGGTGCCGCCGCGGGTCGTAGTTGAGGATCGGCCCGAGCCAGCGCTCCACCTCAGCCACGTCCATGCCCTTGCGGGCGGCGTAATCCTCGACCTGGTCGCGCTCGACCTTGGCGACCCCGAAGTAATGCGCCCCGGGATGCGCGAGGTAGAGGCCCGAGACCGAGGAGCCCGGCCACATGGCGTAGGATTCGGTGAGCTTCACGCCGATCCGCGGCTCGGCCTGGAGGAGGTCGAACAGCGTCGCCTTCTCGGTGTGGTCGGGCTGGGCCGGGTAGCCCGGCGCGGGGCGGATGCCCTGGTACTCCTCCAAGACGAGGTCGGCGGGCGCGAAAGTCTCGTCGGCCGCGTAGCCCCAGAACTCCTTGCGCACCCGCTCGTGCATCCGCTCGGCGAAGGCCTCGGCGATGCGGTCGGCGAGAGCCTTGACCAGGATCGAGCGGTAATCGTCGTTCTGCCGCTCGAAGCGCTCGGCGATGCGCACCTCCTCCAGACCCGCCGTGACCACGAAGCCGCCGACGTAGTCCGGAACGCCGGAGTCGAGCGGGGCGACGAAGTCCGACAGGCAGGTATTGGGACGCCCGTCGCGCTTCGAGAGCTGCTGGCGCAGGCCGTGGAAGGTGGCGAGCCTGTCGGTGCGGCTCTCGCCCGTGAACAGGCGGATGTCGTCGCCGACCGCGTTCGCCGGCCAGAAGCCGATCACCGCCTTCGGGTTGAACCAGCGCTCCTCGACGATCCGCGCCAGCATCGCCTGCGCGTCGTCGAACAGGGCGCGCGCCGCCGGGCCCTGGACCGGGTCGTCCAGGAGCGCCGGGAAGCGGCCCTTGAACTCGTAGGTCTGCAGGAAGGGCGTCCAGTCGATGTAGGGGACGAGCTCGGCCACGTCGTAGGAGCGGAAGACGCGGGTGCCCGTGAAGCTGGGCTTCGCCGGGCGATAGGTCGAGAACTCGGCCCGGAACGGGTTGGCGCGGGCCTTGGCCAGCGGCAGGCGCTGCTTGTCGGCCTCGGACCTGGCATGCGCCTCGGCGACGCGCTTGTACTCCGCCCGCACGCCCTCGATCGTCGCGGCCTTCGTCTCGGGCGAGAGCAGGCTCGAGACCACGCCGACCGCGCGGCTCGCGTCGGTCACGTAGACCGCCTGGCCCTTGGCGTAGGCCGGGTGGATCTTCACCGCCGTGTGCACGCGGCTCGTCGTGGCCCCGCCGATCAGCAGCGGCACCTCGAACCCCTCGCGCTCCATCTCGGAGGCGACGTGGACCATCTCGTCGAGCGAGGGCGTGATCAGGCCCGAGAGGCCGACGATGTCGACCTTCTCCTTGCGGGCCGTGTCGAGGATCTTGGCCGCCGGCACCATCACCCCGAGATCGATGATCTCGTAGTTGTTGCAGGCGAGCACGACCCCGACGATGTTCTTGCCGATGTCGTGGACGTCGCCCTTCACGGTGGCCATCAGCACCTTGCCGGCGGCCTGGCGCCCGGTGCCGCCATTCGCCCGCTTCTCCTCCTCCATGAAGGGCATCAGGTAGGCGACGGCCTGCTTCATGACGCGGGCCGACTTCACCACCTGGGGCAGGAACATCTTGCCGGAGCCGAAGAGGTCGCCGACCACGTTCATGCCGGCCATCAGCGGGCCCTCGATCACGTCGAGGGGGCGGGTCGCGGTGCGGCGCGCCTCCTCGGTGTCGGCCTCGATGTACTCGGTGATGCCGTTGACGAGGGCGTGCTCCAGCCGCTTCTCGACCGGCGCCTCGCGCCAAGCGAGGTCGGCCGTGCGCAGCTGGGCGCCGCCGCCCTTGAACTTCGCCGCCTGCTCGAGGAGGCGCTCGGTCGCGTCGGGGCGGCGGTTGAGGACGACGTCCTCGCAGAGGTCGCGCAGCTCCGGGTCGAGCTCGTCGTAGACCGCGAGCTGGCCCGCATTGACGATGCCCATGTCCATGCCGGCGCGGATGGCGTGATAGAGGAACACCGCGTGCATGGCCTCGCGCACCGGCTCGTTGCCGCGGAACGCGAAGGAGAGGTTCGAGACCCCGCCCGAGATATGGGCGTGGGGCAGGGTCTCGCGGATCTGCCGGGCCGCCTCGATGAAGGCGACGCCGTAGCCGTCATGCTCCTCGATGCCGGTCGCGACCGCGAAGATGTTCGGGTCGAAGATGATGTCCTCGGGCGGGAAGCCGACCTCCTCGGTCAGGATCCGGTAGGCGCGGGTGCAGATCGCCACCTTGCGCTCCAGCGTGTCGGCCTGGCCCTGCTCGTCGAAGGCCATCACCACCACGGCGGCGCCGTAGGCGCGGCAGATCCGCGCCTCGGTGAGGAACTTCTCCTTGCCCTCCTTGAGCGAGATCGAGTTCACGATCGGCTTGCCCTGAATGCATTTCAGGCCGGCCTCGATCACCTCGAACTTCGAGGAATCGACCATCACGGGCACGCGGGCGATGTCGGGCTCGGCCGCGACCAGGTTCAGGAACTCGACCATCGCGGCGCGCGAATCGAGCAGGCCCTCGTCCATGTTGACGTCGATGACCTGAGCGCCGGCCGCGACCTGGTCGCGGGCGACGTCGAGGGCGGCCGCGTAGTCGCCGCTGGTGACGAGCTTGCGGAACTTGGCCGAGCCGGTGACGTTCGTGCGCTCGCCGACGTTCACGAAGGGGATCTCCTTCGTCAGCGTGAAGGGTTCGAGGCCCGAGAGCCGCATCAGCCGCGGCACCTCCGGCACGCGCCGGGGCGCCTTGCCGGCCACCGCCTCGGCGATGGCGCGGATGTGGTCCGGCGTCGTGCCGCAGCAGCCGCCCACCATGTTGACGAGGCCGCTTCCCGCGAACTCGCCGACGAGGGCGCCCATCGCCTCCGGGCTCTCGTCGTAGAGGCCGAACTCGTTCGGCAGGCCGGCATTCGGGTAGGCGCAGACCAGCGTGTCGCAGACCCGGGAGAGTTCGCTGATGTGGGCGCGCATCTCGCGGGCGCCGAGCGCGCAGTTGAGCCCGAAGGTCAGCGGCTCGGCGTGGCGCAGCGAGTGCCAGAAGGCGCTCGGGGTCTGGCCCGAGAGCGTGCGGCCCGACAGGTCGGTGATCGTGCCCGAGATCATGATCGGCAGGCGCACGCCCATCTCGCCGAAGACCTGCCAGGTCGCCGCGATCGCCGCCTTGGCGTTCAGCGTGTCGAAGATCGTCTCGATCAGGACGAGGTCCGAGCCGCCCTCGATCAGCCCGCGCACCTGCTCGGCGTAGGCGTCGCGGACCTGGTCGAACGTGACGGAGCGGTAGCCCGGATTGTTCACGTCGGGCGAGATCGAGAGCGTGCGGTTCGTCGGACCGATCGCCCCGGCCACGAAGCGGCGCCGCCCGTCGCGGCGCTCGGCCTCGACCGCCGCCTCGCGGGCGAGCCGCGCGCCCTCGCGGTTGAGTTCGCGGACGATCGCCTCCATGCCGTAATCGGCCTGGGCGATCGCGGTGCCCGAGAAGGTGTTGGTCTCGACCACGTCCGCGCCGGCCAGGAAGTAGTCGAGGTGGATCTGCCGGATCGCCTCGGGCTGGGTCAGGATCAGAAGGTCGTTGTTGCCCCTCTGATCGTGCGCGTGGTCGAGGAAGCGCTTGCCGCGGAAATCCGCCTCGCCGAGCTTGAGGCGCTGGATCATGGTCCCCATGGCGCCGTCGAGGACGAGGATCCTCTCGGCGGCGCGCTTGCGCAGGGTGGCGAGGACGTTGGCGCCGTCGGCGGGGCGGAGATCGGTCATCGGGCAAGGGTCCGGAATCTGGACCGGCGCGAGGCCGGCCCGCTGGGAAGGATGGGGTCAGGCGCGGCGACCGGGGCCGTGCGCGCGGCGCGCGGCGCCTCGATCGCCTCGATTGGCGCTCCGGCCGCGCCGGCCCCGCGCCCTGGGCGGCGCGGCCGCGTCGTGCGGGGCGGCCCCGGCCGAGTGCCCGGCCGGGACCCGCTCACGCCGCCGCCTTCTCGGCGACCGGCGCGCTCGGCAGGGCGCGCAGGCCGAGCAGGTGGCAGATCGCGTAGACGAGGTCGGCGCGGTTCATCGTGTAGAAGTGGAAGTCCGTGACGCCGCGGTCGACGAGGTCAAGCACCTGCTCGGCCGCCACCGCCGCCGCCACCAGCTTGCGGGTGCCGACATCGTCCTCGAGGCCCTCGAAGCGCGCGGCCAGCCATTCCGGCACCGAGGCGCCGGTGCGCTTGGCGAAGCTCGCGGCCTGCTTGAAGTTCTGCACCGGCAGGATGCCCGGGATGATCGGAATGTCGATCCCGCGCGCCTGCACCCGGTCGAGGTAGCGGAAGAAGAGGTCGTTATCGAAGAAGAACTGGGTGATGGCGCGGTCGGCGCCGTTGTCGACCTTGGCCTTGAGCGCGTCGATGTCGGCGTCGAGGGAGGGCGCCTCCGGGTGGCGCTCCGGATAGGCCGAGACCGAGACCTGGAAGTCACCGATGCGCTTGATGCCGGCGACGAGGTCGCAGGAGCGGGCATAGCCGCCCGGATGCGCGCGATAGGCCGTGCCGACGCCCTCGGCCGGATCCCCGCGCAGGGCCACGATGTGGCGCACGCCCGCGTCCCAGTAGGAGCGCACGACCTCGTCCACCTCCTCCTGCGTGGCGGCCACGCAGGTCAGGTGGGCGGCGGGCTTCAGGCTGGTCTCGCGCACCAGCCGCGCGACCGTATTGTGGGTGCGCTCGCGGGTCGAGCCGCCGGCCCCGTAGGTCACCGAGACGAAGTTGGGCTGCAGCGGCGCGAGGCGCTCGATGGAGGACCACAGGGTCTCCTCCATCTCGGTCGTCTTGGGCGGGAAGAACTCGAAGGAGACCCGGATGGGGCGGCGGCTCTCGCGGCTCGGACGGAAGGCGGTGGAGACCATCGGAGACCTCGGTTCTCTCAGGCGAATGGGTGGACGCACACCGTGCCGCGCACGGGCCGCGTGGGGGTGAGGGTCGGGGGAACCATCAGGCGACCTCGCGGGTGGGGATCGCCGCCGCGGGGTTGTGGGCGAGCCAGAGCGTGACGGTGAGGCGGTGGCCCGCCTCGCTGCTCGGCGGCAATTCGCGCAGGGTGACGTCGTCGAGCGACGCCTCGGTGAGCCAGTGCGCGACCTGCTCGGCCGCGAAGCCGAGGCGGCGATGGGCCTGCGTCTCGCGCAGGAATTCGAGGTCGTGGGGGGCGAAATCCACCACCAGGAGCCGGCCGCCCGGGGCGACGAGGCGGGCCGCCTCGCGCAGGGCGCGGGCCGGGTCGTCCAGGTAGTGCAGCACCTGGTGGATCAGCACGAGGTCGAAGCTGCCGCGGCTGAAGGGCGGCGCGTGGATGTCGCCCTGGCGCAGGTCGACCCGCGCCAGGCCCTGCCGCTCCAGGTTCGCGCGGGCGACCGACAGCATCGCGTGGTTGGCGTCGAGCCCGGTCGCGCGGGTCGCCCGCGGCGCGAGCAGCGCGAGCATCCGCCCCGTCCCGGTGCCGAGGTCGAGGAGGCTGCCGATCGGCCGCGGGCCGAGCACGTCGAGCACCGCGGCCTCGACCGTCGCCTCGGGCACGTGGAGGGAGCGCACCTTGTCCCATTGCGGCGCGAGCCGGGCGAAGAAGCTCTGGGCCGCCTCGGCGCGCTGCGCCCGCACGGCGTCGAGGCGGGCGCGGTCCTCGGAGAGCGGCGGCCGGGTCCTGTCCGCGGCGGCGAGCAGCGGCTCGACCATGGCCGAAACACCCTCGACCAGCCGGAAGAAGGCCCAGGCACCCTCCCGGTGCCGCTCGACCAGCCCGGCCTCCACCATCAGCTTGAGGTGGCGCGAGATGCGCGGCTGCGACTGGCCGAGGATGTCGGTGAGGTCCGAGACCGTCAGCTCCCCCTCGCGCAGGAGCGCGATGATGCGCAGCCGCGTCTCTTCCGCGGCGGCGCGCAGCACGCCGAGAGCGTCGGAGAAGGCGAGCGGCTGGATCATCGGCGGCGTTCTCTCGGCTCCGAGCGAAACATAAAGATATCTTTATGTGCGTTCACAGCGCGGCGCAAGCCGGAATCGCCCCCGTCGCAACGAAAACCCCTCCCCCGCGGGGCGGGAGAGGGGCTCAGGATCGACGGTCCGGTCGAGGCGGGGTGTCATCCGCCATCCGGTTGATGGCTTCGCATCTCCCATTTCGGCCATGCGGATGCCGGCTTCGCTCAGGCGCCGCGCGGGCGTGTCATACCAAATCCGCTTGATCCCTTCGGGATGGCGGATTTGGGCTTCGCTCAGGCGCCGCGCAGGCTTGGGATCCGGGATCCGCTGCGATCAAGCGGATCCCGGATCAGATCGGGCGGGGCAGCTTGCAGCTGTCGAGGGCGCTCAGCGCCTTGGCCCGGGCGGATTCGTTGAAGTAGCCCGTACTCCGGTAGGCTTCGAGCTCGGCCGGGTCGAGGGCGCGCAGCGTGGCCCTGGCGTAGCAGCCGCAGGGCCGCTCCAGCGCGGTCTCGGCCGCGTTCTGCAGGCGGGCCTGCACGACCGCGCAGGCGTTGCGCACGCGGCTCTCCAGCTCGGTCTTGGGCGCCGTGCGCAGAGCCGGATCGGGCTGGTAGGCTTCGAGGGGAGCGGCGGTGCCGCCCGCGAGGGCGGCGGAGGCGCCGAGGGCCAGGAGGCCGGCGGCGAGGGCGATGCGGAGGCGCATGGTGGTGATCCGGTCAACGAAAGCTTGACCGTTGGACTCCGAATCATCCCTGCCGTGCAAGGACCCGGGCGCCACACCGGCCGGAAAAGGGGCGCCCGCCCCGCACCGACCGCTCCCGGCGGACCCCGCCGCGCGGACGGGCCGCGGGCGCCCTCACCCCGCCACGGGGGCGATCGCCACGTGGTTGTCGTGGAAGGCCGCGCCGCCGAAGGGCGCCGGCGCGTCGGCGCCCGTGAGCGTGTTGATGCCGCGCCCGTCCGGATAGGCGTCGTTCGGCCAGATCGATTCCGCGATCAGCACGCCGCGCCGCAGCCCCGGACACAGCGTCGCCCGCAGGGTCACCGCGCCGAGCTCGTTCGAGAGCCGCACCCAGGTCCCCTCCCCGATCCCGTGCGCGGCCGCGTCCTCGGGATGGATCATCACGGTCGGATGGCGCTCCTTGGCGCGCGAGGTCGGCGTCTCCGTGAAGGTCGAGTTCAGGAAGTTGCGCGCCGGGCTCGTGGCCAGCCGGAACGGATGGGCCGGCGTCGCCGTCCTGAGCGGCGCCTCCCAGTGGTCGGGCAGGGCCGGCAGGTCCGCCGCCGGGCCCCGCGGCCCGTCATGGCCGATCGGCACGGCGCCCCAGTCCGGCCGGAAGCGGAAGCGGCCGTCCGGATGGCCGAACCCGTCGAGGTAATGGGCGCGGGCGAAGGGGGGCTGCGCGTCGAGGATGCCGCCCGCCGCCTCGAGTTCGGCGAGGCTGCCCCGGCCGGAGGCGCGCAGCGTCGCGTCGATGAGGTCGCGCGGGCTCAGGGCGAAGCCCGGATGCGCGGCGCCGACCCGCGCGGCCAGCGCCGCCACCACCTCGTGGTTCGAGCGGCAGCCCTCGGGCGGCGCGATCAGCCGGGGGCCGAGCTGGATGTGCTGGTGGCCGCCGCTGGTGTAGAGGTCGTCGTGCTCCAGGAACATGGTCGCGGGCAGCACGATGTCGGCCATCCGGGCCGTCTCGGTCAGGAACTGCTCGTGCACGCAGACGAAGAGGTCGTCGCGGGCGAAGCCCCGCTTCACCGCCTCCTGCTCGGGCGCGACCGAGACCGGGTTGGTGTTCTGCACGAGGAGTGCGGTCACCGGAGGACCGCCGCGCAGGGCCTCGGCGTCGCCGCACAGGACCCGGCCGATCTGGGACTGGTCGAGCACGCGGACCCGCGGGTCGCGGGCGTCGAGCCCCTCGATCAGGGTCTTGTCGAGGCCGTAGATGCCGCTGTTCGAGTGGAAGGCGCCGCCGCCCGGATGCTGCCACGCCCCCGTCACCGCCGGGATGCTGAGGGCCGCGTGCATGGAGACGGCGCCGTTGCGGCTGCGCGAGAAGCCGTAGCCGAGCCGGAAGAAGCTGCGCTTCGTCGCGCCGACGAGCCGCGCGAAGGCCTCGATCTCGGCCACCGTGAGGCCGGTGATCGCCGCCGCCCAGTCCGGGCCGCGCGGGCGCAGATGCGCCTCCAGCGCGGCGGGGCAGTCGGTGTACCGGGCGAGGTAGTCGCGGTCGGCGTGGCCGTCGCGGAACAGCACGTGCATGACCGCGCAGGCCAGCGCCGCGTCCGTGCCCGGCCGTACGAGCAGCGCCATGTCGGCCTGCCGCATGGTCGGGTTGTCGTAGATGTCGACCACCACGAGCGTCGCGCCGCGGTTCCGGCGCGCCGCCTGGACGTGGGTCATCACGTTGACCTGGGTGTGCACCGGGTTGGTGCCCCAGATCACGATGCAGTCGCTCTCGGCCATCTCGCGCGGGTCCGAGCCGGCGAGCCGCCCCGTGCCCGCCACGAAGCCGGACCAGGCGAGCGTCGTGCAGATGGTCGAGTGCTGGCCCGAGTAGCCCTTGGCGTGGCGCAGGCGGTTGATGCCGTCGCGCATCACCAGCCCCATCGTCCCCGCGTAGTAGTAGGGCCACACGGCCTCCGGCCCGTGCGCGGCCTCGGCCCCGAGGAAAGCCTCGGCGGTGCGGTCGAGGGCCTCGTCCCAGGAGATCGGGGCGAACGACCCCGACCCTTTGGGCCCGGTCCGGATCATCGGCCGGGTCAGCCGGTCCGGGTGATGGACGCGCTCGGCGTAGCGGGCGACCTTCGCGCAGACGACGCCCGCCGTGTAGGAGTGGCGCGCGGCGCCGCGCACGCGCCCGATCGCGGCCCCGTCGATCACCTCGACGTCGAGGGCGCAGACCGAGGGACAATCATGCGGGCAGGTGGAGGCCCGCCGCTCGATCCGCGCCTGCGCCGTCACCGCTCCGCCTCCGTGCCGCGGGCGCCCGCCCGGGAGGGATCCCCGGCCGCGCGCACCCGATGTGGGACCGCCGGCCGGTCGGGCGCCCGGGGACGCGTCCGACCGGCCCGCGCGGCGGATCTCAGCCGACGATGTCGGCTTCGGTGAAGAACTGCGCGATCTCGATCGCGGCGTTCTCGGCGCTGTCCGAGCCGTGCACCGAGTTCTCGCCGACCGAGACGGCGAAGCGCTTGCGGATCGTGCCCTCGGCCGCCTGGGCCGGGTTGGTGGCGCCCATCACCTCGCGGTACTTGGCGACGGCGTTGTCGCCCTCCAGCACCTGCACGACGACGGGTCCCGAGGTCATGAAGGAGACGAGCTCGCCGTAGAACGGGCGCTCGGCATGGACCTCGTAGAAGGTCTTGGCCTGGGCCTCCGACATGCGGATGCGGCGCTGGGCGACGATGCGCAGGCCCGCCTCCTCGATCACCGCGTTGATCGCGCCGGTGAGATTCCGGGCGGTGGCGTCCGGCTTCAGGATGGAGAAGGTGCGCTCGATGGCCATCGGAGGATCCGTCGGAGGGAAGGCTGGGCGGAGCGGCCGGATGCCGCCCGCGGCGCCGGGCTTATAGCGGCGCGCCGACTCGCCCTCAAGCCGAGCCGGGCCGGCGCTGCTGCGACTCGGCCGCAACGTGGTCGAAAAAACGCCAGAAACCCCGCGTTTTTAGAGGCCATCGCGGCCTTTGGGCCACGCCCGGCGGGCCGCCGCCGGGCCCCGACGTGATGATCCGCCGAGCGGGCCCGCGCGGCCCGGAGACGGAGCAAGGGAGATTCGTCCATGCGTTCAGTCCGGACCCCCGCCCTCACCGCGTTCCTGCTCCTCGCCGGCACCGCCGCGCAGGCGGGGACCGATCCCTCCGGCACGTGGCTGACGGAGGATGGCCGGGCGAAGATCAAGATCGAGCGCTGCGGCCCGGCCGGCAGCCAAGCCTGCGGCACGGTCGTCTGGCTGAAGGTCCCGCTCAACGACCAGGGCCAGCCGCGCACCGACATCAAGAACCCCGATCCCAAGAAGCGGCAGCGGCCGGTGATCGGCCTGCAGCTGATGGAGGGGCTCAAGCCCGACGAGGCCGGCTACAAGGGGCAGATCTACAACGCCGAGGAGGGCAAGTTCTACGAGGTGACGATCGCCCGCGAGAGCGCCTCGGAACTCTCGATCTCGGGCTGCCTGCTCAAGGTGCTGTGCGGCTCGCAGACCTGGACCAAGGCCCCGGACGAGGTGGCGCAGGCCGCCCCCGCCAAGCCGGCCGCGAAGCCCAAGACCGTCACGCCCTGACCCAACCGTCACGCCCTGACCCGGGCCGCGGGGCCGCCGCGCCTCAGGCGGGCGCGGCGGCATTCTCCGGCTCGGCCCGGAGCTTGAAGCCGCGCAGGACCGCCGGGCGCGCCTTCACGGCGTCGAGCCAGCGGCCGACATGCGGGTAATCCGCGATGTCGAGGCCCTGGCGTTCCCAGAGCTTCGCCCAGGTGACGACCGCGATGTCGGCGATCGTGTAGGCATCGCCCGCCACGAAGGCGTGCGCCGCGAGCTGCGCGTCGAGGACCCGGTAGAGCCGGGCCGCCTCGGCGGTGTAGCGCTCGATGGCGTAGGGGATCTTCTCCGGCGCGTAGATGCGGAAATGGTGAGTCTGGCCGAGGACCGGGCCGAAATTCGCCGCCTGCCAGAACAGCCAGATATCGACCGCGATACGCTCCCGCTCGGCTTCCGGGTAGAACTGGCCGGTCTTGCGGGCGAGGTATTGCAGGATGGCGTTCGACTCGTAGATCGTGATCGGCGCGGACCCGGGCCCGTCGTGATCGACGATCACCGGGATCTTGCCGTTCGGCGAAACGCTGAGAAACTCGGGCGCGCGCTGCGCCCCCTTGCCGATGTTCACCGGGATCATGCGGTACGGCAGCCCGCACTCCTCCAGCATGATCGAGGCTTTCCAGCCGTTCGGCGTCGTCCAGTAGTACAGGTCGATCGGCGGAGTCGTGACGGCCGACATGCAGACGGTCCCCTCGCGCGGGCGTGGATCGGGTCTCTCGCCGGGCGAGCTTAACCAGAGAGCGCCCGCGCCTGTGAAGCGAAAACGTCGCTCGGGCGCGCGAGGCTGCGGCGAAAATGCGACGCAAAGGACTTTTTCGGCGCGGTCGCGGACCGGACGGGGCGCGGCACCTTGCCGGAGGGAACGCCTGTGGCAGTGATGGGCCGGCAACCTGCCCCAGCGTCAGCGGGGCGACCGGAGGTCTTCCATGCGCTCCCGCCTCGTCCTCGCAGCCCTCGTCGCCGCAGTGCTGGCGCCGCCCCTCCCGGCACGCGCCCAGGAGAGGGCCGAGCCGACCGTGAAGGGCATGGCAGCCCGCGAGCGGCAGAAGAAGTGCGGCGCCGAGTGGCGGGCTTTGTCCACCGCCGACAAGGCCGCGCAGGGCCCGACCTGGCCGAAATACTTCAGCAAATGCGTGAAGCGCCTCAAGGAGCAGAAGGCCTGAAGGCCGGCTCAGACCCAATCCGCCAGATCCCCTCGGGATGGCGGATGCGGGCTTCGTTCACGCGCCGCGCGGGCTGGTGATCCGGGATCCGCTGTGATCAACCGGATCCCGGATCAGAGCGGCTTGCGGAAGCCCTCGTGGCTGCGGGCGTAGCCGAGGCGCTCGTAGAAGCGGTGCGCGTCGACCCGGCGCTTGTTGGAGGTGAGCTGCAGCGAGGTCGCCCCGCCGGCGCGGGCGAGCCGCTCGGCCTCCTCCACCATCCGGGCGCCGACGCCCCGCGAGCGCCGGTCGGCGCGGACCTGGACGCTCTCGAGCACGGCCTGGCGGGCGCCGCGGCTCGTGATCCCCTGCCGGAAGGAGAGCTGGAAGCTCCCGACCACCTCCCCGCCCTCCAGCACCACGTAGAGGTCGCAATCGGGACTCGCCGCGATCGCCGCGAGGGCGGCCGCGTAGGCGGGCCGGTTCTCCGGCGTCCAGGCATCCCCGTGCCCGCCGACCGCGTCGGCCTCGTGCAGGCGGACGATCGCTTCGAGATCGTCCGGGACGGCGACGCGGATGGCCAGGGCGGGCATCTCGGGTGCGGACATCTCGGGTGTGCGCATCAGCTGACTCTCCTGCGGGAGCTCACCGGGAGGGGATCGCCCGGGACCGTGCGACCCTGATACACGGGCGTGTGTCGCACGCGCGGGAGGGGCAAGGCCATGGACAAGGAACGGCGCCTGCTCCAGCGGGTGGTGGCGCTGGCCGCCCTGGTCCCGGTGGCGGGGGGCCTCTACGGCGTGGTGTTCGGCGCCGGCGGCATCGGCGGCGAGCGCGTCGCCGTGTCGGTCGACAGCCATTTCCGCTACCTCTCGGGCCTCCTCCTCGGCATCGGGCTGCTGTTCTGGTCGACCGTTCCGGAGATCGAGCAGAGGACGCGGCTGTTCCGGTTCCTGACCCTGGTGGTGGTGCTCGGGGGGCTGGGGCGCCTCCTCGGCCTGTGGCTGACCGGGGTGCCCTCGCTCGTGATGCTGGCGGCCCTCGGGATGGAGCTCCTCGTCACCCCGCTCCTCTGCCTGTGGCAGGCGCGGGTCGCCCGGATGGCCGCCCGGTCCGGCCGCGCCGCCGGACCGGGAGAGCTCTGACGCAGGGTCAGGCCGCACGGACCGCCGTCAGGAAGCCGCGGAGCCGGTCGCCGAGTTCGCCCGAGTACCGCGCCAGCCCGCGGGCCGAGCCGAGGACCGCGTCCGCCGTGCGGCCGGCCTCCTCGGCGACCTCCCGCACCGCGACGATGTTCTCCGAGACCAGCCGGGAGCCCGAGGCGGTCCGGGCGAGGGTCTGCGCGACGTCGGAGGTGACGGCACCCTGCTGACGCATGGCCCGCACCATGTCGAGATTGGTGTCGCGCAGTTCGGTGATGGACCGCCCGATCTCGCCGATCGCCCGGACGGTCGTGCCCGTCGCCTCGCGAATTTCCGCGATCTGGGCGGCGATCTGGTCGGTGGCCTTGGCGGTCTCGCCGGCGAGTTCCTTGACCTCGGCCGCGACGACCGCGAAGCCGCGCCCCGCGCTCCCGGCGCGGGCCGCCTCGATCGCGGCGTTGAGCGCCAGCAGGTTGGTCTGGTGGGCGAGCGCCGCGATCATGCCGACCACGGCCCCGATCCGGTCGGCGGCGCGGGACAGGTCCTGGACCATGCCGTCCGTCCGGGCCGCCTTCTCGGCCACAGAGGTCGAGAGATCCGAGGCGTGCGCCGCCCGCTCGGAGAGTTGGCGGATCGTCGCGGCGATCTCCTCGGTCGCCTCGGCGACCCTCTCGACGCCGGCCGAGGTCTCGCCGGAGGCGGTCGCGACGTGGCCCGACCCGGTGCGGACGCGGTCGGCGATGGAGGTCATCGCGTGCGCGGTCTCCTCCATCCCCGAGGCGGAGCGCGCGAAGGCCTCCAGCATGGCGACGGCGTCGCGGTCGAACTCCCCGAGCAGCGCCTCGACCCGGCGGCCCCGCTCGCCCTCCGCCACGACGCCTGCGTGGATGTCCACGAGCGACCCGCAGGCGCGCAGCGGCGTCCCGTCCAGCCCGTGCGCGACGCCGCCCGTGGCGCGGAACCAGCGATAGGAGCCGTCGCGCATCCTCAGGCGATAGGTCACGTCGTAGTTGCCCTTGTCCCGGACATTCGCCAGGGCGGCCTTGAACACCGCGAAGGTGCGCGCGGCATCCTCCAGATGCAGGCGCTCGGACCAGGACGTCACCATGTCCGGGAATTCCTCCCGCGACGCGTAGCCGAGCAGGCGCCGGAACTGCTCGGACCAGGTCCAGCGCGATTTCGGGTGCATCGGATCGCCCTCGTGCAGTACCGCATCCCACAGCCCGACCCCGGCGTAGCGCCCCAAGATCGCGATAAGCTCATCGTTTGCGGAACGACGCTTGAACATGGTCGTGCTCGAATCGACAGCCGGAAGGACGATGCCTTCGTCTAATCTGCAAATCTTAACGAATGCTTGACCCAGGGGCACAATGACATATTCACATCATCGCGAACGATCTTCGGGATCCTGTTGTGGCACGTCGCCTCAAATTCGGTCCCGAACATGCAGCGATGGTGCGGCCAATTGCGGATGGTTTCTTTCGCAAGTCATGCCGAATGATGCTGCCGGCTGCGGCCCGTCCGCCGCTGCGGAGCGGCGGCCGCGCGGGACGGGAAGGCCCCGCGCGGGTTCCGCGTCAATTGACCCGCGACCAGATCTGGCGCTTGCAGATCAGCCCGCCGAGCACGCAGCCGGCGAGTTCGAGCGCGTTCGGGCCCTTCACGGCGAGCTTGCCGGTATAGGTCTTCCCGTCGCGGAAATTGTAGAGCGAGCCCTCCCAGCCCTCGCCGGTCGGGCGCATGTCGGTCGACAGGGCGACGCCGACCATGCTGCGCGCGCGCAGGGCCGGATCGGGGTTGTGCACGTCCTTCGCCTCGCCGGTCAGCACCTTGGCGACGGTGCTGCAATAGCCCTGGCCGCAGCGCGTGATCCGGATATGGGCGTCGCCGCCCGCCGTCAGCCAGGTCCCGGACGGGTCGAGTCTCGGCTGCGCCAGCGCCGGCATCGTCAGGGCCAGAAGGGCGATCAGTCCACGATACAAGGGGTGCTCCTCATGAGTACGGTCGGAGCCGCCGGTCGGCGGCGCCCGTTCGGCCCGTGCGCCGTCCGGCCCGTCAGGCCACGAGATCGGGGAAGGGCACGATCGTGGACTTGACGGTCCGCATCGCCATGGCGTCGGCGACGGCGGCGCTCACGCCCTCCCGGGTGAAGGGGTAGAGCGTCTGCATCTCCAGCCACGGGTACTTCGCCCGCGCCCGATAGAGCATGTCCACGCCGAGGGGCAAGTCGTTGCCCGTGAAGGCCCAGGAGCCCAGCACGGTCAGGTCCTTGGCGCAGATCCGGTGCCACGAGGTCTCGATCGCGCCCGCATCCGTGAACTGGCCCATCTCCACGTAGGTGCCGCCGTCGCGCAGGAACTCGATGCCCTCCGGCCCGGCCGAGGGATGGCCCGAGCAATCCATCACGAGGTCCGCCCCGAACCCGCCGACGATCTCGCGCACGCGCGCGATGCGCTCCTGCGGCGTGCGGATCTCCGTGATGTCCACCGTCGCCTCGGCCCCGAAGCGGCGGGCGAGGGCGAGGCGCGGCTCCTCGGGCGCGCCCACGCAGATCACCCGGCCCGCCCCCATCTCCTGGGCGGCGGCCACCGCCAGGATGCCGATCGGACCCGATCCCTGAATCACGACCGTGTCGCCCCACTTGAAGCCGCCCGCCCGGACGGCCCGGTTGAAGGCCCGGATGCAGGAGGTCAGCGGCTCGGCGAGCGCCCCGAGCCGCAGGTTCATGTCGTCCGGCAGCTTGTAGACCTTGGTCCCGGGCAGCATGTCGAGGTCGACGTAGACGTACTCGGCGAAGCCGCCCCACAGGTGCGGCGCCTTGTCGAAGCCCAGGTAGCGCCCGTAATAGACCGGCGTCAGGCACTTGTTGGCCTGCTCCGGATAGTGGACGCAGTAGTAGCAGTGGCCGCAGGGCATCAGCGGCGGGATCATCACCTTGGAGCCGACCTGCAGCGGCTTCTCCATGAAATCGGCGGTGAAGTCCTCGCCCTTCTCGACGATGACGCCGCCGATCTCGTGGCCGAGGGTGAAGGGCCAGGGCAGGGGCTTGGGCCAGTGGCCCTTCAGGATGTGCTGGTCGGTGCCGCAGACGCCGCAGGCGCCGATCTTGATGAGGGCGGCCTTCCGGGGCACGGCGGGCCAG
This sequence comes from Methylobacterium sp. CB376, assembly GCF_029714205.1. Lineage (NCBI taxonomy): Bacteria > Pseudomonadati > Pseudomonadota > Alphaproteobacteria > Hyphomicrobiales > Methylobacteriaceae > Methylobacterium > Methylobacterium sp. CB376. Next base: position 4,776,256 of record NZ_CP121648.1, on the reverse strand, counting down.
GGCACGGTGCGGATCTCCGGCGCGGCGCCAGGCCCCGCGAAGGTCGCGACCCGGATCTCGGAACCTGTCATCGGCGTCTCCTCCTCGTCTGGCGGCGGGCGGGTCGAGCCGTCCGCGCCCGGGAGTGTAGCAGCCGATGGCGCGGCGAATCTCCCTTGACCTGCCGTCGCCGCGGGATCACGCTGCCCCTGCTCCGACGCCCGACGCGGTGGCCGGAGGCACGATCGGAGGGAGGCATGCCGCCGCCGATGAGACGTGCCGCGAGGATCGCCCCGGAACTCGTCCGGTCCGGCGCGTAGCGGCGACACGCGGATGACGGGTGGAAGCGGCGCCCGGGGCGCGAGCCCACGGCAAGGCGCGCGGCTCACCGACACCGAGGCCCCATCTCCGCCGCTTCCGTCCTGCCGGCCCGGCCCACGACAGGGCCGTTCGCCCGGGCCCGCGGCCGCGCCGGGACGCCCCGCAGCCGTCGCGGGGCCCCCGATCAGATGTCGAGTTCCGCCTCGTCCGCGAAGACCGCCCGCTCGGAGATGAAGGCGAAGCGGGCCTCGGGCTTGTTGCCCATCAGGCGCTCGACCGCGTCGCCCGTCGCCTCCCGCGCCTCGTCCAGCACCTCGACCCGCAGCAGCGTGCGCTTCGACGGGTCCATGGTGGTCTCCTTGAGCTGCCCCGGCATCATCTCGCCCAGGCCCTTGAAGCGCCCGATCTCGACCTTGCCGTTCTTGAACACGGTCTTGATCAACTGCTCCTTGTGGCGGTCGTCGCGCGCGTAGGCGGTCTTCGCGCCCTGGCTCAGCCGGTAGAGCGGCGGCACCGCGAGGTAGAGGTGCCCCTTCTCGATCAGCTTCGGCATCTGCCGGTAGAAGAAGGTGATCAGCAGCGAGGCGATGTGGGCGCCGTCGACGTCGGCGTCCGTCATGATGATGACCTTCTCGTAGCGAAGGTCGTCGTCGCGGTAATGCGAGCCGGTGCCGCAGCCGAGCGCCTGGGTCAGGTCGGAGAGGAGCTGGTTCGCCCCGAGCTTGTCGCGGCTCGCCGAGGCGACGTTGAGGATCTTGCCGCGCAGGGGCAGCACCGCCTGGCTGGCGCGGTCGCGGGCCTGCTTGGCCGAGCCGCCGGCCGAGTCACCCTCGACGATGAAGATCTCCGAGCCGGCCGCCCCGGCCTTCGAGCAATCGGCGAGCTTGCCCGGCAGGCGCAGCTTGCGGGTCGCGGTCTTGCGGGCGACCTCCTTCTCCTGGCGGCGGCGCAGCCGCTCCTCGGCGCGGTCGATCACCCAGTCGAGGAGCTTGTTGGCCTGCGTCGGCGACGCCGCGAGCCAGTGGTCGAACGCGTCGCGCACCGCCGCCTCGACGATGCGCGAGGCTTCGAGCGTCGCGAGCTTGTCCTTGGTCTGGCCCTGGAACTCGGGCTCGCGGATGAACACCGACAGCATCGACGCGCAGGTCGCCATCACGTCGTCGGTCGTCACCGCCTGCACGCGCTTGACCTGCCCGACCCGCTCGGCGTGGTCGCGCAGGGCCCGCAGCAGCGCGATGCGCAGCCCGCTCTCGTGCGTGCCGCCCTCCGGCGTCGGCACCGTGTTGCAGTAGGAGGAGGAGAACCCGTCGTCGTGGGTGAGCCACGCCACCGCCCATTCGAGGGAGCCGTGGCTGCCCGGCCTCGTGACCTTGCCGGTGAACAGCGCGTCGGTGACGAGTTCCTTGCCGTCGATCTCCTGGGCGAGGTAGTCGCGCAGGCCCGCCGGGAAACGGTGCACCGCCTCGGCCGGAACGCCCTCAATGCCCTCCACCAGGGCGGGCGCGCAGCGCCAGCGGATCTCGACCCCGCCGAACAGGTAGGCCTTCGAGCGCGCCATCTTGAACAGGCGGCGCGGGTCGAAGGCGAGCGCCCCGAAGATCTGCGGGTCGGGATGGAAGCGCACCTTCGTGCCGCGCCGGTTCTGCACCCGGCCGACCTGCTCCAGCCCGCCCTGCGGGACCCCGCGCGAGAAGTGCTGGCGGTAGAGGGTCTGGTTGCGGGCGACCTCGACCTCCAGCCGGTCGGAGAGCGCGTTCACCACCGAGACGCCGACGCCGTGCAGGCCGCCCGAGGTCTCGTAGACCTTGGAATCGAACTTGCCGCCCGCGTGCAGGGTGGTCATGATCACTTCGAGGGCCGACCTGCCCGGGAATTTCGGGTGCGGATCGACCGGGATCCCGCGACCGTTGTCGGTGACGCTGAGGATGCCGCCCTCCTCCAGCTCCACCTCGATGAAGGTGGCGTGCCCGGCCACCGCCTCGTCCATCGAGTTGTCGATCACCTCGGCGAAGAGGTGGTGGAGCGCCTTCTCGTCGGTGCCGCCGATATACATGCCCGGCCGGCGCCGCACCGGCTCCAGCCCCTCCAGCACCTCGATCGCCGAGGCGTCGTAGCCGGCCTCCGCGGCGGGGGATGGCACCGCCACGGGGCGCGGGCGCTTCGCGCCGGATTCGGGGTCGCCGGGCGCCGGCTTGGCGCCCGGAGCGAACAGATCGCGCGCAGGATCGCTCACGCGGCGGCCTCGCGACGGGGGGACGGCTCTGGCAGCATTCGCACTCATCCTCTCCCTATACCGGAACAAACCGGAAACAGAAAGGGTCCAAAGGCGGATCCGGGGTGGGGCGGGAGCGCGCGGCGCCCCCAGCCGGCCCCAGATGGTAAACAGGTTACGTTAAGATTGCTTCACCCGTCCCTCCCGGGCTGGAACAAAGAAGGCGTCAACGCGTTACGGCTACGCTGTCCCCGTTCTGTCGAGGAGTCGCCCCCGATGACGGCCGCCACCCGCCACGCGCACCACATCGCCCTCGCGCGCGCCGAGCGCGCGGCCGGACAGGCCTTCGGCTACCTCGACGAGGCCGCCGTGGCGACCCACGCCTCCGCGCACCGCTTCGCCGCCACGGCGACGGGAGCGGCCTTCGCGGTGGTCTTCGCCGCCACCCTCGCCTGGGCGCTCTGAGCGCGCGCTACTCGGCGGCCGCCGCCTTCTTGCGCGCGGGCGCCTTCTCGGGCGCCGTTGCGCTCTTGGCCGCCGACGCGCTCTTGCCCGCCGACGCGCTCTTGCCCGCGGCGGCCGGCTTCGCGGCCTTCTCCGCCTTGGCCTTGGCGGCCGGCTTCGCCTCCGTCTTGCGCGCCGCGCGGGCCCGGCCGGACGTCTTCTTCTTGGTGCCGCCGCCCGCCTCGCGGCGGGCCACGATCAGGCGCAGCGCCTCCTCGAGGGTGAGAGCCTCCTTGTCGGCCCCCTTCGGCAGGGTCGCGTTGACCTCGCCATCCGTGACGTAGGGGCCGTAGCGGCCGGCCTTGACCGTGACGGCGCGCCCCTCCGGGTCGTTGCCGAGAACCCGGCCCGGATCGGCCGCCGGCCGTCCCCCACCCTGCTCCTTGGCGACGATGAGGTCGATCGCCCGGTTCGCGCCGATCTCCAGCAGGTCGTCGTCCTTGCCGAGATTGGCGTAGGTCTTGCCGTGCTGGACGTAGGGGCCGAAGCGGCCGAGATTGACCAGGATCGGCTCGCCGCTCTCGGGGTGCCGGGCCACTTCCCGCGGCAGGGCGAGGAGCTTGAGGGCGGTCTCCAGGGTCACGTCCGCGGGCGTCAGGCCCCGTGGCAGGGACGAGCGCTTGGGCTTCTCGGCCCCCTTCTCGGCCGAGGCCTCGCCGAGTTGCACGAAGGGACCGAAGCGGCCGTCGCGCAGCGTCACCGGCAGGCCCGTCGCCGGATCCTCGCCGAGCACCCGCACGCCGGGCTGGCCGCCCTCGCCGGCGCTTCCCTCCCCGTCCCCGTCGAGGCCGGCGGCCGAGAGCTGCCGCGTGTACTTGCATTCCGGGTAGTTCGAGCAGCCCACGAAGGCACCGAACTTGCCGAGCTTGAGCGAGAGCGTGCCGCCCGCGCAGTTCGGGCAGGCGCGGGGATTCGCGCCGTCCGCCCGCGGCGGGAAGATGTGCGGGCCGAGCAGTTGGTTGAGCGCCTCCAGCACCTCGGCGGTGCGCAGCTCCTTGGTCCCGGCCAGCGCCGCGGAGAAGTCGCGCCAGAAGTCGCGCAGCACCTCGCGCCAGTCGATCTCGGCGTTCGAGATCCGGTCGAGCTGCTCCTCCAGGTCGGCGGTGAAGTCGTACTCGACGTAGCGCTGGAAGAAGCTCTCCAGGAAGCCGGTGACGAGGCGGCCCTTGTCCTCCGGCACGAGGCGCTTCTTGTCGAGGCGGACGTATTCCCGGTCGCGCAGCACCTGCAGCACGGCCGCGTAGGTGGAGGGACGGCCGATGCCGAGCTCCTCCATCCGCTTGACGAGGCTCGCCTCGGAGTAGCGCGGCGGCGGCTCGGTGAAGTGCTGGGTCGCGGCGACGCGCTCGCGCCGCAGCGGATCGCCCGCCTGCATCGGCGGCAGGCGGCGGGATTCCTCGTCCTCCTCGTCGTCCTTGCCCTCCTGGTAGAGGGTGAGGAAGCCGTCGAACCGCACCACCTGCCCGGTCGCCCGCAGGTCGAGGCGGCGCGGCCCGACCTGGGCGGCGATCTCGACGACGGTGCGTTCGAGCTCCGCCGATTCCATCTGGCTCGCGATGGTGCGGATCCAGATCAGCTCGTAGAGCTTGGCCTGCTCGGGTTCGAGGAAGCGGGCGACCTCCTTGGGCAGCCGGCCGAGATCGGTCGGGCGCACGGCCTCGTGGGCCTCCTGCGCGTTCTTGGCCTTCACGCTGTAGCTGCGCGGGGCCCCCGGCAGGTAGGCGTCGCCGAACTCGGCGCCGATGACGCGGCGCGCGTCGCGGATCGCCTCGGGCGCCATGTCGACGCCGTCGGTCCGCATGTAGGTGATGAGGCCGACCGTCTCGCCGCCGATCTCGACGCCCTCGTAGAGCCGCTGCGCGATGCGCATGGTCTGGGCCGGGGCGAGGCCGAGCTTGCGGGAGGCTTCCTGCTGCAGGGTCGAGGTGGTGAAGGGCGGCTGCGGGTGCCGCTTGGCGGGCTTCGACTCGACGCTCGCGACCGCGAAGGTGGCGAGTTCGAGGTCGCGCCGGAACGCCTCCGCCTCCTCGGCGGTGCCGACGTCGAGGCGCTGGATGCGCTTGCCGTCGGCCCCGACGAGCCGGGCCTCGAACGTGGCGCCCTTGGCGGTCGCCAGCGTCGCCACCAGCGACCAGTATTCCCGCGGCTTGAACGCCTCGATCTCCGCCTCGCGGTCGCAGACGAGCCGCAACGCCACCGACTGCACCCGGCCGGCCGAGCGTGCGCCGGGCAGCTTGCGCCACAGGACCGGCGAGAGGTTGAAGCCGACGAGGTAGTCGAGGGCCCGCCGGGCCAGGTAGGCGTCCACCAGCGCCTGGTCGATCTGGCGCGGGTTGGCCATCGCGGTCTGCACCGCGTCCTTGGTGATGGCGTTGAAGGTGACGCGCTCGACCGCCACGTCCTTCAGCACCCGCTTGGCCTGCAGCGCCTCCAGCACGTGCCAGGAGATCGCCTCGCCCTCGCGGTCCGGGTCGGTGGCGAGGATCAGCGTGTCGGCGCCCTTGACCGCCCGGGCGATCTCGGAGACCCGCTTGGCGCCGCGCTCCTCCAGCTCCCAGAGCATCTTGAAGTCCTGCTCGGGATCGACCGAGCCGTCCTTCGCCGGCAGGTCGCGCACGTGCCCGAACGAGGCCAGGACCTCGTAGTCGTGGCCGAGATACTTGTTGATCGTCTTGGCCTTCGCGGGCGACTCGACGACGACGACTTTCATGAACGGCTTGCCTCTTCCCAAGCAGACCGCTGCGGTCTTTCTCGATGTGGCGGACGCCGGCGCTCGGGGGAGGCGCCTCGGGCCCGAGAAGTGGGTGAAGGTGCGGCCATTGTCAAATGCCCGGAAGGACGGGCCTGCCCTGCTTGCGGCGCTTCCGCCCTGCTCCTATAGGCCAGGGCCAGCATGAGCACGCCGCCGACCCGCCCGGGATTCCCGCACCGTCACCTGCTCGGCATCGAGGGGCTGAGCCCGCTCGACATCGTCGCGCTGCTCGATCGGGCCGATGAGGCGGTCGAGATCAGCCGGCAGGTCGAGAAGAAGCGCGCGACCCTGCGCGGGCGCACCCAGATCAACCTGTTCTTCGAGCCCTCGACGCGCACGCAATCCTCCTTCGAGCTCGCCGGCAAGCGGCTCGGGGCGGACGTGATGAACATGTCGGTCGCCTCCTCCTCGGTGAAGAAGGGCGAGACGCTGATCGACACCGCCGCGACCCTGAACGCGATGCGGCCGGACATCATCGTGGTGCGCCACCATCAGGCCGGCGCGGTGCACCTCCTCGCCCGCAAGGTCGATTGCGCGGTGGTCAATGCCGGCGACGGCGCCCACGAGCACCCGACCCAGGCGCTCCTCGACGCGCTGACCATCCGGCGCAACAAGGGCCGGATCGAGGGGCTGCGGGTGGCGATCTGCGGCGACGTCCTGCACTCGCGGGTCGCGCGCTCGAACATCATCCTGCTGCAGGCCCTGGGCGCCCGGGTGCGGGTGATCGGCCCCTCGACGCTGCTGCCGCCCGGCATCGCCCGGATGGGCGTCGAGGTCTTCACCGACATGCGCCGGGGCCTCGCGGGCGCCGACATCGTGATGATGCTGCGCCTGCAGCGCGAGCGCATGAACGGCTCCTTCGTGCCCTCGGTGAAGGAGTATTTCCGCTATTTCGGCCTCGACGGCGAGAAGCTGAGCCTCGCCGCGCCCGACGCGCTGGTGATGCATCCCGGCCCGATGAACCGGGGGGTCGAGATCGCCTCCGACGTGGCGGACGGGGCGCAGTCGCTGATCCGCGAACAGGTGGAGATGGGCGTGGCGGTGCGGATGGCGGTGCTGGAGGCGCTGGCGACGCATCTGCCGAACGCTTGACAGGGGTTGAGGGGTGAACCTTCGGTATCGGCGGCCCCGCCCCTCCCGCGCCGGAGGGGAAGGGCGGCGAACCCGGTGAGCCGGGAGAGGGGGTGCCCTTGCGCGGATGGATGGAGGTCGCCGTGCGGCGTGCCGAGCGGGAATCCCGGCCGAGACACCGAGGCCCCACCGCGCTCCCCGTCCCCACCGATCTGGCTCTCGGGAGCATCCGGCTCGCTCTCGACGCCCTCCTCGCCGCCGTGCGCGCGCCCGCAGCGGAGCTGTCCGACCCATGACACTCGTCATCACCAATGCCCGCCTCCTCGATCCGGTCGCCGGACGCGAGGAGCCCGGCGCCGTCCTGATCCGCGACGGCCGCATCGCGGACGTCCAGCGGGGCGCCGTCCCGGCCGCGCCGGAGGGCGCGGAGGTGATCGACGGCGGCGGCCACGTCCTCGCCCCCGGCCTCACCGACCTGCGCGCCTTCGTGGGCGAGCCCGGCGCCGAGCACCGGGAGACCCTCGCCAGCGCCAGCGCCGCCGCCGCCGCCGGCGGGGTCACCACCCTGGTCTGCATGCCCGACACCAACCCGGTGATCGACGAGCCCGCCATCGTCGACTTCGTGCTGCGCCGCGCCCGCGACACCGCGAGCGTGAACGTCCTGCCCGCCGCCGCGATCACCAAGCACCTCGCCGGGCGCGAGATGACCGAGTTCGGGCTCCTCGGCGAGGCCGGCGCCGTCGCCTTCACGGACGGTCTGCGGGCGGTGACGAACGCGCAGGTGATGCGCCGCGCCCTCACCTACGCGCGGGATTTCGGCGCCCTGCTGATGCAGCACGTCGAGGAGCCGGACCTCGTCGGCGACGGGGTGATGAACGAGGGCGAGATGGCCTCGCGGCTCGGCCTGCACGGCATTCCGCGCGAGGCCGAGACGATCCTGCTGGAGCGCGACCTGCGCCTCGTGCGCCTGACCCGGGCCCGCTATCACGCGGCCATGATCTCCTGCGCCGATTCGGTCGAGATCGTGCGCAGGGCCAAGGAGGCGGGCCTGCCGGTCACCTGCGGCGTCTCGATCAACAACCTCGTCCTCAACGAGAACGACATCGGCCACTACCGCACCTTCTGCAAGCTCTCCCCGCCCCTGCGCACCGAGGAGGACCGCAGAGCGGTGGTGGAGGCCCTGAACGAGGGGGTCATCGACGTGATCGTCTCCGACCACAACCCGCAGGACGTGGAGACGAAGCGCCTGCCCTTCGCGGAGGCGGCGGACGGGGCGCTCGGGATCGAGACCCTGCTGGCGGCCGCCCTGCGCCTCGTCCACGCGGGCGACGTCGCGCTCCCGCGCCTCCTCGCCGCCCTGGCGCGCGAGCCCGCGCGGGTCCTCGGCCGCGACGGCGGATCCCTGGCCAAGGGCGCCCCGGCCGACCTCGTCCTGTTCGACCCCGACGAGCCCTACCGGCTCGACAAGCGGCAGCTGAAGTCGCGCTCCAAGAACTCGCCCTTCGACGAGGCGCGGCTGCAGGGGCGCGCCCTGCTCACCCTGGTCGGCGGCGCGGTCGCCTACCGGCACGCGGCGGCCGCGTGATGGGGGTCCCGCTCTGGCCGCTCCTCGCCGCCCTCGGGCTCGGCTACCTGTTCGGCGCGATCCCCTTCGGGCTCATCCTCACCCGCCTCGCCGGGCTCGGCGACGTGCGGGCGATCGGCTCGGGCAATATCGGCGCCACCAACGTCCTGCGCACCGGCCGCAAGGGGCTCGCCGCCGCCACGCTGGTGGGAGACGCCCTCAAGGGCACCGCCGCGGTGCTGGTCGCCGCCGGGCTGTTCGGGCCGGACGCCGCCCTGGCGGCGGGGCTCGGCGCCTTCCTCGGCCACCTCTTCCCGGTCTGGCTCGGCTTCAAGGGCGGCAAGGGCGTGGCGACCTTCATCGGCGTGCTCCTCGCGCTCGCGCCCCTGGCCGTCCTCGGCTTCGCGGTGATCTGGCTCGGCCTCGCATTCCTGCTGCGCTACTCCTCGGCCTCGGCGCTCGCGGCGAGCGCCACCACCCCGCTGATGCTCTGGGCGATGGGCCAGAACCGCGTCGCGCTCCTGTTCGTGGGGCTCGCCCTGCTGCTATGGTGGAAGCACGCCCCCAATATCCGCCGCCTCATGGCGGGCACGGAGGGGCGGATCGGGCAGAAGGGCTGAGACGATCCCCTGCCCTGCCGCAGGGGAGCCGTCGTTGCAACTCACGGACGCTCAGCGCCTCGACTGGCTGCGCCTGATCCGCGCGGAGGGGATCGGGCCGCGCACCTTCCGCGGCCTCGTGAACCGCTTCGGCGGGGCGGGCGCCGCCCTGGAGGCGCTGCCGGACCTCGCCCGCGCGCGCCGGAAGCCGATCCGGATCCCCAGCCGGGCGGAGGCCGAGCGCGAGGTCGCCGCCGCCGCGAAGCTCGGCGTGCGCTTCGTCGCCCTCGGCGAGGAGGCCTACCCGGCGCCGCTGCGGGCCACCGACGACGCCCCTCCCCTCATCGCCCTTCGCGGCGAGGCCGCGGTCCTGGCCCGCCCCTGCATCGCCGTGGTCGGATCCCGCAACGCCTCGGCGGCCGGGATGACCTTCGCCGAGCGCCTCGCGCAGGCCTTCGGGGCGGCGGGCTTCTGCGTCGTCTCGGGCCTCGCCCGCGGCATCGACGCCCGCGCCCACGCGGCGTCCCTGGCGACCGGCACCGCCGCCGTGCTGGCCGGCGGCCAGGACCGCATCTACCCGGCCGAGCACGAGGCGCTCGCCGCCCGCATCCTGGCCCAGGGCGGGGCGATCGTGGCCGAGATGCCCCTCGGCTGGGAGCCGCGCGGGCGCGACTTCCCGCGCCGCAACCGCATCATCTCGGGGCTGTGCCTCGGCACGGTGGTGGTGGAGGCCGCCCGCCGCTCGGGCTCGCTCATCACCGCGCGCTTCGCCCTGGAGCAGGGCCGCGAGGTCTTCGCGGTGCCGGGCTCGCCCCTCGACCCGCGCGCGGAGGGCACCAACGACCTCATCCGCCAGGGCGCGACCCTGTGCGGCGACCCGGACCACGTCCTGTCCGTGCTGATGCCGCTGGTGGCGGGCGGGCGGCCGCCCGGCGGCGCCGAGGACGGCGAGCGCGCGGCCGAGCCCGCCCTCTACTGGGACGAGACGGATTTCTTCGCCCAGGACCCCGAGCCGGCCGCGCCCGAGGGCCTGTACGAGGAGGCGGAGGAGCCGCCTCCGCCCGACGACCGCGCCCGGCTGCTCGCCCTGCTCGGCCCCTCGCCGGTGGCGGTCGACGCGCTGGGCCGGCAGGCCGGCCTGTCGGCGCGCAGCGTCCAGGGCCTGCTGCTCGAACTCGAACTCGACGGGCTGGTCACCCGGCACGGGGGCGGGAGCGTGTCGCTGCGCTGAGGCACCCGATGCCGGCGGTCATCTCTCGGTGACCGGCGGCATCACTCCGGCGGGATCATCACCCCGTCCGGCTCCTCCGGCTCCAGCCCGGCGAGCACGTCGAGGCAGCCCTGCAGGATATAGGCGGCGGCGAGCTTGTCCACGAGCTTCCCCCGCCGCGCCCGCGACGCGTCGGCCTCCAGGAGGGTGCGGGTGACCGCCGCCGTCGACAGCCGCTCGTCGAAGAGCAGCACCGGCAGCGGCAGGATCGGCGCGAGGTTGCGCACGAAGGCCCGGGTCGACTGGGCCCGGGGGCCCTCGCTGCCGTCCATGTTGAGGGGGTGCCCGACCACCAGCCCGCCGACGCCGTGCTCGGCCGCGATCGCGGCCAGGCGCCGGGCATCGGGCGTGAACTTCACCCGCCGGATCGTCTCCAGCGGCGAGGCGATGCGCCGGCCCACATCCGAGAGGGCGAGCCCGATCGTCTTCGTGCCGAGGTCGAGGCCGAGCAGCCGCCTCCCCGCCTCCCGCGAGGATTCCGCGAAGGCCGCGACACTCTCCCGGTTCACGGCCGCGGCCTGGGCTTTAAGTAGGGGGCGTTCATCCGGGAGTCCTCCTCATGCGCATCACCTGGTTCGGCCACTCGGCCTTCCGCCTCGATTTCGGCGAGAGCCACGTCCTGATCGATCCCTTCTTCACCGGCAACCCGGCCTTCGAGGGCGGCGACGCGGCCCGCGCCAGGGCGGTCGAGGGCGCGACCCACATCCTGATCACCCACGGCCACGGCGACCATGTCGGCGACACCCTGGCGGTGGCGGCCGAGACCGGCGCCAAGGTTGTGACCAATTACGACCTCTGCATGTGGCTCGGCTCCAAGGGCCTGACCAATTTCGACCCGATGAACACCGGCGGCACCACCGACCAGGGCGGATTCAAGGTCACGCTGGTGCGCGCCGACCACTCGGCCGGGATGAGCGAGGCGGGCGTCACCGTGCCGCTCGGCCTGCCGAACGGCGTCGTCGTGCGGGCGCCGGGCGAGCCGACGGTCTACCACATGGGCGACACCGACATCTTCGGCGACATGGCCCTGATCCAGGAGATCTACCGGCCGGACGTGCTGATCGTCCCGATCGGCGACCGCTTCACCATGGGGGCCGAGACGGCGGCCCTGGCGGTGCGCAAGTTCTTCGCGCCGCGGGCGGTGATCCCCTGCCATTACGGCTCCTTCCCGATCATCGCGGCCTCGGCCGACGCCTTCGTGGCGGCCCTCGACGGCAGCGGCGTCCAGGTCGTCGTGCCGCACAAGGGCACGGCCGTCACCATCGCCTGATCGGGCAGATCTTAACGTTAACGGAAGGTTACCGTGGCGGGGGCGGGCGCGGGGCGTTAACCCGGCATTAATCCTCAGCGCATCGAGGCCGCCCTTGTCCCGCTACTCCCTCGCGACGTCGCTCCTGGTCGGTGCCGCCGGCCCCGGGGCTTGGCAGGCGATCGACCTCGACGGCCGCGTCGAGCCGCTGCGCGGGCCCCTCCCGCCGGCGGCGGGCCGCTTCCCGGACCCCGAGGGGCGCCGGCGGGTGCCGCACGGGGCGATCGAGGCGGTGGGCGGGCCGCGCCGGGACCGGCCCGCCAACCGGCCCCCGCCATCCCCTCCCCGCGCGAGCGCGTCCCGGCCGCGGCGATCATCCCGGTCCGGGCCGCGGGGGTCGCCCGTCCCCACCCGATCCGCGAGGCCCTGCCCCGCATCGTCCTGGCCCCGGCCCGGCGCCGGGCGATGCCGCGCCGGCACAAGCTCATGCTCGCCCTCGCCGCGGAGGTGCTGCTCGCCGGGACCGCCCGCGCCCGGCAGAATTTCCGCCCGCCCGCGATCGAGGTCGAGGATCTCGGCCGCGACGATCGGAAGATCGCGCAGCTCGCGCCGGTGGACCTGGGCCGGGGGACCGGGAGCACCGGTGAGCGAGGGGCCTCATCCGCTGTCCGGACGATCACGTCCGGACAGCGTCTGCCAAGCCCGCGCGGCGCCTGAGCGACGCCGATATCCGCATGGCCGAAAGGGGAGATGGCGACGCAATCCCTCGGATGTCGGATCACGCGGGATCCTCCAGGCTGAACGTGTCGCTCGCCTCGTGATACGCGAAGGCCTCGGCGTAGCGCCCCCAGGAGATCACGGCCTGCAGGGTCTGCTGCGCGTACTGGGCCGACATGTGATCCTCCAGCTCGTCCTGGAACCGGCGGCGCGGGGCCGCATGCGAGGCTCGGTCGTCGAGCACGCGCCGGACATGGGCGGCCAGCGGCACGTACGCGATCAGGTGCTGGGCGAAGAGCTGCTTGCGCTCGTCGACGGCGCTCTCCGCGAAGCGGCGCCCCGCCGGTGTCAGCGTGATGTCGCCGCCCTCCAGCTCGGCGAAGCGCAGCAGTTGCAGGGTCTCGGCGATCGGGAAGAGCTCGTCGACTTCGAGTTGCAGCGTGCTCGCGAGCGCCGGCAGGTCGGCCGTGCCCCGGTAGGGCTCGCCGGCCACCGCCTCGATCAGGCCCGCCAGCAGGTTGGTCGAGACGCGCGGCAGGACCATGCCGATGCCGGTGCCCGGGAACCCTTCGGGCTTGCCGTGCCCGCCCGGCCCGGCCGGCTGGGGCGGGCGCATGGTCATGCGGGCGTAGATGTCGTCCACCAGCGCCCGGAAGGCCGGATCGAGGCGGTTGCGCGGCTGCGGGAGGTCGACCCGGATATCCCCCACCACCCGGCCGGGATTCGACGAGAAGACCAGGATGCGGTCGCTCATCAGGACGGCCTCCTCGATGTTGTGCGTCACGAGCAGGATCGAGCGGGTCGGGATGCGGGCCTCGATCCAGAGGTCGAGCAGGTCGGTGCGCAGGGTCTCGGCCGTGAGCACGTCGAGGGCCGAGAAGGGCTCGTCCATCAGCAGGATCTCGGGATGGACGACGAGGGCGCGCGCCAGCCCGACCCGCTGGCGCATCCCGCCGGACAATTCCTTCGGATAGGCGCTCTCGAACCCGTCGAGGCCGATGAGGTCGATCGCCGCGAGCGCGCGCTTGCGCCGCTCGGCCGGCGCCACGCCCTGCGCCTCGAGGCCGACCTCCACGTTCTGCAGCACGGTCAGCCAGGGAAACAGCGCGAAGGACTGGAACACCATGGCGACTTCGGGGGCCGGACCGGTCACCGGCCGGCCGTTGATCAGCGCCCGTCCCCGGCTCGGCGGCATCAAGCCGGCGATGATGCGCAGCAGGGTCGACTTGCCCGATCCCGAGCGGCCGAGCAGGGAGACGATCTCGCCCGCCCGCAGGTCGACGTTGACTTCGTCGAGAACCAGAAGGTCGGACGCGTTGCCCTTGCGGTAATGGTGCTGGACGCCCGCGACGGAGACGAGCGGCGCGTCGGAGCTGCGCGGGCGGGGAACCGGGGTGTGGGCGTCCATGCTGGAGACCTTTCGGATTGATAGGAAATCCGACGGATTGCGTGGCCATGCGGATGTCGGCGTCGCTCAAGCGCCGCGCGGGACATCCGCGGCCGCGATCAGGCGAGCCGGAAGCGGCGCTCCCCGTAGGCGTAGAGGGGGCGCCAGACGAGGCGGTTGAAGACGACGACGAACAGGCTCATCACCGCCACGCCGAGGACGACGCGCGGGTAGTCGCCCGCATCCGTCGCCTGGGCGATGTAGGCGCCGAGCCCGGCGGCCTTGAGCTTGGTGTCGCCCCAGCTCGCCACCTCGGCCACGATGCTGGCGTTCCACGACCCGCCGGAGGCGGTGAGCGCGCCGGTCACGTAGTAGGGGAAGATCCCCGGCAGGATCGCGTCGCGCCACCATTGCCAGGAGCGCATCCGGTACAGGGTCGCGGCCTCGCGCAGGTCGGTCGGGAACGCGCTCGCCCCCGCCACCACGTTGAACAGGATGTAACATTGCGTCCCGAGCACCATCAGGGGCGAGAGCCAGATGTTCGGATCGGCGCCCGTCGCCACGATGGCGACCACCGCGAAGGGGAACAGGATGTTGGCCGGGAAGGCGGCGAGGAACTGCGCGAGCGGCTGGGTCGCCTCGGCGACGGCCGGGCGCAGGCCGATCCACACCCCGATCGGGACCCAGATGACCGAGGCGACGGCGATCAGCACGACGACCCGCAGCAGCGTCAGGGCGCCGAGTGCGACGGCCTCGACGAGGTCGCCGAGGCCGAGCGTCGCCCTCACGAAGTCCGCCGCGATCCAGAGCGCGGAGGCGGCGAGCGCGACGACCGCGACGAGCCACGCCCGGTCGGCGAGCGTCGCCAGAAGAGGCTTGGCCAGAAGAGGCTTGGCCAGGCGAAGCTTGCGCGTCGCGGGGAGAAGGGACGAGGCGCGCCGGAACGGCGCGGCTGCCCGGATCACGCTGCCGAGGAGCGCCGCCGCGGCGCCGACCAGCGCCGCGATTCCGCGCAGGGCGCGGGTGCGCCGCAGGAGATCGTAGACGAAGGAGCGCGGCCGCGCCTGCGCGGCGGTCTGCTCGAAGCGGAACTTGTCGGCCCAGGCGACGATCGGCCGGAATACCAGCTGATCGTAGAGCAGGATCACCGCCGCGATGGCGGCCACCGCCCAGGCGATGGCGGCGAGGTCCTTGCGGTCGATGGCGAGGGCGAGCCACGCCCCGATCCCCGGCAGGGTGATCCTGGTGTCCCCCACCGAGATCGCCTCGGACGCGACGATGAAGAACCAGCTCCCCGACATCGACATCATCGCGTTCCAGACCAGCCCCGGCACCGCGAAGGGTGCCTCGAGGCGGACGAAGCGCTGCCAGGGCGAGAGCCGGAAGTGGCGGGTGACCTCGGTAAGGTCGCGCGGGAGGTTCCTGAGCGACTGGTAGAACGAGAAGGCCATGTTCCAGGCCTGGGCGGTGAATACCGCGAAGATCGCCGCGCATTCCGCCCCGAGCTGCCGGCCCGGGAACAGCCCGAGGAAGAAGGCGACCGTGAAGCTCAGGAACCCGAGCACCGGAACCGACTGCAGGATGTCGAGGGCCGGAACGATGACGAGTTCGGCCTTCCGGCTCTTGGCCGCCAGCGGGGCGACCAGGACGGTGAAGACGAGGGAGGCCGCCATGGCGGCGAAGAGGCGCAAGGTCGTGCGCAGGGCGTAGTCGGGCAGCAGCCAGGGATCGAGGCGCACCGGCTCGCCGTCGAGCGCGGCGAGCGGCGCGCGCATCTCGTGCACGCCGTGCAGCGTCGCGATCAGGCCGCCGATGACGACCAGGAAGGCCGCGACATCGTAGCCGTTGGGAATCAGCATGGCGCCGACGCGGCCGACGCCGAGGGGCGCGCGGCGCGTGGCATCGACGATCGAACGCGCATCGAGCATCGCGACCTCACGGATGGGAGCGGGAGAGCGGCCGGCGGCGGACCGGCCGGGCCGAGCGGCGCGCCGCGCAGGGCTGCCGACGCGCGCGACCGGCGGGGCGCGCCGCTGCGGTTCCGCCGGGACCGGCGGGGAACGAGTTCGGATCTGTCATCGCGCATCTGGTGTCGACCGGCCGCTTCGCCGATCACGCCAGCCAAGAGCGCCTCGATCAGGCGGCCGAGCGAGCGGGAACCGGCGCACGCGGCGCGGTCGATCGACTGTGACTGTCGCTTGGCATCGTCGGTGGTGGTTCGCGGATGAGTGCGGCCGGGCGGGCCAGCCGCTCCGGCTACGCCGTCCACTGACTCGTCATCGCGGCGCTGTCAACAGTCACCACGAACTGGGCAATGCTTGATCGCCGCAGCGGAAGCGGCCGTTTTCGACCTCGGCGCCAGGTCGCTCGACGTCCGAGGAGCCGGTTTATCGTTGCCGTTTGCTGTGCGTCTCGACGAATGAGCTGTCCGGGCGTGGCGCGGGCGGCGCCCGCCCTTCGCCGGGGCGCGCGGCGGCCCGGCGGCGCTGCGACCGGGCGGGCACGCTCCGCTCCGGACCCGCTGCCGTTGCGACGGCGCGAAAGCCGGTGCTATAGCGCCCCGCGGACGGCCGGACGGGCCGGATCCTCCACGCGAAGCGGGGTGTCATGTCGGTCGACGCGCAGACGGTT